>JAEWFG010000250.1 GCA_023388935.1 Pseudomonadota bacterium | reverse complement strand
GCCCTATGTTAGCCAACCGCCGCGAAATTCAGCCCCAATCGGGTAAGGAGAGACTTTCATGACCAACGGTAACGGCACCCCTCCCGAGGCGGCCCAGGCTCCCCAGCTCAACGTGCTGGCGCAATATACCAAGGATCTTTCGTTCGAAAATCCGAACGCGCCGGCTTCGCTCCAGCAGCAGAGCCAACAGCCCCAGATCAACATCCAGATCAATGTCAGTGCCAACAACCTCAGCGAACAGGAGTTCGAGGTGACGCTGTCGGTCGAGGGCAAGGCCGAGAACGCGGGCAAGGTGATGTTCTCGTTCGAGCTCGCCTATGCCGGGGTGTTCCGGATTGCCAACGTGCCGAAGGAGAACCTCCACCCGCTGGTCATGATCGAGTGCCCGCGGTTGTTGTTCCCGTTCGCCCGCGAGATCATCGCGACTGCAGTCCGCGACGGCGGGTTCCCGCCGCTGATGCTGGATCCGGTCGATTTCGTCGGTCTCTATCGCCAAAACATGGAGCGGCAAATGGCCGCTCAGCCGAGCGGTCAGGCCTAACCGGCCGGAGAGGTAGCTGGAGCGGGCAGGAACTCGTTCCAGATCGCCTTGTCGCCGAGTGTTGAGATGAAGGCCCGGTGGGCCTCGCGCTCGGCGTCCGTCACCCGCGGCGCAAGCGGCACCAGCCGCTGCCGCCGTGGCGCGTCGCCAGCCGCATTGACACGGATCTCGTCGCTCTCCGAAGCCAGGAGCAGCTGCGACTGCCGGGCTCCGACCAGGTCGACATAGACTTCAGCCAGGAGCTCAGCGTCGAGCAACGCGCCGTGCTTGGTGCGGTGTGAATTGTCGATCGCATAGCGCGAACAGAGATCGTCGAGTCGGTTCGACACACCCGGATGCTTGCGCCGCGCCAGCAGCAGCGTATCAACCAACCGCTCCCGCGGGATCGCCGCGCGCTTGATCTTGTCGAGCTCGGCATTGATGAAGCTGATGTCGAACGAAGCGTTGTGGATCACGAGCGGCGCATCGCCGATGAACTCCAGAAACGCGTCGACGACCTCGTGGAATAACGGCTTGGTCGACAGGAACTCGGCTGACAGCCCGTGCACCGCAAAGGCTTCCGCCGGCATGTCCCGTTCGGGATTGATATAGACGTGATACGTCTGCCCTGTCGGCATGCGATTATAAACCTCGACGCAGCCGATTTCGACCAGGCGATCGCCGCGGAGCGGATCGAGACCGGTGGTTTCAGTGTCGAGGACGATTTCGCGCATGATCTAGGAGGCCGTGTGAGGCAGCGAATCAGGCTCGCCGCTGCGGCATCTTAACGACCTCGGCCAGAATGTGCGTGATTTGCGCGCGCACAGGTTCAAGTCCGTGTGACGTATCCACCACGAAGTCGGCGCGCTCGCGCTTTTCCGCGTCGGGCGTCTGCTTGGCGATGATGGCGTCAAGCTTGGCCTCGTCCATCGTGCCCCGAGCTAGCACGCGCTCGCGCTGAAGCTCTGCCGAGGTCGACACCACGACCACGGCATCAACCCGCTTCTCGCCACCGGTTTCGAACAGCAGCGGGATGTCGAGAACCACGACCGGCGCCTTGGCGGCTTCCGCATCGGCAAAGAATTTCTGACGGGAGGCGCCGAGCATGGGGTGAACGATCTGCTCAAGCTGCTTGATCGCGGCCGGATCATGCACGACGCGCGCGGACAGTTTTGGTCGATCGACCTTGCCGTTCGCAGTGGTGCCGGGGAAGGCGGCCTCGATCGCGGGGGCGGCCTCGCCTTCATACAGTTGATGGACAGCGGCATCGGCGTCGTAGACGGGCACACCGGCCTCCGCGAATAGTTTCGCGGTGGTCGATTTGCCCATTCCGATCGAGCCGGTCAGTCCAAGAATCCGCATCAGCCCACAGCCATGTCTGTCATTCACACCGCAACTAGCCGTTCGCGCCGCAGGAACGCAAGCAGGGGCAGCAGCGGCAGGCCGAGAATGGTGAAATGGTCACCCTCGATGCGCGCGAACAGATGGATGCCCAGGCCCTCAAGCTGATAGGCGCCGACGCTGGTGGTCACAGCATCGCCGGCAGCGTCAAGATAGGCTGCAAGTTCCGCCTCAGTCATCGCGCGCATGGTCATGCGGGCGACTGCGACATCCTCGAAGACGATCTTGCCGTCGTGCGCCACGGCTACGGCGGAATTCAGCTCGTGGGCTTTGCCGGCGAGATCACGCAACTGCGCCATCGCCTGCGCGCGGTCGGCGGGCTTGTTGAAGAGACGATCGCCAAGGGCCAGCGTCTGGTCGGCGCCGATCACGTAGCTTCCCGGATGATTGCCCGAGACCGCCATAGCCTTCTCGCGCGCCAAAAGCAGAGCGACTTCGCGTGGACCTGAAAGCTTGGAGCTGGCCTGAATCCCGCGCTCATCGATGTCGGCCGTAACCGCCTCGAATTCGAGCCCGGCATTCGCCAGCAGCATTTTTCGCGCGCTGCTCTGCGACGCCAGGATCAACGGAGATTTGCCGCGCCACAGACCCATCGCCGGCACTTACTCGGACGGCCGATTACGCTGGCGATCAGTATAAAGCTTCATGATCGCCGCGGCGGTCTCCTCGATCGAGCGTCGGGTGACATCCAGCAGCGGCCACTCGTGCTTAGCGCTGAGCTTGCGCGCGAAAGCGACTTCGTCGGCGACCGCCTGTCTGTCGGTATAGGTGTCGCTACTCGAATTGGTGCCCATTGAGAGCAGGCGGTTCTGGCGAATCTGGATCAGGCGTTCCGGCGTCGCGTGAAGGCTTACCACCAGCGGCCGCGTCAGCGTCTCCAACTGTGAGGGCAGCGGAATGCCGGGCACCAGCGGCACGTTGGCGGTGCGGATACCGCGATTGGCCAGATAAATCGATGTCGGAGTCTTCGATGTACGGGAGACACCGACCAGGACCACGTCGGCCTCCTCCAGGCCTTCGACATGCTGGCCGTCGTCGTGAATCATCGTGTAGTTCAGCGCGTCGATGCGCTTGAAATATTCCGCATTGAGGACGTGCTGCGCGCCGACACGGCCGGTCGTCGCGGCCCCGAGATACGCTTCGAAAAGCTGCATCACCGGGCCGATGATCGACAGGCTCGGAACATTGATCTCCTTGCACTTGTTCTCGAGCCGCGAGACCAGATCCTTCTCGAGCAGCGTGAACAACACGATCCCCGGCGCTTCCTCGATCTCGTCGAGCACACGATCGAGCTGCTTCTGGCTGCGCACCAGCGGATAGACGTGCTCGACCGGCGTCACGTTGGCGTATTGCGCAGCAACTGCGCGCGCCACGGTGATCAGCGTCTCGCCGGTGGAGTCGGAGACGAGGTGCAGATGGAAATAATTGTTCGAGGTCGGCACAAAAACTCTTTGGATGACGGCGGGGTGGTTTGTGGATTTCTGTGGAGCTTAACCCCTCGGAAAGGGATGTGCGACACCAGGGGCGGGACAACGGCCAATTTTCTTCACACCGCTGCCCGTCAGAACAAGTCCGGCGCCCTGTCGAGACGGAAACGGGATTGCGCGGACAACCCCCTTGATAAGCTGCCGACAGAAACGCGCAAGCCCTTGAAGCTGGCCGACTTATCCTGAGCGAACAGAGCCATCCAGGATATGTTGATGGATGTGAACAAGCGCGCGTGAACCTGCGGACGGAATTGCGTGAGTCCAATCCACGGTCACAAAGACTCAAACCTTAAGAATCTAAGATTCTAGATTTGAGAAGGGCACTACGGACGGATATGTGTGCAGGTAAGACCTTAACCAGTTCTTACTATCCCCAGCGATCGCTACGCCGGGCACGAAATTCGGACGCAGGACATGTTTGAAGACGTATATCTCTGGATCAAGGCGCTGCACGTGATCGCCGTCATCTCCTGGATGGCCGGCATGCTCTATCTGCCGCGGCTGTTCGTTTATCACTGCGAAGCCGAGATTGGCTCGAAACAGTCCGAAACCTTCAAGGTGATGGAACGCCGCCTGCTCAAGGCAATCATCAACCCCGCCATGATCGTGACCTGGCTCGCCGGGCTCTATCTCGCCTGGGCCGGCCACTGGTTCACTTTCGGCTGGTTGCACGTAAAACTGGCACTGGTCCTGGTGATGTCCGCGGTCCACGGCTTTTTTTCGCGCTGGCTGAAGGATTTCGCCGCTGACCGGCGCCCGCGGAGTCAGAAATTCTATCGCATTATCAATGAGGTGCCGACCGTCCTGATGATTTTCATCGTCATCATGGTGATCGTGAAACCGTTCTAGGCAGTCTTGCGATGAATTGCTCGGCGCTTCGGCTTGCGGAGTGAAGGGCGATTTTCTATATTGTCCATATCCCACCCAACGCAGGCGGATGTGGTTTGTGTCCGAGCTTTTTAAAGGCCGGACACCGCATCAGTTGAAGCCTCACCGGCACTCACCTTGCCAGACCTGCGGACCTTATCTTGTCACGTCCGCATTTCAGAGCCTGCTCGCACTCCTCCCAAGGTTACCCCCACAGGACCACCCCAATGCGGGAAATTAAACTCCAGGACCTCAAGTCGAAAACCCCGGCCGAGCTGGTCTCATTCGCGGAAGAGAACGGGGTCGAGAATGCCAGCACGATGCGCAAGCAGGAACTGCTGTTCGCTATCCTCAAGCAGCTTGCGTTGGCCGAAACCGACATCGTCGGTGAGGGCGTCGTCGAGGTGCTCTCCGACGGTTTCGGCTTCCTCCGTTCGCCGGACGCCAATTATCTGCCGGGCCCGGACGACATCTACGTCTCCCCCTCGCAGATCCGTCGTTTCGGCCTGCGCACCGGCGACACCATCGAGGGCCACATTCGCAGCCCGAAAGAAGGCGAACGCTATTTCGCGCTGCTGAAGGTCAACACGCTCAATTTCGAGGACCCGGAAAAGGCCAGGCACAAGGTCAATTTTGACAACCTCACGCCGCTGTTTCCGAACCAGCGGTTCCGCATGGAGATCGACGATCCCACGCGAAAAGACCTTTCCGCGCGGGTCATCGACATCGTCGCGCCGATCGGCAAGGGCCAGCGCGCGCTGATCGTCGCCCCGCCGCGCACGGGCAAGACTGTGCTGATGCAGAACATCGCGCATTCGATCACCGCGAATCACCCGGATTGCTATCTGATCGTGCTTCTGATCGACGAGCGTCCGGAAGAAGTCACGGACATGCAGCGCTCGGTGAAGGGCGAGGTCGTGTCGTCGACCTTCGACGAGCCGGCGGTGCGTCACGTCCAGGTCGCCGAAATGGTGATCGAGAAGGCCAAGCGTCTGGTCGAACACGGTCGCGACGTCGTGATCCTGCTCGATTCGATCACCCGCCTCGGTCGCGCCTACAACACCGTGGTGCCGTCATCCGGCAAGGTGCTGACCGGCGGTGTCGATGCGAACGCGCTGCAGCGGCCAAAACGCTTCTTCGGTGCCGCCCGCAACATCGAGGAGGGCGGTTCGCTGACCATCATCGCGACCGCGCTGGTCGATACCGGCAGCCGCATGGACGAAGTCATCTTCGAAGAGTTCAAGGGCACCGGTAACTCGGAACTGATCCTCGACCGCAAGGTCTCGGACAAGCGCACCTTCCCGGCGATCGACATCTCGCGCTCCGGCACCCGCAAGGAGGAGCTCATCACCGATCCGCAGGTGCTGAAGAAGATGTACGTGCTCCGCCGCATCCTGAACCCGATGGGCACCATGGACGCGATCGACTTCCTGCTCGACAAGCTGCGCTCGACCAAGAGCAATTCGGAGTTCTTCGATTCGATGAACACCTGAGCCAGCTTCGGCCGAAAAGTTCAGAAAGGGCGCCTTTGGGCGCCCTTTTTTGTGCGGCGTTGCTGCAGGGAAGTGCAGCAAAATGCTGCATCGCAGTATAGACATTGCAGCGGGTAAGGGACTGTAGCAAAGCGAGGCGCAGGGTCGAAAAACGGGGCGTTTGCCTTTTCGTCAGTAGCCGCACAAATAGGCCATGCATCCACGAGACCAGACCATCTTTGCGCTGTCGTCCGGCCGAGCGCCGAGCGCGATCGCCGTCGTGCGCGTCTCGGGCCCTCAAGCCGGACTGGTGCTGACGACGCTTGCGGGCAAGCTGCCTGAACCGCGGTTGGCGAGTCGCCGGCTGCTGCGCGACGCCGTTCGCCGGCCGATCGACGACGCGGTCGTGCTGTGGTTCCCCGGCCCAGGCAGCGCGACGGGTGAGGACATCGCCGAATTTCACGTCCATGGCGGCCGCGCGGTGCTGGCTGCGCTCTTCGCCGCGATTTCTGTAATTCCGAATACACGGACGGCCGAGCCGGGCGAGTTCACCAGGCGCGCCTTCGAGAACGGCAAGCTCGATCTGACCGAAGCCGAAGGTCTGGACGATCTCATTCACGCCGACACCGACCGTCAGCGCCGTCAGGCGTTGCGTCAGTTGCAGGGCCTCTTGGGCAACCGCGCGCGCGACTGGCGCGAGCGCATCATCGAGGCTTCGGCGCTGATCGAGGCCGGCATCGATTTTTCCGATGAAGGCGACGTGCCCGCCGAGTTGATGGCGCCGGCCGTCAAGGCGATCAATGCTCTGCATGGTGAAATCGCAGAAGTCCTTGCGGCACAGGGACAAGCTGAGCGTTTGCGCGACGGCCTGGTGGTTGCGATCGCAGGCGAGCCGAACGTCGGCAAGTCGACGTTGATCAACCAGCTCGCGCGTCGGGATGTCGCGATCGTCTCGCCGCACGCCGGCACCACGCGCGACGTGATCGAGGTGCAGCTCGATCTCGAAGGTTACCCGGTTACGGTGATCGACACCGCCGGCATTCGCGAGACGGATGATCCGGTCGAGCAGGAAGGTGTGCGCCGGGCGCGGGCGCGAGCCGAAGACGCTGACCTCGTGCTGTGGCTGGTGGAGGGCGGGCAGGCCGTCGATCCGGACGCAATACGGTCGATGTGGATGTCTGGCGGTAAGGGCCATCTGTCCGGCGGCTCGGTCTGGGTCGTGCGTAATAAGATCGATCTCAGTGGGGACGCCGTGGCGCGTGGCGAGTTCGGGATCTCGGCGAGCCGGGGTTACGGCATTCCCGACCTGGTCGACGCGCTGGTGAAATTCGCAGCCGAGTTTTTCGGAACCAGTGAGGGCGCTATGGTAACCCGGGCCCGCCAGCGGGATCTGTTGCGCCAGGCATCGAACAGCTTGCGGCGGAGCCTGGAGCTTGTAGAAGAGGGGGAAGAGCTCGCCGCCGAAGAGCTGCGTGCCGCTGCCTATGCCTTGGGTCGGCTCCTCGGCCGGGTGGACGTCGAGGACGTCCTCGGGGCCATTTTTCAGAAATTCTGCATCGGAAAGTAGCGCTAGTTCTTCATTGTAGAACTACGACTTGTTCCATTCCTTGGTGCGTCTGTTTCACGTGGAACACCCCGGCTCCGAGACCGCCCGCGATTAGGAGCGGAACGCCGGTCTCAGTCTCGTCATCGCGGCGAGCCCGTGTGTCGAAGCAATCCAGGCTGTCTCCGCGGAAAGATTCTGGATTGCTTCGCTTCACTCGCAATGAGGGAGCGAGTCCTGGACTCGCTCTACTTTGCATGGGGTTGTTTTCCGAAAAAATACCGCTGCGCTCCGGAGCCGGCGTTTCACGTGAAACAAGCGCCTCACCCAGTTTCTACTTCCGGCTTTCATACCTCTGAGATAGAAGTCCGCCCATGCGAACAGAGCGAGAGAGCTTCGACGTCATCGTGATCGGCGGCGGCCATGCCGGTTGTGAAGCCGCGGCTGCTGCTGCCCGGATGGGCGCGACCACCGCTCTGGTGACGCATCGTTTCGCGACGATCGGGGCGATGTCATGCAATCCTGCCATTGGCGGGCTCGGCAAGGGTCACCTGGTCCGTGAAGTCGACGCGCTTGATGGTCTGATGGGTCGGGTGGCCGACGCCGGCGGTATCCAGTTTCGCGTTCTCAATCGCCGCAAGGGTCCAGCCGTCCGTGGACCCCGGGCCCAGGCGGACCGGAAGCTTTATGCCGCCGCGATGCAGGCTGCGATCCAGGAGACCGAAGGCCTTTCCGTTATCGGAGGCGAGGCTGACGAGCTGATCGTTGTTGAGGGTCGGGTGACCGGCCTGCGTCTGGCTGACGGCCGGAAGTTTCGGGCAGGGGCTATTGTCGTCACCACCGGCACCTTTCTGCGTGGTTTGATCCATCTCGGAGAGAAGAACTGGCCGGCCGGCCGGGTCGGCGAAGCCCCGGCGATGGGGCTTTCGGGTTCCTTCGAGCGCGCCGGTTTTACCCTTGGACGGCTGAAGACCGGGACGCCTCCGCGTCTCGACGGCACCACGATCGACTGGTCTGCGGTCGAAATGCAGCCCGGCGACGATCCTCCGGAGCCATTCTCGGTCATGACCGAGCGGATCACGACGCCCCAGATCCAGTGCGGGATCACCCGGACGACATCCGCGACGCATGAGGTGATCCGGGCCAATGTCCATCGCTCCCCGATGTACTCGGGCCAGATCAAGAGCTCCGGACCGCGCTATTGCCCCTCGATCGAGGACAAGATCGTCCGTTTCGGGGATCGTGACGGCCATCAGATCTTCCTGGAGCCGGAAGGGTTGGACGATACGACCGTCTATCCTAACGGCGTCTCGACCTCGCTTCCGGAGGAGGTCCAGCTCGCGATCCTCGCCAGCATTCCCGGTCTTGAACGGGTGAAGATGGTCCGGCCGGGCTATGCCATCGAATACGACCACATCGATCCCCGCGAGCTGGATCCGACCCTGCAGACCAAGCGTCTGCGCGGCCTGTTCCTGGCCGGGCAGATCAACGGCACCACCGGATATGAGGAAGCCGCCGGCCAGGGCATTGTGGCCGGCCTGAACGCGGCACTCTCCGCGAGCGGGGCCGCGCTACTGGTGTTCGATCGGGCAGACGGCTACCTCGGTGTGATGATCGACGACCTCGTCACCCGCGGGATCAGCGAGCCCTATCGGATGTTCACCTCGCGGGCCGAATACCGGCTCACGCTGCGGGCGGACAATGCCGATCAGCGCCTGACCGAGAAGGGAATTGCGCTGGGATGCGTCGGCAGTGACCGAACTGAGCATCATCGCGCCAAAATGGATGCCCTGAATGCGGCCCGGACACTGTCGAAGTCCCTGACCGTCACTCCGAACGAGGCGATCAAGCACGGATTGTCGCTGAACCGGGATGGTCAGCGTCGGTCGGCCTTCGAGCTGATGGCGTATCCGGACATCGGCTGGAATCAGGTCCGCGCGATCTGGCCGGAGTTATCGGCCATCGATCCGGTCATCGCCACCCACCTCGAGATCGACGCGAAGTACGATGTCTATCTCGAGCGTCAGAGCGCCGACGTCGAAGCCTTCCGGCGGGACGAGGGGCTGGTGTTGTCGGAGGTTGACTACCAGCTGGTCCCCGGTCTCTCCAATGAGGTCCGGGCCAAGCTGGCGAAGGCACGGCCTTTCACGGTGGGGCAGGCTGGCCGAATCGACGGCATGACGCCGGCGGCGCTCGGCATCCTCGCGGCCTATCTTCGTCGCGAGGCACGGAAGACGTCGAAGGCGATCGCATAGGCGTTTCACGTGAAACAGCGCGGGCCGGCGGGCGGCAGATCATCATCGCAACGTTCTGAAGCGGGCGAGGGGGCCGGGCGCCAAGCCGGGCCGGCGACCGTCGGCCCAAGGATCGATAAGGTCAGTGCGAACGACAAGTCGCTGGACTCCGTCATCGCCGCTGACAAGACCGAGGCGCTCAAGCTCGCGCCCGTCTCCCATGAAACGGAAGCCCGACTCGATCGCTACATCGCGCTGCTCCGGGAGTGGCAGGCCAAGACCAATCTGGTTGCGCCCTCGACCTTGCCGCATCTCTGGACGCGGCACATCGCCGACTCACTTCAGCTCGTCGATCTCGCGCCTTCGGCAAAGCGCTGGGCCGACCTCGGCAGCGGCGGCGGCTTTCCCGGCGTCGTCCTGGCCTGCGCGATGGCCGGGATGCCGGGCGCCAGCGTCCATCTCATTGAGCGGATCGCGAAGAAGGCGGCGTTCCTCCGCGAAGCGATTCGCGTCACCGCATCTCCGGGGGTCGTACATCTCGCTGAGATCGGGGATAATGTGGATAGAATCACCGGTCCCGTTGATTGCGTCACCGCGCGGGCATTGGCTCCGCTACATCAACTCATCGGGTTTGCGGAGCCGCTGATGCGCCACGGTGCAAAAGCGTTGTTTCCAAAGGGTCAAGATGTAGAGGCTGAATTGACCGAAGCCGCTAAATATTGGAATATTCAGCCTCAGCTCCACCGAAGCCGCACCGGGGATGGCTGGATCGTGGAGCTCAATGCCGCCGAACGGCGCGGGTGATGGGGTTCAGGGGTCGAGTGGGGAATTTGCGATGAGCGTGATTGACGAACCGCAGCAAGAACAGAGCACCGAGGTCCCGCATGGTCACCCGCGCATCCTGGCGCTCGCGAATCAGAAGGGCGGTGTCGGAAAGACAACCACAGCGATCAATCTCGGTACGGCGCTCGCGGCGATTGGCGAGCGTGTGCTGGTCATAGATCTCGATCCGCAGGGCAATGCCTCCACCGGCCTTGGCATCGATCGCCGCAACCGAAGTTGCTCGATCTACGACGTGCTGGTCGGCGAAGCGAATCTGCGCGAGGCGGTGGTCTCGACCGCGGTACCGCGGCTGCACATCGCGCCCTCGACCATGGACCTCTCCGGCCTGGAGCTCGAGCTCGGCACCACGCCCGGCCGCGCCTTCAAGTTGCGCGACGCGATCGGCTCGCTCAACAACAACGTCTCTCCGGACGCCGATTACACCTATGTGCTGATCGACTGCCCGCCCTCGCTCAACCTGCTCACGGTGAACGCGATGGCGGCATCGGACGCCATCCTGGTGCCGCTGCAGTGCGAGTTCTTCGCGCTCGAAGGTCTCTCGCAATTGCTGCAGACGGTGGAGCAGGTGCGCTCGACGCTCAATCCGAACCTGTCGATCCACGGCATCGTGCTGACCATGTTCGACTCGCGCAACAATCTCTCGAACCAGGTCGTCGCCGACGTCCGGCAGTTCATGGGCGAGAAGGTCTACAAGACCATGATCCCGCGCAACGTCCGCATCTCCGAGGCGCCGTCCTACGGCAAGCCGGTCCTGGTCTATGATCTCAAATGCGTCGGCAGCGAAGCCTATTTGCGGCTCGCGACCGAAGTGATCCAGCGCGAGCGCGAGCTGCGCGTCACGCATTGACGATGCCGTAGGGTGGGCAAAGGCGGCCTTCGCCGTGCCCGCCATCTTCTGCGCCTAATCGGTGGGCACGCTTCGCTTTGCCCACCCTACGATAATTCAGTTCTGGAGTGCTGCGACGTGAATCCAAGGGAGCTGGCGATGGCCGACGAAGCGCGTTCGCGACTGGGCCGCGGTCTTGCGAGTCTGATCGGTGACGTCGGCGGCGAGGCCGCGCATGTCGATCGTCCGCGCGCGCAGCGCAAGGTGCCGATCGAATTCATCAAGCCCAATCCGCGCAACCCGCGCCGTACGTTTTCGGAAACCGAGCTCAAGGAGCTCTCCGACTCCATCAAGCAGCACGGCGTGATCCAGCCGATCGTCGTGCGCCCGGTGAAGGGCGCGCAGGACCGCTACGAGATCATCGCTGGCGAGCGGCGCTGGCGTGCCTCGCAAATGGCTGGCCTGCACGAAGTGCCGATCGTGCCGGTCGACATCAGCGACAGCGATGCGCTGGAGTTCGCGATCGTCGAGAACGTACAGCGCGAAGACCTCAATCCGATGGAAGAGGCGCAGGGCTATCACGCGCTCGCCAACGAGTTCAAACGCAGCCAGGACGACATCGCAAAAGTCGTCGGCAAGAGCCGCAGCCACGTCGCGAACATGATGCGGCTCACGAAGCTGCCGGCCGAGGTGCAGGCCTTCATCGCGACCGGCGAGCTGACCGCCGGACATGCTCGTGCGCTGATCGGCGTGCCCGATCCGCTCTCCGCCGCCAAGCGCATCGTCGAGGAAGGCCTCAACGTCCGCCAGGCCGAGGCGCTGGCGCATGAAGAGGGTGTGCCGGAGCGCAAGCCGCAGAAGGCGCGCGCCGGCGCCAAGGAAAAGGACCCGGACACGATCGATCTCGAGAAACGCGTCAGCGACGCACTCGGGCTCAAGGTCACCGTCAGTCACCGCGACCCCGGCGGCTCCGTGCAAATCAACTACCGCAATCTCGATCAACTCGACGAGGTGATGCGGCGCCTCGCGAAGGGCGCGCTTTAGCCTGCAATGGCCTCAGCACGCACAACGCACGAATCCGGATCTCGCGTAACATAGACAGTCTGTCACCCTCACCCTGAGGAGCCGCGAAGCGGCGTCTCGAAGGGCGAGGGCCCGGGCCTTCATCCTTCGAGATGCGCGCAAGAGCGCGCTCCTCAGGATGAGGGGCATGCACTATTCCCGTCATTGCGAGCCAACGGGTCCGCGCATAGCGCGGCCCGATGACAGGCTCCGCGAAGCAATCCAGAATCCTTCCGCGGAAAGATTCTGGATTGCTTCGTCGCTTCAGTGCAAAATTGCTTCGCAATTTTGTCACGAGCTCCTCGCAATGACGAGGTTGAGAGAGATGCGCCGCAATGACGTGGAAAGAACGGGGGGCTCAGCCCCGCCGTTTCGCGTTCGCGGCGATCGCCATCAGTGTGCGCTGGGCGATGGCGGCGGCGAGGGTGGATTGCTTGCGGGTGTCGAGCGCGGCTGTCGCGAGCTGCTCGATGACGGCGGCGAGCCGCGCTACGCTGAAATTGCGCAGCGCTGCTTCGACTGCGGGCTTTCGTGAAAAATGCAGCCGCGGAAATCCGCCGTCGAGCACGGCGGAGGCCGGCGTGCCGTCGGCGATCGCGAGCGCCGATTTGTGCAGCCACGCCGCCTGGCGCAGCGCCGCCGAGATGATCACGCCGGGATAAGTGCCGGCGATCATGGCTTTTGCGAACTCGGTCTCGACGATGTCGGGCCGGCCGGCGAAGGCGCCGTCGACGATGGGATCGAGCTTCAGTTCGGACGCGTCCGCAACCACGGACATCACGTCATCCAGCGTGATCTCGCCTTTGCCATGCGCATAGAGCGTAAGCTTTCGCAGCTCGTTGCGCGAGGCCTGGCGGTCACCGCCGAGGAACGACATCAGGGCGGCGCGGGCGTCCTGCGCGATGCGCAGATTGGCGATGCGGAGCTCGTCCTCCATCAGCCTCGCCAGGTCACGCTCGGTGTCGGGATAGCAGCCGATCGCCACAGCCGTCTTGGCGCGCTCGCAAGCCTTGCGCAGCGGTGACTCCGGTCGCAGCTCGCCGGCCTCGATCACGATCCGGCAATCCTTCACGCTCATCTCCGCCAACGTGTCGATACCGCTCGCAAAGCTGCGCGAGCCGGCGCGGACGCGGATGGCGCGGCGACCGCCGAACAATGGCACCGTCATGGCTTCATCGACGAGCCGCGACGGTTCGGCGGAGAGCTCGTCGCCGTCCAGTTTGACCAGCGAGAAGGGATCGTTGGGATCGTCGACAGCCGAAGCGATCAGCGTATCCGCCCGTTCGCGCACGAGGCCCGCATCGGGGCCGTAGAGCAGGATGATCGGACGGCCCGCATCGGGGCGAGCGAGGAAGGCGTCGATCTCTTTTCCGCGCAACGCGACCATTTTGCTCCAAGCGGTGATTCCGGCGCCTCGTTGGAAGCGAATCCGGGATTTGGAGATTTCGGATCGAGATTCCGGGTTCACGCTTCGCGTGCCCCGGAATGACAGAGGTGATTTACGTGCCCGCGGTGAAGAACGAGGCCAACCGGGTCGCGATGTTCTCGGCGATCTCGTTGGCCGCACGATCCTCGGCGTCACGCACCGCGCGGTTGCGGCTGAAACGCTGGTAGGAACCGGGCATGTCGTAGGACACGCGCGAGAACGTCGAGCCGGTCATCACCGACTTTCCGGTGACGACCTCAATCAAATTGTACTGGGCGTCGATGCCGTAGTTTTCACTGGTCGGCAGCGCCGTGTTGGGATCGATCATCAGGGACGACCGGCTGGAAGTGAAGCGGATCACCAGGCGGTGGGTCGGCGGCATGCCCGTCGCCGTGCCGTAAAGCTTGAAAGCCAGCGCGTTGCGGACTTCGACCCCGACCCGGGCCTCGCGGGAGGCGTTCGGCTTGTCGACCGGCGGAAGGTCGACCCCCATCAGCTTCTCGCGCAGGCCCGGGGTGCCGTCGGTATGCTCGGCATACATCGGCTGGAAGCAGCCGGCCGTCAGCGCCGCCAATGCGGCGACCGCGAGCAAGCGGGCTGCGATGCGGATCCTAGCCGACAACATTCACGATCCTCTTCGGGACGATGATCACCTTGCGGACGGGCTTGCCATCCAGGGCTAGTTTTACCGCATCGAGGGCCAAAACGGCAGCCTCGATTTCCGGATTCTGGGCCGCTGTTGCAACCGTGACCTCACCCCGCTTCTTGCCGTTGACCTGGACCACCAGGGTCACACTGTCTTCAACAAGCAAATCGCGTTCGATTTGCGGCCAGTTGGCCTCCGAAACCAGCCCATCCCGGCCCAGAACCCGCCAGCACTCCTCGGCCAGGTGCGGCATCATCGGGGAGAACAGTTGCACCAGGATCTGGCCGGCTTCCCGGATCGCCCAAACCAGGTCGGGGGCAGGCTGGCCGGGGCGCTGCAGCACCTCGGAGAACGCATTGGCGAATTCGCGGATATGGGCGAGGCAGACGTTGAAGTGCAGCCGTTCGATCCCGATGGTGACCTTGTCCAGCGTACCATGGGCGGCCTTGCGCAAGGCGGTGGCATCCGGGCCGAAGCTGGCCGGGCGATCCGCAGGCGCGCCCTTGGCGAGTTCTACCGAATCGTTCACCAGCCGCCAGAGCCGCTGCACGAAGCGCGAGGCGCCCTGGACGCGCTCGTCGCTCCAGATCACGTCGCGGTCGGGCGGCGAGTCCGACAGCATGAACCAGCGGGCGACGTCGGCGCCGTAGGTCTCGATGATGTCGTCGGGATCGACCGTGTTCTTCTTCGACTTCGACATCTTCTCGATCGCGCCGATCTGGATGCCTTCGCCGGTTGCAAACAGCGTGGCGCGGCGGTCGCTGCCGGCGCCTTCGATCTTCACCTCGGCCGGCTGCACATAGGTGCCGTCGGCCTTCTGGTAGGTCTCGTGCACCACCATGCCTTGCGTGAACATGCCGGCGAACGGCTCGTCCAGCGCAACGTGCCCCGTCGCCTTCATCGCGCGGGTGAAGAAGCGGCTGTAGAGCAGATGCAAAATCGCGTGCTCGACGCCGCCGATATATTGGTCGACCGGCAGCATCCGGTTCGCGACCGCGGGCGTCGTCGGCGCGGTTTCGTTCCAGGGATCGGTGAAGCGCGCAAAGTACCAGGACGAATCCACGAATGTGTCCATGGTGTCGGTTTCGCGCTGCGCCTTGGCCCCGCATTGCGGGCAGGTGACGTGCTTCCAGGTCGGATGATGGTCGAGCGCGTTGCCCGGCCTGTCGAAGGTCGCGTCGTCAGGCAGCTTCACCGGCAGGTCGGCATCCGGCACCGGCACCACATCGCATTTCGGGCAATGGATGACGGGGATCGGGCAGCCCCAATAGCGCTGGCGTGAAATTCCCCAGTCGCGCAGGCGGAAATTCACCTGCCGCTCGCCGACCGGCGCATTGCCGCGCAGCTCGCTCTCGAGACGCTTTGCGACGTCCTCCTTGGCCTGATCGATGGTCATGCCGTCGAGGAAGCGCGAATTGATCATGCGGCCGTCACCGTCATAGGCGGTGTCGGTGATCACGAATGTCTTCGGATCCTGGCCCTCGGGACAGACCACCGGAATGTTGCCGAGATCGTACTTGTTGACGAAGTCGAGGTCGCGCTGGTCGTGGGCGGGGCAGCCGAAGATCGCGCCGGTGCCGTATTCCATCAGCACGAAGTTCGCGACATAGACCGGCAGCTTCCAGCTCGGATCGAACGGGTGAACGGCGCGGATGCCGGTGTCAAAACCCTGCTTCTCCGCAGTGTCGATGACTTCCTGCGCGGTGCCGATCTTCTTGATCTCGGCGATGAACTCCGCGAGCTTCGGGTTCTTGGCGGCGGCAGCCTGCGCCAGCGGATGATTGGCCGAGATCGCCATGAACTTCGCGCCGAACAGCGTGTCGGGGCGCGTCGTGAAAATCTTCAGCTCGCTCTCGCCGGCCGGCGTTGTCGCCTGATCCAGCGCGAAGCGAATCAGCAGGCCTTCGGAGCGGCCGATCCAGTTGCGCTGCATCAGCCGCACCTTGTCCGGCCAGCGATCCAGCGTATCCAGCGCTGCCAGCAGCTCCTGCGAATACTTCGTGATCTTGAAGACCCACTGGTTCATCTCGCGCTGCTCGACCACAGCGCCGGAACGCCAGCCGCGGCCGTCGATCACCTGCTCGTTGGCGAGCACGGTCATGTCGACGGGGTCCCAGTTCACCTTGCGCTTCTCGCGCTCGGCGAGGCCTTCGCGCAGGAAGTCCAGAAACATCTTCTGCTGGTGCTTGTAATAGGAGGGATCGCAGGTCGCGATCTCGCGGCTCCAGTCCAGCGATAGCCCGATGGAGCGGAGCTGCTTCTTCATCGCGGCGATGTTGTCGTAGGTCCAGGCCTTGGGCGCGACCTTGCGCTCGATGGCGGCGTTCTCGGCCGGCAGGCCGAACGCGTCCCAGCCCATCGGATGCAGCACGTTGAAGCCTTTGGCGCGCATGAAGCGGGCCAGCACGTCGCCGAGCGTGTAATTGCGGACATGGCCGATATGGATGCGCCCCGACGGGTAGGGGAACATCTCGAGTACATAGTATTTCGGCCGCGGATCGTCGTTCTTGGAGACGAAGATTGCCTGTTCGTCCCAGGCGGCTTGCCAGCGCGGTTCGGCGTCGCGGGCGTTATAGCGTTCGGAGGTCATGGAATCGTTGGGTTTTCTTGCATTCTGCCGTCTAAAGACGGCGGACTAGGCCATAGAAGTCCTCAGGGGGTCAATGGGTGGCCGCAGGATCGGCGGCCTCGCAATGCTGCTCCGCAAAACTACGGAGGGGCCTGTTGGGATCGGATTAAGGGGTCGGTGCGAGGTTGGCCGGCAAGAGCACCCGACGGGCAATGGATTCCAGCTTCGAAGATCTCGATTACGACTATGCCGCGTCCATCGCCGGACGGGCGATGCGGAGCATGGCCGAACAGCGGATTGCGCCGACGCCGACCAATTTCGCGGTCTGGTTCCGCTATTTTTCAGGCAGCCATGACGATCTGTGCAACGCCATCGATCTCCTGATTGACCACAACCGTCCTTTCGACGCACGGACCAATCAGGATCTGTTCGAGACCTATTTCGCGCGCCGCGGAGGCGCTGCCGAGACGTCCGAGCGGCTGCATACCCTCATGGGCGCGGCCAAGGAGTTCCTGGCGACCGCGATCGCGGACAATCACTCACAGATCCGGGCGATCAGCGAGGTTGCCGACCAGGGCAACGCCGGCGTCGATCCGAAGGCGCTGGTCGCGCAGCTCATGGACGAGCTGGCGCGGGCCGCCACCCGGGCGACACGGCTTGAGGCAGGCTTTGCGGAAAAGACCCGCGAGCTCGATGTGATTCGCGACTCCCTCTCCAAATCCGAGGAACGCGCCCGGACCGACACGCTGACCGGGCTGGCGAACCGGGGGGCGCTCGATGAATTTCTCCGCAAGGCGCAGGTCACTGCGGATTGGGGTGAGCCGCTCAGCGTGCTGATGCTCGACATCGACCACTTCAAGGCCTTCAACGACAATTTCGGCCACGGCGTTGGCGACCAGGTGCTGCGCCTGATGGCAAAGGTGCTGCGCGAAAAGGTTCGCGAGCAGGATCTGCCGGCCCGCTATGGCGGGGAGGAACTGATCGCCGTGCTGCCGGATGCCGATCTCGCCGCCTGTGCCGAGCTCGCCGAACGCATCAGGCGCGCGATCGCGGAATGCACGATCACCCGCCGCTCGACCGGCGAAATCCTGCCCAACATCAGCGTATCGATCGGCGTAGCGCAGTACCGGGCAGGCGAAGCGATCACAGATCTCATTGAGCGCTGCGACCGCGCGCTCTATCTCGCCAAGGGCGGCGGCCGCAATCGTGTGGTGACGGAGAACGAGCTCGATCGCGCCTGGGCCGCGGGTTAGCCGCTAACCCGCCACCGCGATTTCAGCAGCGCCGTTGTCGATCACCAGGATGCCGTGTTCGACGACGTTGTTGCGCCCGCGGTGTTTTGCGGCGTAGAGCGCGGCGTCGGCGGCTTCGATCAGATCGCCGGGGCGCAGGGTCTCTTTGGGCTGCGTTGCGGCAACGCCGATCGAAACGGTGACGATCATGTGGGCGGAGGTGATGTGCGGCAGGCTCAGCTTCAGCACGGCCGCGCGCACCTGTTCGCCGATCTCGACGGCGCGGTTCACATCGGTGTTCGGCAGCAAGAGGCAGAACTCCTCGCCGCCGTAGCGCGCCGCAAAGCCCATCGTGTCCGCGGCGATGCCGGACAGCGATTCGCCGAGCCTGGTCAGGCAGGAATCGCCTTCGAGATGGCCATAGGTGTCGTTGAAGAGCTTGAAGTGATCGACGTCGATCATGAGCAGCGCGAGGTCGCTGCCATATTGCTGCGCGCGCATCCATTCGAAATCGAGCCGGCTCTGGAAGCCACGGCGGTTAGCGAGCCCCGACAGCATGTCGATCGAGGCCATCACGGTCAGGCGGTCGTTACTCGCGATCAGCTCGCGCTCGCGCTGGCTGAGCTGCGCGGCCATCGCATTGAACGCGCGGGCCAGCGGCACGAACTCGGACGGCAGGCGATTGCGCGCCGCGCGCGCCGACAGATCGCCCTCGCCAAGACGCTTGGCCATGTCGGCCAGCATCTCGATCGGTTTGATCACGAGTTTCTCGGCAGCGATCAGCGCGCCGAGCAGGACGAACACGACGACGAAAGCGAACTGGAGATAGGCGGTACGAATATCGCGGCTGACCGCCGCGGACACCTTGTCCTCGTCAATGCTGGCGATCAGGCGAGCATTAGTGTCGGCGATCCGGATGTAGCTGACCGCGCGGCGGGAGCCGTCGGCGGCCAGGAACGACAGCGAGCCTTCGTCCTGGTCCGAACGCAGCGCCCTGTCGGCGATCGCGGACATCAGCGGCATGTTGTCGAGGGGGCGACCGACTGCGCTGCGCTGGTCGGCCGGCGCGGCCAGCACGGTGCCGGTGCTGTCGACCAGCACGGCGGTGATGCCCGCGCGGCCGCTGAGATTGCTCATGACTTTCGACATCCAGTCGAGGTTGACGGTCGCAAGCACGACGGCATCCGCGACGCCGCTGAAGGCGGACACCGGATAGACCGCCATGACGGTCGGCGTCGGCACGGGCCGCGACAGGATGAAATCGCTCAGCACGAAGCGGCCGGTTTCCTGCGCCTGCTGGAAGTAAGGCCGATCACTGAGGTCGAGGCCGACATACATGTTGTTGGTGGCGCACTGGATGCGGCCGTCCTGGCCAGCGATCAGAAGCGTGCGGATCCAGGGAAGGTTCGACGGCAGGCTCGCGCGCAGCACGTCGCAGCTCTTGCTGATGCCACCGATGGAGGCGCGGATGAAGGCTTCCGATTTCAGGATGGTCTCAACCGACGAGATCACTTCGCGCTGCGCATCCGCGCTGTGTCTTGCAACGGTGTTGAATTCGGCCGCGGCCTGCGCGATCTGCCGCGCGCGCGTGTCTTCGAGCGAACGGATGCGCTCGAACATCAAAGGCGTCACCAGAATCAGCGCGAGCAACGCAAGCCGTGCCCGGATTCCGACAACCTGCTTGAGTTTCGCTCGTTTGCGGTTGAAACTGATGTTTGCCATCTTCGTTACCCACCCCGCGCGGCAAGGTAAGGTGAAGGGTTCAAAAACTCTTTCTTGAACTCGGTAAAATTAGAACTACCTCCGCAATTAATCAGTGCCGATCCGAGATCATGACCGAAGCCAATGCCGCGCCGCTAACCGGGAATTCACCAAACGGGCTCGCCGCCGTCGAAGCCGAAATCGCGCGCGCCTGCAAGGAAGCGCGGCGCGATCGCGCCTCGGTGACGCTGATCGCTGTGTCGAAGACTTTCGCCGCGGATGCAATTATCCCGGTTATCGACGCCGGGCAGCGCGTATTTGGCGAGAACCGGGTGCAGGAGGCCAAAGGCAAGTGGCCTGCGTTAACGACCGCTTACTCCGGTATCGCGCTGCATCTGATCGGGCCGCTGCAATCCAACAAGGCGAAAGAAGCGGTCGCCCTGTTCGACGCCATTCATTCGGTCGACCGCCCGAGCATTTGCCAGGCGTTAGCCAAGGAGATCGAATCCCAGAACAGGCATCCGCAGCTCTTCGTCCAGATCAACACCGGCGAGGAGCCGCAGAAGGCCGGCATCGCGCCCGGCGAGGCCGATGCGTTCCTCGCGAACTGCCGCGACACCTATGGGCTCACGATCTCCGGATTGATGTGCATCCCGCCCGTCGACGAGCCGCCGGCGGCGCATTTCGCGCTGACCGCGAAGATCGCCGCGCGCAATGGATTGAAGAATCTCTCGATGGGTATGAGCGCGGATTTTGCCACCGCAATCATGCTCGGCGCCACCCATGTGCGCGTCGGGAGTGCAATCTTCGGACACCGTTGACGCCGTTGGCGAAGGCCGGGCCGGGCAACGGGTATCGAGTTCGCCATTGCGACCGCAGCGAAGCAATCCGGACTGTCTCCGTGGAAAGATTCTGGATTGCTTCGCTTCGCTCGCAATGACGGCGGAGGTACGTCGTGCCTATTCGAACCTCACCGACACTTTCCCCAGCACGCCGAAATCCGCGGCAAAATGATCGCGGGCCTGGATCGGCAGCGGCGGATGGCACGTTCCTGTGGTCACCACCTCCCCTGCCCGCAAGGTGGTGTCGAGCCCGCGCAGTTCGTTCGCAAGCCAGGCGAGCGCGACGCGGGGATCGCCGAGCACGTTCTTGCCGTGGCCGATATGGCGCTCGCCGCGCAGCGTGATCTGCGGCCGTTCCTCGACGAGATCCATCGCGCGCCAATTCGCAGTCGTCGGTGCGCCCAGCACGAACAGATGCGCGCAGGCATTGTCGGCGATGAGCTGCGCCTCGCCGGCGCCGGCGAAATCGGCAAAGCGCGAGTCGGGAATCTCGATCGCGGGATGCAAGCTGTCGACGGCGGCGAGCACTTCTTCGACGGTGTACGGTGCAGCGCGTGGCGGCAGATCGTGCCCCATGCGGAAGGCGAATTCAGGTTCGCCGACGCGCATCTCGTTGCCCTTCATCGAGGCGGTGCCGCCGGCGGCGATGACGGTGTCGCTCATGATGCGTCCGGCCATGGGGCCCGCGACATTGATGTGCTTCTGTCCGGCCTCGCTTGTTGCCGCGATCTTCCAGCCGAACAATCTTCCAGCCGATTGCGTTTCGAGCGCAGCCTGCACGGCGTAACCCTCGGCGCGGCTCTGCGGCCGCAAACGTGCCTCAAGCGAATCAAGTTTGGTGCCGTCGCGCCAATGTTGAACGAGAACGCGCGATGCGGCGGCGATCTGATCCTTGTCGAGCATTGTCCTCACCCGATGATGATTCTTGTTCGTGGTCCCAGCCGCCGCAGCAATTGCAGCATCGCGGATTTCGTCATGGAGACGCAGCCCGCGGTCGGTCCGAAATTGTCGCGCGCCAGATGCAAAAACACCGCGCTGCCGCGGCCGGCGATCCGCGGCCTCGTATTGTGGTCGATTTCGATGATGAAATCATAGAGATGGTCGGCCCGCTTGAGCCGGTCACCGCCCTGCTCCCGCCCGAGCCGGATCGGCTGATTGTAATGGCGGTCTTTGGGGTCCTCGCACCAGGCGTCGGCGTTGCCGATGGTCCGCGCCGGCAGAAAAGTCTGCGGACGGCTGTGCCGGTCGCTCCTCCACCATAATTGCCGCGGCCGGAAGCTGCCCCTTGGGGTGCCGCCGTCGCCCTCGCGCTTGTTCGCTAGGATGCCGCCCCGCCCCAGCGCAACCGGAATCGTCAGCTGTCCGGCGGTCAGCCATCCCCGGAGCGGATTCCCGGCGGCAGACCTAACGCGGATCGCCGGGAGCGGTCGGGAACTTCGGTTTTTGGTGTAACCAGTTGAAACGACGCTGTTTTTCATGTGGACGTGCAATGTCGAATTCATTACAGGACATTCATCAAAACGCCCTGCTATTCTGGGTTAGAGTGGTTCTGGCTTGTGAATCGGTAACAGCCCACTACTTCAACACGAACAACAATAATAACGGCGACCCCTAACTTTTCCTCGCGGCTGGGTGCAGCATGCATGCGCGCCGAGTCGGACTCCAAAAGGATGACCCCCTATGGCCAATGCCCGCAAGATCCTCATCGTGGATGACGATACCGATCTGCGCGATACGTTGGTGGAGCAATTATCGCTGCACGAAGAGTTCGAAGCCTCCGCCGTCGATACCGGCGCCAAGGGTGCAAGCGCTGCCAAGGCCAATTCCCCCGATCTCGTGCTGATGGATGTGGGCCTGCCCGACACCGACGGCCGCGAGGTCGTCCGTTCGCTGCGCAAAGGCGGCTTCAAGGCTCCGATCATCATGCTCACCGGGCATGATACCGATTCCGATACGATTTTAGGCCTGGAATCCGGCGCCAACGACTATGTCGCCAAGCCCTTCCGTTTCGCCGTGCTGCTGGCGCGTATCCGCGCCCAGCTCCGCCAGCACGAAGCGAGCGAAGACGCGGTGTTCTCGGTCGGCCCCTACTCCTTCCGCCCCGGCTCTAAAATGCTGACGGCCGCCAACGCCCGCAAGGTGCGGCTGACGGAGAAGGAGACCGCGATCCTCCGCTTCCTCTACCGGGCCGGCCAGATGCCGGTCTCGCGCGAGACCCTGCTGCAGGAGGTCTGGGGTTACAATTCCGGCGTCACCACCCACACGCTGGAAACCCACATCTACCGCCTCCGCCAGAAGATCGAGAAGGACGCCGCCAACCCGGAAATCCTGGTAACGGAAGCCGGTGGCTACAAGCTGGTGCCGTGATACGTTTCGGAAGCGCGCGATTCGCCGTAAATTCGCGCGTTCCTTGAGCCTCGGACCGGAATGTCAATCGACGATGACGTAGCGCTTCTCGAGCGTGTCCCGACACTGCGCCTGTTGGGAGACGCTTCGTTGCGTATGCTGGCGATCGGTTCAGAGCAGCGTAACTTGGTCCGCGGCGACATCCTGTTCAATCTCGGCGACGACGCCGATGCCGGCTACGTGGTCCAGCGTGGCACCTTCCGGGTCGACGACGGCGCCGGCGCCGAAATGATCGCGGGTCCCGGCGCACTGATCGGCGAGCTTGCACTGGTCGTGCCGATGAAGCGGCCGTCGCGCGCAGTCGCGCTGGAGCACTCCTCCGTCATCCGTGTCGCGCGCAGCCTGTTCCAGCGCGTGCTCGAAAGCGACCCGGCCGCCGCCCTCCGCCTCCGCGACGAATTCGCGGTCCGCTCCAGCCAGATCGCCAGCGACATCCTGATGGCGGGCGCAAAGCTGACGTCGTAGCCGCTCCATTCGTCATTCCGGGGCGCGCGCAGCGCGAGTCCGGAATCCATTGAGCGTCGGAGATAGTGGTTGAATGGATTCTCAGATGCGCAATTGCGCATCATAGCTCGCGACTTCGTCGCGCCCCGGAATGACAAGAGATCACACGTCCAGCGTCACCGTCACCGGCACGTGATCCGACGGACGCTCCCAGTTCCGCGCGTCGCGCAGGATCTTGAAATCTCTGACCGCGTCCTTCAGCGCGCGCGAGACCCAGATGTGGTCGAGCCTGCGGCCGCGATCGCCGACGGTCCAGTCGGCGGAGCGGTAGCTCCACCACGTATAGACCTTTTCCGACATCGGAATGCGCTCGCGCGCGACGTCGATCCATTCGCCGGCTTCCAGCGCCGCCTTGAGCTTCTCAGTTTCGATCGGCGTGTGCGAGACCACTTTCAGAAGCTGCTTGTGCGACCACACGTCGTTCTCGTGGGGAGCGACGTTGAGATCACCGACCAGGATGTGACGGTCCTGCCCTCGCGGATGCAGCGGCTCGCACGCCTTCATCTCGTCGAGGAAGCGAAGCTTGTGGTCGAATTTTTCGTTCAGCGCCGGGTCGGGAATGTCACCGCCGGCGGGAACGTAGAAATTATGCAGCACCAGCGGCCTTGCGATGTTGGCCTTTTCGCCGAACGACACCGAGATGTGGCGCGAATCCAGCTTGTCGCAGAAGGTGCGGATGTCCGTGGACTCGAACGGAATCTTCGAGACGATCGCGACGCCGTGATAGCCCTTCTGCCCGTTCAGCGCGACGTGCTCATAGCCGAGGCGCTTGAAGCGCTTCAGCGGAAAAGCATCGTCGATGCATTTGGTCTCCTGGAGGCACAGCACGTCGGGCCGCGCGCTCTTGAGGAATTTCGCGACGAGATCGATGCGCAGCCGCACCGAGTTGATGTTCCAGGTTGTCAGGGAAAGACGCATGAGGAATGCGTCTTAGCATGGATTAATGCGGGGGGAGCACCCGTGCGCTGTTCGCCGACTCTATCCATCCACGACAATCTCTCGTGCCCCGGACGCTGCGCGGCACGAAGTGACGCGCTGCAGAGTCGGGGCCCATCGTGCGGCATTCCGGGTCCCGGCTCTGCGCCGCACCGCTTACGCGCTGCGTCGCGTCCGGGACACGAGAGCTTTATCCCGGCGACGGGCCGTAATTGGTGAAGTCGATCTTGAACATGCCGGGATCGAGCTTCTTGCTCGAGTCCAGATTGTAGACCGCGATCGTCGTGTCGTAGCCCTGCGGATCGGTGACGGTCCACTGCTTCAACTGGCCGTCCTTGGCACCGAACATCAGCATCAGGCGGCTTGTGCCGACCAGCGCCTGCTTCTCTTCGATGGTGACGCTGGTGAAGAGATCGTCGGCGGTGACGTTGACGACGTTGGTGTCCTTCATCAGGTCGATGCGGTCAGACAGCAGGAAGCGCAGCGGTGTCTGCGACAGTGGATAGACGTCCTGGGTCGCAAGCTTGCGGTCGCGCACCACCAGCGACGATCCGTCGGCGACGATGTCGATCGGGTTCGGCGCATCATATTCGAAGCGGACCTTGCCCGGCTTCTGGATGTAGAAGTCGCCTTGCGTCTTGCTGCCGTCGGGGCCGACCTGGACGAAATTCCCGACCAGGGTTTGAAGCGAGGACAGGTAGGCACTGATCTTGGCGGCCTGCGCCTTCTGGTTCGCATCGAAGGTCTGGAAGATGCTGCTCGGCACGTTGCGGCGCGGATCCGGGATGATCGGATTCGGCGGCGTCTGTGTCGTGCCGGTGATCGCAGGTCCTCCGGCGGAGGACCCAGCATCGCGGCCCTTCGGGGCAGGCTTCGGCACGGGCACGGTCTGCGCGACCGACGCAGCGGTCACCATCGCGGCGGTGACGAGAAGCACTCCGGCCATGCGCGTGCTTTGCGCAGCGATGGTGGCAGCGAATCGAATGTCCGGATGTCTGATCAACGCGTCGTCCTGTATGGCTAGGCGCCCTTTTACCGTGATTTCGGGCAAAAGCGGATATCGTTTTTGCGTGAAATGACCGCTCTGAGGCGGCTCGCCTCACATATGGCTGTCTTCTTCCTCGACCAAAATCTCGCGCTTGCCGGCGTGGTTGGCGGGTCCGACAATGCCTTCCAGTTCCATACGCTCCATCAGCGACGCCGCGCGGTTGTATCCGATTTGGAGCCGGCGCTGGATGTAGCTGGTCGAGGCCTTGCGGTCGCGTTTGACGATCGCAACGGCCTGCGAGAACAGGTCGCCGCCGCCATCCGCGCCCATGCCGGTGGCGTCGAACACCGCGCCGTCCTCGTCCTCGGTGGGCTCTTCGGCCGTGACCGCCTCGAGATACTCCGGCTGTCCCTGGGTCTTCAGGTGACGCACCACCTTCTCGACTTCTTCGTCCGACGCAAAAGGCCCGTGAACGCGGCTGATGCGACCGCCGCCGGCCATGTAGAGCATGTCGCCCTGGCCGAGCAGCTGTTCGGCGCCCATCTCGCCGAGGATGGTGCGGCTGTCGATCTTGGAGGTGACCTGGAAGGCGATGCGGGTCGGGAAGTTGGCCTTGATGGTGCCGGTGATGACGTCGACCGACGGACGCTGCGTCGCGAGGATCACATGCAGGCCGGCGGCGCGCGCCATCTGCGCGAGACGCTGCACCGCGCCTTCGATGTCCTTGCCGGCGACCATCATCAGGTCGGCCATTTCGTCGACGATGATGACGATGTAGGGCAGCGGCTCGAGCGAGAGTTTCTCTTCTTCGTAGATCGCCTTGCCGGTCTCCTTGTCGAAGCCGGTATGCACCGTGCGCGTCGGCTCTTCGCCCTTGGCCTTCACCTCGAGCAGGCGCGCATTGTAGCCGTCGATGTTGCGCACACCGAGCTTGGCCATGTTCTTGTAGCGCTCTTCCATCTCGCGCACGGCCCATTTCAGCGCGACGACCGCCTTCTTCGGGTCGGTCACGACGGGCGTGAGCAGATGGGGAATGCCGTCATAGACGGAGAGTTCGAGCATCTTCGGATCGACCATGATCAGCCGGCACTGGTCCGGGCGCAGCCGGTAGACCAGGCTGAGGATCATGGTGTTGATGGCGACCGACTTGCCGGAGCCGGTGGTACCGGCGATCAGCATGTGCGGCGTGCGGGCGAGGTCGATGATGACGGGATCGCCGCCGATGGTCTTGCCGAGGCAGAGCGGCAGCTTCGCAACCGTCTCGGTCGCCTCTTTCGCCACCAGCAATTCGCGCAGATAAACCTTTTCGCGATGCGCGTTCGGCAGTTCGATGCCGATGGCGTTGCGGCCGGGCACGACCGCGACGCGCGCCGACAGCGCGCTCATCGAGCGGGCGATGTCGTCGGCCAGGCCGATCACGCGTGACGATTTGATACCGGGCGCCGGCTCCAGCTCGTACAGCGTGACCACGGGGCCCGGATTTGCCTTCACGATCTCGCCGCGCACGCCGAAATCCTGCAGCACGCCTTCGAGCGCGCGCGAATTGGTTTCCAGCTCGGCCTTGCTGAGCGGCTGGCGATCGCCGGCCTTCGGCGCGGCCAGCATGGAGACGGAGGGAAGATCGAACTTGTCGGAGGATTTCTTGGAAGCCGCCTTCAATGCAGCCTTCTTGCGCGGTGCGCGCGCGGCCGGCTCCTCCTCTTCTTCCTCCTCCTCGTCTTCCTCTTCTTCGTGCTCGTCCTCGTCGTCCTCATCTTCGGACTGCGGCGAGATCGACGGTGCGGTGCGGCCGCCGCCGAGATTGGGTTCCTGACGGTTGAACGCAACGGCCTTGGTCTTCGGTCCGCTCGAGACCAGCGAGCGGTAAGCGGCGCCGACCAGCCAGATCAGCCGCGCCTTCGTGCTCATCAATGCATGGAACAGCCAGCCCAGGGACACCGAGCCGCGATCGCTGTCCGCATCTTCATCGAGTGGCTTGTCGTGATCCTCGATCTCGGCGAGCTCGTCGTCATGCTCGCGTGCGCCGAGGCCGCAGGCGATCAGAAAGGTCGCGGCCATCGCGACGAACAGGATGACCCCGAGCACCATGCGATAGATCATGCCCGGCGGTCCGAAGATCACCGCAGGCGCGCGCACCAGGGCATCGCCGACCACGCCGCCGAGGCCGGTCGGCAGCGGCCAGGCGCCGCCATGCGGCCAGCAGCTCATGAAGCCCGCCGCGATCACCGTGCAGAGAATCCAGCAGCCGAGCCGCAGCGCTTCACGGTCGAACGGGCGATGGGTCATCATGCGCCAGCCCCAGACCGCGACGGTCAGGACCAGCATGATGGCGCCGAGCCCGAGGATCTGCATCGCAAGGTCGGCGCCGATCGCACCAGCATAACCGAGGATGTTGCGGATCGGCCGCGATGTCGCGTGGCTAAGACTTGGATCCTGCACCGACCAGGTCGTCAGCGCCGCCGAGGCGACGCCCGACAATGTGATCAGGCCAAACCCGGTGAGTTCGCGGAGGCGTCGTGTCAGCCCCTCGCGGATCGATGGCGGCAAATGGCCGACCAGGGGAATGACACGTTCGATTGCCGACATGCTCATGGGCCCGCCTAACCCAGAGTCTCGACCAGGCGGTGCAGCGCCTGCGCCGTGGTCTCACCATCCTGCACCAGCGCCAGGCGAATGTAGCCCGCACCGGGATTGAAGCCGTCGGGCTGGGGCCGCGCCAGATAGCTGCCGGGCACCACGCGCACGCCTGCTTCCTTGAACAGCCTCAGGGTCACGGACTCGTCGTCGCCGCGTTCGGACGTATTGAGCCAGACGCAGAATCCGGCGTCGGGTCGGCGATAGCCGTAACGATTGCCAATGATCTGGTCGGCGAGGTCGAACTTGATGCGGTAGAGCCTGCGGTTCTCCTCGACATGCGCCTCGTCACCGTAAGCAACGGTCGCAACGTGCTGGAGCGGCACCGGCACCTGAGGCGCTGCGACATTGCGCAGCTCGAGGAACATGCTGATGAATTTCTTGTCGCCGGCGGCGAAACCGACGCGCAGGCCCGGCAGGTTGGACCGCTTCGACAGTGACTGGAACGCGACGACGCGGGTGAAGTCGGGGCCTGCGCATTCGAGCGCGCTGCCCGGCGCCTTGCGGGTGTAGATTTCCGAATAGCACTCGTCGCTCAGGATCACGAAGCCGTAGCGGTCGGCGAGCTGCTTCAATCGCCTGAAATAGTCAGGTGAGGCGACCGAGCCCTGCGGATTGGCGGGCGACGCCAGATAGAACGCGACCGTGCGCGCCAGCGTCGCCTCGTCGATGGCGTCGAGATCGGGCAGGAAGCCGTTTTCGACCGTGGTCGCGAGATAAACCGGCTCGCAAGCGGCCGCGCGGGTGCCGGCGCCATAGACCGGATAGAACGGGTTCGGCATCAGGATAGCGGGCTTGCCGGGGCGCGGGCCGACATAGCGCGCCGCAGTGATTGCCGCGAAGAACAGTCCCTCGCGGCTGCCATTGAGGACGAGGACCTCGCTCTCGGGGTCGAGCGGTCGCGGCAGGTTGAAGCGCGACGACAGCCAAGTGCTGGCAGCCTTGCGGAACGGATCGATGCCTTTGCCGAGAGGATAACGGCCGAACTCGGCAATATGCCTTGCGAGCACCGGGCCGACGAAATCCGGCACCGGATGCTGGGGCTCGCCGACCGCAAGCGTAATCAAGGGCTTACCTGGCTGATGCGGCGCCAGGAGTTCGTTCAGCCGAATGAAGGGCGAGCGTTCGGAATCGGAGCTTCCACTGCCCTGCGGCGCACGGGATGAAGCGGTCATAGCCATTCGTTGGGCGCCAGCACTCTTGGAACTGCCGGTCGCACGAAGCCACCGGCGGGAAGCGGTTCAGTTCACCATAGATAGGGCGAGGTTAAGACGCGATTAACCATCGGCCGGCCGGTCCGTCCAGAGCGGAATAATCAGGCCAGATCACGACGGAATGTGCCGATAGCGATGGTGTCACGGTTCCGGCGAGGCTGGATGTCGGCAATCCGCCCTGCATCTGCCAGAGCCGGTTTCGATTGGCGATGTTTCACCAGACGTAGCCACGGCAAGATCAGCCCATAAGGCATTGATTCTGCTTTTAATATTTCTTTACGGTTCGAGATGCAGCAAAGGCCAAAATGTGATATGGGTGCCGTCAGATTTAAGAGAAACGCGGAATCGCCGGGGCAGTACCGGTACGGTCCACCACTTGGGGGCCGTTAGTGTAGACAGGAACACGCCGCACTGAATTGCGCCGCTCCCCTATGGGTTGAGCGGCGCTTTCACTTCCCTAGGGTCTGTTGGGATTCAGGATTCTCATTCTGGCTTGGCTGTGATTCAAGCTTGGGATGGACCGATTCGTTTTGACTGACGCCCAATGGGCGAAGATGGAGCCGCTATGTCTTGGCAAACCGAGCGATCCCGGCCGCAGCGGCAAGGATAACCGGCTGTTTGTCGAGGCGGTGCTATGGATCGCCCGGACGGGCAGCCCATGGCGTGATCTGCCGCGCGCCTTCGGCAACTGGAGTAGCGTGTACACGCGTTTCCGCGACTGGGTGAAGGCGGATGTGTGGAAGCGCCTGTTCGAGGCGGTCTCGGACGCGCCGGACATGGAATACGCCATGGTCGACGCCACCATCGTCAAGGTCCACCGTCACGGACAGGGCGCAAAAGGGGGACTCAAAGCCAGGCCATCGGCCGTTCGAAAGGCGGCATGACCACCAAAATTCTGGCGCTCACCGATGCGCTCGGAAATCTCGTGCGTTTCGTGCTGCTGCCCGGACAGCGCTTCGACACGGTCGGCGTTGCGCCGCTCATCGAAGGGGTGGCCTTCGATGCGCTGATCGCCGACAAGGCGTTCGACAGCAATGCCATCATCGCTGAGCTCGACAAACGCGGCGCCAAGGCCGTCATCTCCCAGCATCCGCGTCGCGCCAAACCTCTCGCCATCGACAAGGAAATGTACAAATGGCGCCATCTGGTCGAAAATTTCTTCTGCAAGC
>JAEWFG010000249.1 GCA_023388935.1 Pseudomonadota bacterium | reverse complement strand
GGCTGGCGGCTGAACAGAGGTTTCGCTAGGAAGAGGACGTGTTAGATCCGACGTTGAGATCGGAAGAGACTCGATCGCGTGCGATCCCAATGCCGGCCTATAGCAGGCTGCGGCGTCGAAACTTTTTTCGAGCCGCCCAACCTCCGATGTTGTCGCTTCACCCTAGTAGGAGCCTCTAGGACGGTCGTCTTTGTTTCCGGGCCGTGGGGCGCGGGCTGGGAACGGGCTTCCTGGGCTGTTAATCGGCGTGGGGTTCGCACGCCGATCGGCACGACAACTCTTTGATTCGCTTGATATCGGAGGGGTCATCCTCAGCGCCGATTCACACGCCGGGTCGGCCAGGCCGCGCCGATCAAAGAAAAAGGGGCGCTGCAAGGCCCCTTTTTTTGCGCTTCCGATTCTTACTCGGCCGCCTGCCTGACGCCCGCATCCAGCGCTGCGCTCACTTTCGGCGGCGACATCGGCAGGCTGTAGAAGCGCAAACCCAACGCGTTGTGGATGGCATTGGCAACTGCCGCCATGACAGGCACAAGCGGGACCTCGCCGACGCCCTTCACGCCCTGCGGATGCTTCGGGTTCGGTACCTCGACCACGATGCAGTCGAGCATCGGCAAGTCGGAACACACCGGCATGCGATAGTCGAGGAAGCCCGGATTGTCGACTTTCCCATCCTTCGTATAGATGTACTCCTCGTTGAGCGCCCAGCCGATGCCCTGCGCAACACCACCCTGCAGCTGGCCTTCGACATAGCTGGGATGAATAGCGCGACCGACATCCTGCACGGCGGTGTAGCGGATCACGCGGGCGATGCCGAGCTCGGTATCGACTTCTACGTCGCAGATGTGGGTGCCGAAGCCGCCGTCGGCGCCTTGGGTATTGAGCTGCACCCCGGCGCCGATCGGACCGCCCATCGCGGGCGCCTTTTCGGCCAGGTCCTTGAGCGTCAGCGGCTCGAACTGGCCGGCGTTCGGGCTGACCGGATGCGCCGCGCCCTGCTCCCACTTCACCGCCTCGGGATCGATGTTCCAGATTTTTGCCGCGCGCTCGCGCAGGGTCTGGATCACCTTCTCCGCCGACTGCGTCACCACCATCGAGGACGCAAACAACACGCGGCTGCCGCCGGTGAGGTTGGAGAAGCCGACAGTCTGCGTGTCGCCGATGATGACGGAGACGCGGCGGTAGTCGATGCCAAGCAGCTCTGCGCAGATATTGGCGATGCCGGCGCGCGAGCCGCCAATGTCGGGGTGGCCGGTGGTGACGACGACGTTGCCGTCCTCGGTGATGTTCACTTGGGCCGAGGACTCACCGCCCGCGTTGAACCAGAAGCCGGATGCGACGCCCCTGCCCCGCGCCTTGCCATGGGCCTCGCCGAGCGGTGCGGCGTAGTGCTGCGAGCTCTTCGCGGCTTCCACCGTCTCGATGTAGCCGATGCGCGGGAAGGTCGGGCCGTGCGCGGCCTTGGTGCCTTGCCGCGCAGCGTTCTTCAGGCGGAAGTCGAGCGGGTCCATCTTCAGGGCCTCGGCGACTTCGTCCATCACGCATTCGACGGCATAGGCGCCGATCGGCGCGCCCGGCGCACGGTAGGCTGCGACCTTGGAGCGGTTCGAGCAGACGTCGAAACCTTCGGAGAGGAGATTCGGGATGTCGTAGGGCGTAAAACTGCAGCCGGCCGCACCGCGGATCGGCGATCCCGGGAAAGCGCCCGCCTGCAAATAGAACGTCCCGTGTGCCGCCGTGATCGTGCCGTCCTTCCTGGCGCCGATCTTCACGGTGCTGCGCGAGCCCGAGGTGGGCCCGGTCGCGCGCATCACTTCCTCACGCGTCATCACCATCTTGACGGGACGCCCGGATTTCTTCGCCAGCAAGGTCGCGACCGGCTCGAGATAGACGATGGTCTTGCCGCCGAAGCCGCCGCCGATCTCGGCGGGGATGGCGCGGATGTCGCTCTGCGGGATGCCTGTCAGCATCGAGGTCATCGCGCGCACCATGAACTGGCCCTGGCTCGAGCTCCAGATCGTGGTTTTGCCATCGGGAGCGACCGAGATCAGGCAGGCATGCGGCTCAATATAGCCCTGGTGCACCGGGCGCGTGGTGAAGGTGCGCTCGATGACGACGTCGGCGTTCTTGAAGCCTTCCGCGAGGTCACCCTTCTTGTGCTCGATACGGCTCATGATGTTGGAGGGCTTTCCCTCCCATTTGTTGAATTCATGCAGGATCGGTGCGTCGGGCTTGATCGCGTCTTCGATCTCGATCGACCAGGGCAGCACCTCGTACTCGACCTCGATCAGCTTGCAGGCTTCTGCTGCGATCGCCTCCGTGACGGCGGCAACGGCAGCCACTGGGTGCCCGGGGAACAGTGCCTTGTCGCGCGCCATCACATTGCGGCACATCCAGCGCATGTCCTGGATGCCTAGCATGACGGCACCCTTCTCGATCGTAAAGTCGACGATGTCCCTGGAGGTGACGACGGCCTTCACGCCGGCCAGCTTCTCCGCCCTGGAGGTGTCGATGCCGCGAATTCGCGCATGCGGATGCGGGCTGCGCAGGACCTTACCCCAGATCATGCCCGGCATCGTGGTGTCGGCGGCGAACTGGGCGCGGCCGGTAACCTTGTCCATGCCGTCGGGACGGATGGTGCGCTGGCCGATCCACTTGTTGTTAGTGACGAGGTTCATTGGACAGCCTCCTTGGTTCCCTCGCGGATTTCCGCAGCAGCTTCCATCACCGCGCGCACGATCTTGTCATAGCCTGTGCACCGGCAGAGATTGCCGGCGAGCCAGAAGCGGACTTCTTCCTCGCTCGGATTCGGGTTCTTGCGCAGCAGCGCGTCGGAAGCGACCAGCATGCCCGAGGTGCAGATGCCGCACTGGAGCGCGGCCTGTTCGAGGAACTTCTGCTGCAGGGGGTGCAGCTTGTCGCCATCGGCCATGCCCTCGATCGTCCTGATCTCGTGGCCTTCGGCTTCGGCGGCCAGCATCAGGCAGGAGCAGACAAGGCGATCGTCGACGGTGACGCTGCAGGCGCCGCAGTCGCCGGACGAGCAACCTTCCTTGGAGCCGGTCAGGCCCAGCGGCCCGCGCAACGCGTCGAGCATGGTGTCGTTCGGCTCGCACAGATATTCCATCAGCTCGCCGTTGATGGTGGTCGTGACGTGAATCTTGGCCATGAAGTCTACTTTCCTGTCGCGCGCTGTGCGGCGATGGCGGCGGTTCGCTTGAGCAGCACGCCTGCGGTCTTGATGCGGTAGGCGATGGTACCGCGCTTGTCATCGATCGGACGGCAGGCGCTCCGACAGGCTTCGGCGGCCTTTTCGAGCGCAGCGTCGTCGAGCTTCGAGCCGATCAGCGCCTTCGCGGCGGGCTCGACCAGAAGCGCGGTGGGCGCCACGGCACCAAGGCCGACGCGCGCGGCGGTGCAGACGCCTTCCTCCAGGGTGAGGCTGATGCCGAGACCGACGACGGCGATATCCATCTCGGTGCGGGGGATCATGCGCAAATAGGCATCGCTCGAGCCTGGCGGGCGCGGCGGGAGCATGAAGCTGACGAGAATTTCACCGGGCTTCAGATTCGTGCGGCCGGGACCGGCGGGCACCTCCTCCACCTTCATCTCGCGGCGGCCGTTCGGCCCTTGAATGGTGACGACAGCGCCGGCCGCGATCATAGCGGGAACACTGTCTCCCGCAGGCGAGCCATTGCAAAGATTGCCGCCGGCAGATGCACGGCCCTGCACCTGCTTGGAGCCGATCAGATTCACCGCCTCCAGCACGCCTGGCCAGACTTTGCGGAAACGCGGATGTTCCGCGAGCGCCATGCCGGACGTAGCCGCGCCGATGCGGAAACCGCCATCGACGCTCTCCTCGATTTCAGTCATCTCGTCGATCTTCTTGATGTCGACGATCACGCCCGGCCGCACGATGCCGGAACGCATTTGCACCAGGAGATCGGTGCCACCCGCCAGTACACGCGCCGCACTGCCTGCGGCAGCAAATGCCGCGATCGCTTCATCAAGCGTGCGCGGCGCCAGGTATCGGATATCTGCCATGGTCGTTGAAACGCCTCCCCTGGAATCGAACTCCTTGTTTTGATTGGTTCTAACTCTACACGGTGCTAGGGAATGGGGACAGTCCCCGCGCGCAATGTCATCGCATGCTTCCCATGCGGGCAGCGTATCGAACAATATTCATGTTCAGATCTCGCCTTTGCGTCGTAGACCATAACCTGGAGCATTGGAAATCGCCGCTTTCGATCTCTTGCGCCAGCGGGTTACAGACCCGAGAAAACCAGCCCCGCTTCGCCACTTGACGCGTGGGCAAAGCATAAAGGCACCATCGCCAATTTGGTAATTCGCAAATTGCCGACTGCTGCATCGGCGGCGCGTTACACCAGAACGCCATTCCACCACCTCCTCCGTCCCTGTAAGCGAGCCCCACACCGTGCCGGCCGTGCTTTCCGCGCGGCCGTTCCGCGGGGGGCCTGTAGCTCAATGGTTAGAGCCGGCCGCTCATAACGGTCTGGTTGCTGGTTCGATTCCTGCCGGGCCCGCCAGGCGCTGTTGGACGTGTGCCGACACTTTGAGAACGACTCGATTTACGGTTACCTCGCGCAATCGCTCTGACACTCGCATCCGCGACGTCTCGCGAAGGCGAGCGGAGCGGCCGCGCTGTTGGACGCCACATAAGTTTGGACTTGTGCCACCCAGGCTGGACTCAGCGCCAAGTATGTCTGGACTGAAGCGCGAATACGCCTCTCCCGCACGCGGCTCAATGGTTAGAGCCATAACAGTCTGGCTGGAGGTTCGAGTTCTGACCGGTCCTCTGCTTGCCGAGTTATATGTATCGGTTCGCAGTGCTGTCGCGGTTGGTTGATTCCTGCACTACGGTTTGAGGATTTCTGCACTGGCTGCCCGCCTCACTCGCAAACGATTTCTCGCACGTCGTAGCCGGCTTTTCTCATCGTGAGTAGAATTTCGTTGGCGCAATCCGCTCGTCCGATGGATCGGAAAGCCCCCGCGAGGCGTCCGGCGGCAAGCACTTTTCCGTCACTGAGAAGCGGGCCAACGATCTCGATGGGATCTCTGATCAGGTCCAGGGCAAGGCGCACTTCGGTTGGGTATCGGAGCCAGAATTTCGGTGTAATCGCCGCTCTGACCGCGAGATGCCGCCCCTGCTGCGGCTGTGAAGGTGGGCGAGAGATCAAGCCACCCTCTCATTGATCTCCAATGTCCACGAAACGGGGTCGTCTGCGTCCACCCGCATCTTGTACCTCGAATTGTAGTGCGGCGGATTACAAATCTCACTTTCGATAGTGTGCGCCGCCCAGCCCATCTGAACATATGGCGCAGCGCCACAGCTCTCGCGCCGATGTGCCCTAGATTGGTTTCCTGGCTTTGTAAGGACCACCGGTCGCTCGGTGCGCGGACAATCTAGCGTCGGCCTCAAAAGCGCCTTCGCCGACGTCTACGACGACGGGCAATGGCCATCAATCGCAAAACACCTGTCCGAGTACCGTCTGAAAGGGCTCGCGCGAGTGCTGCGAAGGCGGTTGCGACCACGCGACGAACGAAGGAGAGCTATCCATCGCTCCGCTCGTGGACGATGGCGCAGGTGCGATCTAAGAACACGAAGCCGGAGATCGCCGTGCGCAAGGCCGCGCACGGGCTCGGGCTGCGCTTTCGGATCCATGGCGTCGACCTTCCCGGCACGCCGGACCTGGTCTTCCCACGATGGAAGACCGCCCTCTTCGTCCACGGATGTTTTTGGCATCAACACCATTGCGAGCGGGCGCGCCTGCCGAAGACGAACGCGGACTATTGGACGAAGAAGCTCCAACGAAACACGCAGCGGGACAAAGCGGCCCGCCGGGTCTTGAAGCGTTCCGGATGGCGAAGCGCCGTCATCTGGGAGTGCCAAGCGAAAGACGCGGCCAAGCTGGACCGAATCCTCCGACACCTGTTCGATGCGGCCTGGGCTAACCCGCGGCGGCGTTCGTGGTGAAGGGCGGCGCCGGCGGCCTCTCGCTGGCCATCTCGAGCGCGCGCAGCGGCCGGCGTTCGAGATCGAACGTGTCAATCGGCAGCGTCCGGACGCCCGGGGAAGCGACGCCCAGCTTGGTCAAGAGGGTCGGATCCGCGCGCCAGAGCGGATGGATCACGATCAGGCGCCTGTTTACGCGCCCTTGTCCGTCCGCTTCGACGAGGCATGGCAACCCCATCGGTCCGGCCCGCTCCGCACGCCAGAACCGGGGCCGCATCGAAGCGACAGATTCCGCCAGCGCATGCGCCTTCGGCAGCCACCCCTTGAGCTCGGGATGGGTATCGAAATCCCCATCGAGGCCGCACTGAAAGCCGGGGTCCGTCATCGCGCGCAGGTAGGCCAAGCCGAGCCGCCAGTCCATAAGCGGATGATACCGGCGGTTCTGATACTGCTGGATGCACATGTAACAGGACGTGTTGCACTGCGCCTCGTGGTCGGCGTCCATGAAGTCGACCAGCGGCCACTCGTTCTTTGCGGTCAGTATCTCCTCGATCATGCGCGCGATGTCCGGACGTCCCCCGGCGTCGGCCTGGCAAAGCCGACGGCAAAGTCCGGAACCGTTGATCAGCGTATCGGCGATCTGCAGCAGCGGCCGGCCGTGCCGCAGCCGCGGCTCGAGGGCTTCGAACTCGTCGGGCGCCACGTCGAGCTCGAGCGCGGCCTTCTGCACCAGAAGATGCGTCGCGCTGATCGCCGCCGCCCTCGCGGCGATGTGCGTTCGCTCGCCGGCCTTCGCGACGAGGTCGATGTTGAGCCGCTGGTTGAACTTCATCGCCTCGACGAAGACGGCGTCGGTGGCCTTCCTCGCGAAGAGCCCGAACTGGCCCACGCCGTCGTCGGTCTTGAGAAAACGCATATTCTTGCGGTCGATGGAGACTTCCTGGTCGATCGCCTGCATCGGCAATTGCAGGCTCTTCCGGAATTGAACCACCTCCTGGTCGGTCATGAGGTCGACGGTAAAGAGCTCCTGCTCGCCCAGTTCGTTTGGGCGGCCGTCGTTCAACTGCATGATGGTCGTGCCGGCGCCCGCATGGATCCGGATGCTGCCGACGTCCTGCGGCTTGCCCTCGCGGGCGACCGTCGCGACGGTCCTGGTGGACATGATGCCGATCTCGTCGAGGTCGCCGGCCTCCGGCCTGAAGTCGGTCCTGAACGCCGTCGGAGAGACGTAGTGACGGAAGTCTGCCGGAAGCAGGTCGCCGTGGCAGTCGTCGCACCGCACGGCGCCGGCTGGGGCCTCGCGCTCATGAGTGGCGGCGCCGCATGCAAGGCACGAGCCCACGTACCCGTACTCGCTGATCCAACTGGTCATCGGCGGATGGACGACGATCTTGTTCCCCCGCCTTTCGGGATCGATGAGATTGCCGGTGAAGCCGACAACCTTGTGCTTCTGCTTGTCCTTGACGAGCATGCTGCCGGGCGCGAACTCGAAGATCGCCATGTCGAGGTCGCGATCCATCGACAGCCACGACAGCTCCTCCTCGGAGCCCTCCCCCTTCGTGCGCATCTTCAGGTAAAGCTCGCGCACGCGCGTCGGCATTCCGTACATGGGCAACAGGCCTTGCTCGGCCAGAAATTGCGCCAGGCCCGCGCTGTCGCGCGGGGCCGCCTCCCTCTTCGACATGATCTCGGCGATGAGCTTCTCCGGCGTAGCCTCGGCGAGAAGCCTCCTCCGTTGAGCCGCATCGAGCACCGCGGAGTTCACGAACCCGTCCCGGATCTCCTGCGTCTGGCGCAAGCCCTCCAGCAACCGGTCCGGCCACAACGAGCCGGCCTCGTAGAACGGCCCGGTGGGAACGTACTCCCCGTGCACGTCGGGAGGCACCAGGTCGTCGCCCGGGAAAGGCTCGCCGCGGGTTATGCAGTCGTCCCTCACCACGGCGAAGGCGGCACGCAGCCAGACCTTCCGAAGGAGCCTGTGCGGGATGGGGTCGTGATCCACTGCAAGGAACGGAGGCGGCGGCGCGTCGCCGGTAATCGATTCCGGGTGTCGGAAGTAGAAGGCGTCGTGGCTGCGACCGCGGCAGAAGGTCGTGACGAAGGAGAACGCCTGGCCGCGGCGGCCGGCGCGGCCTACGCGCTGCTGATAGTTGAACCGCTGCGGCGGCATGTTCGCCTGGTAGACCGTCTGCAGCGACCCGATGTCGATGCCCACCTCCATCGTGGTGGTCACCGACAGCATGTCGATCTCTTCGGCGAGCCGGCCGACCTCGTTGGTCTGCCCGACGAAGATGTCCTTGAAGCGACGCAGGCGATCGGAGAAATCCTCGGTCTGTCCGCTCAGCTCCTCGCATTTCAGGCGAAAGCGCTTGATGCCCTGGCCGTTGCCGCGGACGATGCGCCTGCCGAGAAAGTTCGAATCCCATAGACTCTCGACGGTTCCGGACTGCGTGTCCGGCAACGGAAGATAACAGCGCGTGCAGATCTGCTCGCCCCTGTGAAGATGAACGCGTTCGCAGGATTCGCATCGCCAGAACGGATCGCCGGCCTCCGCGACGCGCAGATGGAGTTTTCCGATTTCGATGACCCCGCCCTTGTGCCCGATCGCGGCGAGATCGTCGAGGACCCGCTTCAAACCCGCGTCCACCGACGCCCCGAAGACCTTGTTGGCGAACCGCCGGACTCTGTTCCTCTGCGGCACGACGCTCGGCTTGTCCCAAGTCTGGAAGTCATGGCGGTCGAAAAATTTGCCCTCCCGGACCCTGGTCGCGCTCGCGAACACCCGCAGCCAGGCGTCGAGCTTCCGAGACTCGTCAGTCGACTCGCGCGACAGCGACGGGTACGCGAGCCCCGTCTCCTCCAGGGCGAAGAACGTGTTGGCGAAGATCACGTCCTCGACCAGTTCGTACTGGTTCTCCATGATCTTCTTCTCGAGATCGAGCCGCTGGTCAGCCGCCAGATCCGGGGAGAAACAACTGACACCTCCGGAGCGGGCGAAGGCGTTCCACCACGGCTTGTCGTCGAACTC
>JAEWFG010000206.1 GCA_023388935.1 Pseudomonadota bacterium | reverse complement strand
CTCGGTTTGCCAAGACATAGCGGCTCCATCTTCGCCCATTGGGCGTCAGTCAAAACGAATCGGTCCATCCCAAGCTTGAATCACAGCCAAGCCAGAATGAGAATCCTGAATCCCAACAGACCCTAGTTGGTCAAGCCATAGACGTCGATGCGGCCGTCATAGGTCGGGCGATAGATACGGCCGTTCCAGATGACCGGCCGGTTGAACTTGGGATGCATGAAGGCGTGGTCCGGTCCCCAGTTCTCACTGTCCCAGATCACCTGGAGCCGCTTCGAGCCATCCGGATTGGTGGCGAAATTCTGCGCATCGTAGACCAGGAAGCGGCCCGGGCTGAGCATCATGTTGCTGTCCTGATAGGGGACCATCGCCACGACGATGCCGTCGGACCCGTTGTTGGCGGCAAGCGTAATGCCCCAGCCGGGCATGCCGCCCGGCGGACGCGGCGATTGCGGCGAGGCGATCTCGTTGCTACCGGCAAGATAGGTCGATGTCCCGTTCGCCGCGATCGACCAGGCCCGCAAGGCGCTGTTCTCGCCGCCGACGTAATGCATGGTGCCGTGGATGGCGGACTGAAACAGCAACGGCGTCCCATGCAGGTGTCGTGTCGCGCCGCCGGGGAAGAGGTTCAATTGCATGGGTGACGCCGGCGCGGGCGGGACAGCCGGATCGAAATAAGTATAGAGGATCGGCGGCATGCGAAGCTTGGCATAGTTCGCCGCGAAATGGCCGGCCACTAGATCGTCCGGCTGCGTGTTGCCGAGCGCATTGGCGTTCCCGGTGTAGAGGACGCCATCCTTGCCCGCCGCAAGCACGGCATGGGACGAGGCGACATAGACCGGGCCGCCCGATCCGAAATCCTGGTCGCTCCACATCGATTCGTTCATCGCCGCCATGTGGTGCGCCACGACTGGTGCGATCCGCGCATCCATCGCGTCGGGACCTGAAGTGACCGCGACGTGCGCCATCTCACGCGCATGAAGAGGTTTTAGCGCCATTCCCAGGCGCTTGGCATGGCCGATGACAGAGGTCAGGGAGACGTTGGACGGCAGAGCCGATTCGTCATCGTCATCGGCCGCTGCTGCGGCGGCGGCGCCGACCCGATTTGCGTCGGTCCATGGCGCCCACCACGAGACGACCTCGAAATGCGCGCGAGGTCCTGTGTGCAGGGCCAGCCGTACGATGCTCTCGCCGAAATCACCATGCTGCGGCGAGAACGCCCCGTTGCCGGTGATGACGTAAATCGAACCGTCGGGAGCGACCGCGGGACCTGCCCCGCTCTGCCACAGCCCGCCGCCGGAACCGGTGACGGTGGAGCACCACGCGGCCGCGAGATGCCAGGCGTGGACGTCGACCGCGAGCAGCCAGCCGCGCGCCGTACCCGACGTCTCCTTGATCGTGCCGAAGGGAATCAGCACATGGTTCTGCGTCAGCGTCAAAGCGCTGCGCTGCTTGCGCTGGGCCGAGACGAACTTCTGCACGGGCAGGCCGCCCGGCGGGGTGTAGACTGCGCCTTCCAGGTTCAGCAGCCCGTGCACCTTCGAGCCGTCGCTGATGCGCAGCGCCGCGAGAAAATGCTGGGCCTTGGCAACGCTGCCGTCGTCGCTGATCCAGGCGCAGGCGTAGAGAACACCCGCGGCCTCGTCGATCACGGGGGTCGAAAGAATCCCCCAATTGACGTTGGTCATGTGGCCGTCGATGGCTGTCGTTCCGACGATCGGACGTCCGAGATTCGTCGCCCAGATCTTCTCGCCGGTCGCCGCGTCGAATGCGTAGACCCAATTGCCCATGCTCGCCTGGAAGATCAGATCGCGGGACTTCCCATCGGCCGTGTGCACGCCGCCGAGCGCCAGCGGCTGCGCCTCGAGCCTGGGATCGTCAGGAATCGAAAGGCTGAAGAGTTTGACGATGCCCTTGGTGCGGACGGCGGTCGCCGTCAGCACCGCCTCGGAATTGTTCGTACCTGTCCTGGCGAGGTCATAGCTGCGAGTGGTGACGGAGGCGGCCATGGTCAGCCCCCGAATGCCAGGACGCTGCCGGCGACGAGCAGGCAGGCGCCGGCGAATGTCCGTCTACGTTCGGGGCTCGTCTTCCACGAGCTAAGCACCAACGCTCCGCACGCGAAGCCGAGGCCAGCCATCACGGTGCTCGACAACGCAACGAAGCCGATGTGGTCAGGCGCGCGCGATAAGACATTGTCGATCGCGAGCAGCGGCGGCAGGACGTAGGCCCAGCCCGCCGCCTGCGTCGGGCGATGCGCAACCGGGAGACGCAGGAGCAACAATGCCCCACACGACATCAGCGTGACTGCGGCAAGGCCATCCGCAACCGGCACGCCGACGCCGAGTGCGGAGCCCAGCGCGTCGCAAACGCCGAACATCAGAATGAGCGGCAACACATGCCGTCGAGGAACGATGAATGAGAGCGCGAAGGCTGCGACGAGACTGTCTGCGGACGTCCACATCGGATGTAACGACATGAGCTGAAATGACATGGATCCTCTCAAATGACTTGTGGGGCGAGGTAGGTGATGTCGATCGAAAAGGCCGCGCCGTGCTCCGGCAACTGCCGGCCCGCAACGCGGATATGATGTTCGCCGGTCACGCCGGCCGCTCCTTCCGCACTGACATGATCGCCGGTACACAACGCCTCGACCACGGTCTGCCCTCGTGCGTCGGTCACGGTGACCCTGAGCGCGGCATTCGCCGGAACGCCGTGGCGATCGAGGCCGACCCGCAGGGCGATCCGGCTACCCTGCTCCGCCCAGATCCGGGCCGTCTCGGTCTCGGCATTGGTGGCCGGAGGCGTGTCGAGATCGGCCGCGCCGAAGATGGTCTGCGTGGTCTGGCGTTTTGGTCGCGAGGAAAAGAAATTCTGGCCCGCGTGGGAGAAGCACAGATAGCTCTGCCCCTTGCTGAAGGCGTTGGTGGGAATCGTGAAGCTCGCGACACCGTTTCCATCGGTCCAGATATCGTCGTGATGGCCGGTGTAGTCGTGCAGATGGACGTTGGCCCCGAACGCAGTCTGGCATCTGACCGCGCGTGCGTTCATGGTGTCGAAATTGAGCGCGGTCAGCAGTCCAGGCGCGCCAGTCCGCTCGAGCACCATGACCTTGTCATCCAGGAAGCGGTTGCTGGTCGGCCCGTTGGCGAGGTGCTCGTGGATCCAAACCAGATTGTCGATCCACGGCTTCATCCCGTAAGCACCGGGCCAAACGCTCGCCGGGAAGTAGTCCTTGCTGTAGACGAAGGGATAGCCTTCGATCGTGAGCAGGAAGGCGTAGCCAAGCAGCTTGTTGCTGACGACCTGCTCGCCTGGCGAGGTATCGGTGTCGGGATTGTCGACGAAGGTGCAGGCGAGATCCGGGCGCCAACTCGTGTAACCCGCGCCGTCCAGCACGCGGGCGTTGCCGCCGTCGCAGGCGGCCTGCAACGCCCAGTGCATCGGGAAATCAGAGACGTGTGAACGGCCGCTCAATGGCGGCTGTGTCGTCCAGCCGTTGAGGATCGCGCGGTTACCGTCGAAGAACTCGGAGTAGAAGAATTTCGAGGCCATGACGCCGTGAGTCATGAACTCCCGGACGAAGGGCGGCCAGGTGCCCTTGACGTCGTCGAAGCGCGCACCGTCCGCACCCGTCGTGCGAAACACCCATTCGCCGAAATCGAGCGCATCTTCGATTGTGACGCGCGGCGGACGGCAGTGCTGGTAGGAGAGCTCGCGGCCAAACGCAAAGTCGTCACGCACGCTCGGCACGTCGTCATCAGGCAGATTGTCCGGCGGCACGCCGCGAAACCAGCCGGGTGCCGTGGTGCCCCTGCCATTCAGCGTCCGGCCGTCCGCGCCGAGATAGCGGAAGACGCCGGGCCCGCCATTCTCTCCGATGCGCTGATGCAGGACGAGGTCGAGATAGACGTCAAGATCGCAGGCATGGGCAACGGCGACCAGCCGCATCAGCGACGCCTTCGAACCGTAGCGCGTGTTGACAGAGCCTTGCTGGTTCTTGCTGCCGATGTCGCGGGGATCGAACACGCCGTAGCCGTCGCAGCCGCGGCCCGCACCGCCCTGCGCCTTCGACGTCGGCGGCAACTGTATCGCAGTGAACCCGACGTCACGCAGAGTCCGTGCATGTTGGGCCAGAAAGTCGAGCAGCCAGGGCGCGCCACCTCCGTCGACGGGCGCCGGCACGGTGACACGCTCGCCGTGCGGCCCGAAGAATCGACCCCAAGCTAACAGCGCTACGCCCATGACGCGGCCCTTGGCTGGCTGGGTCAATCATGCATTGAACCTAACTCATCCGGAAGTAGAAATTTGAGGCAGGCGCTGCCACAGGACAAATCATCGCTCACGATCGCGTGCACGGCGGCGGCAAGGTGGTATGGCGACAAGGTGGTATCAGGCGCTAGTCGTCGTCGGACCCGAACAGCCTGATCTGCGGGAAGCCGCCGTGCGGTCGGCTCGCGTCATCGCGCGCATCGGAATCTTCGCGGACGTTCCGCGCGACGTCGTCCCAATCGGTGCGGTCGCGCATGCCGCGTTGCTCGCGGAAAGCGTAACGGTGGCGCTCGGCCCAGCGCTCGCGGCGATCCATCCGGCGCCGTTCGGACGCGGCACGCTTCACGTCGGAATCCCTGGCTTTGGCATAGGCGTTGTCAGGTGAAGAGGACGGCTCCGTCGAAGCCTGCTGCTCGGCAGGCTTTGCGACTTGCGGAAGCGATGGTGCCGGCTTGGGCGGCTCGACTGCGGCCGCTAGCGAAGGCTGGGGCGCTGGCGGTTCAGCGTTCGCCTGAGTGGCCTGCGTGTCGGGCTTTGCCTCGGACTTTGCTTCGTCCCGTGCCCGTGCAGGCGCGGCGATGATCGCGCCGAAGGCTTGCGAGCCGGTGAGATATTGGACGCGCTCGGACGGCGCGTTCGTCCTGGCCGATATGGCGGCGGCTTCGGCGCGCCGCTCCATCTTGCTGGTGTCAGGGCCCCGCTTGGGCGCGATCGGATTCATGATGTTGCCGGCGACGATGCCGCCGCCGAGACCAATGGCGATGGCGGCGACGATCGTTCCGGCACCAACGAAATAGGCGGTTGAGGCGCGCATTGGTCCACTCCCTGTTCGGAGCGGGCAACGCCTGAAGATTGCCGGATGTTCCTGATACCAGCGGTTCTCCGAGGAACCGTGCGTCAGATCTGCTGCGCGACCTTTTCCAGCCCGATGATGCGGGCGAGCTTGCGCACTTCCTCTTTCTGGTCGTCACGCAGCTGGAACAGCAGCGGCATCGCCGCCGACTTCAACTGCTGAACCTCGTCGCAATTCGGATCGATCGGCACGCCCGGCGCGTTCGGATTGGAGAGCTTGTTTGCCGAGATCTTGCGGACGACATTGCGCAACGCGCTCTCGACCGAGGGCCAGTAATATTCCTGCGACGACGACAGCTTCAGGCGATCCCTGATGCCTGAGATCTGTGCGTCAGATAGCAGCGAATAGGATTTCTGCGGCTTGGCGGCGACCTTCGGCTTGGCCGGGACTTCGACGGCGGGAACCTCTGCAGCTCCGGCGGCCTCATGCGCATTTGCTTTGGACACCGGAAAATCGGCCGGCGTTGCGGCAGCAAAGGCCTGACGCAGCGGCTCGGTCAGCGCGGGCGCCTGCGAAAGCCTGTCGGCTGGCACCTGCATCGGGTCGATCGCAGCCGAGGCCAGCGCCAGCGTCGGAACCAGACGATCGGCTTTGGCGGCGCGGTTGGTCGCCGCGAGCGGCTTGGGCGGGATCTGCGTGATCATCTCGGCGCTGACGCTGGGCACGCTGTCGCGGCCGAGGATGGCAATGGTGACGGCGCCGAGAACGAGAAAGCAGGTCAGCGCGATGATGGTGATGGCTCTGGACAAACGTCTCTCCGCGCCCAACTTCAAGTCCACGTGATAAGTGCCCGGAAACTGGGCGGTAATTAAGGCTTAACCTTGCCACCGCGGCGGCAATCGCACGGACTACGGCGACATCGCCGGAAAATGCAATGAAATCAGGCGGCCAGTGCCAGATCGTAGGCGTCCTGGATGTCGGCGACGATCTCGGAGGCCTCCCAGACCGCGCGCGGCTCGACCGATTGCAGCGTCACCGTCCAGTTGCCGCCCCTGCGGGTGCGGGGGACGCTGAGGATGTCGAAGCGCACGTCGCGGCACAGCGGGTGGCGGGCCAGCGCATGGGCGACGCGGACGCGGATCTCGTCCAGCGATGCCGCCGTCTTGGTGTCGATAAAATCGAAGTCCATCGCCTGTCCCTCTCGGTCCTCATGGGCGGCCTCGAGGGGAATTCTTGGCGGGCGATAGTTAATCTGCAGTTAAGTGCGGCGGGCCGGAGGAGCGCGGGATTAACCGTACCGGAAACGCCAAACGCTACTGCCCACCCGCCTCACGATATTCCGCGAGCGTCCGCGCAACGAGATCGTCGACCGCCATCACATCGGTCACGCCCGATGTCGAATGCCCGCCGCTCCAGATATCGCGCCAGCGTTTCGGGCGGTTCTCACGCGCGGTAACGTCGATATCCTTGGCGATGTCGATCGCCCCGCGCGCCGGCAGGTCATCGGGATCGAGACCAGCAGCGACGATCGACGGCTTCAGCATGCTGGTCTGCAAGCCCGTGAACGCGGTGGTCAGCAAAATGTCGTCGGCGCAGCTCGCGACCAGCATTCGCTTGTAGCGTTCGTCCGCCATGCTCTCGCGCGTGGCGATGAACTTCGTGCCCATGTAAGCGAGATCGCAACCGAGCACTTCGGCGGCATGCAGCGCGCGGCCGTCGCTGATGCCGCCCGCGAGTACGACGATGCCGTCGTAGAACGCACGCACCGCACGGACGAAGGCGAACGGGTTGAGCCAGCCGGTCTGGCCGCCGGCGCCTGCCGTGAGCAGCACGAGCCCGTCGGCCCCGGCTTCTGCCGCGCGCTCGGCGTGACGGATCGAGGCGACATCCGCCAGCACCAGCGCACCGGCATCATGCAATGGCTTGAGCACCGGCGTGGGCGAGCCGACTGACGTGATGACGATCTCCGGTTTGTGCCGCAGCAGCACGGCGAGATCCTGCTCCAGCCGCGCGTTGGAGCGGTGCACGATCAGGTTCGGGCAGAGCGGCGCTGCCTTACGGCCGGATTGATCTTCGTGTTGCAGCAACCGCGTCTCGATCTCGGTGATCCATTCGTCGAGTTGTTCCGTGCTGCGGCAATTCGCGGTGGGGAAGCTGCCGATCACGCCGTTGCGGCAGGCCGCGACCATGAGTTCGATGCCCGATACCAGAAACATCGGCGCCGCGATCAGCGGCAGAGCAAGACGATTGCGGAAATGCTGTAGTCGATCTGGCGTCACGCATGCCTCCCTGCGCGGGCTTGTCGTTTCATCCCGCATTCTCTGTGCTAGCGTTGCGCGCAGACATTGGCACGCCAGAGGCCGATGACAAAGCAACGAGGAAACACATGTCCGATCTGCTCCATGCATCGTCCCCGGCTTGCGCGCAGACGCTACGGGCGCTGTCGCGCTATCCTGACCGCACCGCTTTCGCCTGGCCCGGCGGATCGTTGAGCTATCAGGGCACCATCGACCTGATCGGACGCATCCAGGGTGTATTCATGCGGCTTGGCTTGCAGCCCGGCGCGCGCGTCGCTTTCCTCACCGCCAACCGCGCCGACACCTGGTGCGCCGGTGTCGCCGCGCAATTGTCGAGGCTTTGCATCACCTGGCTGCATCCGCTGGGATCGCTGGAGGACCAGTTGTTCCAGCTCGAGGATTCCGAAGCCGAAATGCTCGTAGTCGATCCCGTCGCGTTCCGCGACCGCGGCGGAGAACTCGCTGCGAAGGCGACCCGGCTGAAGGCTGTCTTCACCATGGGACCGGCCGGCTACGGCGTCGATCTCCTGGCGGCGATCGAGACCGCAGGACATGCGAGCGCACTGTGCCTGGCCGGTTCTGATGATCTGTCCACGCTGAACTACACCGGCGGCACGACCGGCAAGTCCAAAGGCGCACTGCGCTACCACCGCGAAAATAGCGGCGCAGCCGCCGCGATCCTCGCCGACTTCGAAATCCCGGAAGGCGCGCGCTATCTCACGGTCGCCCCGATCAGCCATGTCGCCGGCACAAAGGTGCTGCCGACGCTGATGCGCGGCGGCACCGTGCACATGCTGAAAGGCTTCGATCCCGAGGCCGTGCTGACCACGATCGCACGCGAGCGCATCAATTTCACGCTGTTCGTGCCGACCATGATCTACGTGCTGCTCGATCATCCCGCGCTGAGCAAGACCGACCTGTCTTCGCTCGAGCTGGTGCTCTATGGCGCATCCGCGATGTCGCCGAGCCGGCTGATCGAGGGCATCGAGCGCATCGGCCCGGTGTTCTCGCAGCTCTACGGCCAAACCGAATGCTATCCGGTCTCGGTGCTGCGGAAGGCGGATCACGATCCCAAGACGCCGGAGTTGTTCCTGTCCTGCGGCTTCCCGATCGCGGCGTGCGAGGTCAAGATCCTCGACGACAACGACCAGGAAGTGAAGACCGGCGAAGCCGGCGAAATCTGCGTGCGCGCCCCGCATGTCATGGCGGAATACTGGAAGCGGCCCGACATCACCGCCGAGACATTGAGGAACGGCTGGGTGCACACCGGCGACATCGCCCGCAAGGACGATCGCGGCAACATGTTCATCCTCGACCGCAAGAAGGACATGATCGTCTCCGGCGGCTTCAACATCTTTCCGCGCGAGGTCGAGGACGTCCTGTCGCAGCATGCCGATGTCGCGATGGTCGCGGTCGTCGGCATCCCCGACGAGAAATGGGGCGAGGCCGTCACCGCCATCGTCGTGCCGCGCGAGGGCGCGAAGCCTGATGCCGACGAATTGATCAACCTGGTGAAGATGCGCAAAGGCTCGGCGCATGCACCGAAGCAGATCCAGTTCGTCAAACAATTGCCGATGACCGGTGTCGGCAAGGTCGACAAGAAAGTGCTGCGAGCGGGATTTTGGAGCGGACGCGACCGGATGGTGGGGTAATCACCCGGGATTTTACGGTGTCGATGTGGCCGCGAAACAACAACGTGCGGCGGCATGTGCGCCCGCGATGCCCACGCGATTGCGGGCGAATCAGGGAATCAACTAGACCGTTGGCGGGGCTGGGAAGCGGAGACTGAAATGCGAGTCGCTTCCCTGGAAAGTGCGTTGGCTGCGGTCACGTTGATCACGGCTATCATCGTCGTGCTGTGGGAGATCAAGATCTTCTACGGCATCTGAACAGGCAGGATGCCTGTGTCGAACTAGAGACCTTCGGACAAGAAGAGGTTCACGGCCAAACATCCCTTCCGCGGCGGCGGAAGCCTGCCGTTCAAACGGCTCAAGAGCGATCACGGTGCTTGCCGTCACGCTCGCCGCTTCTCGATCACCAGGCTCTGCACCGCGCGGCCGAAATAGCCGTGCCGGTCGGCGAGCCGCGACATCGCAAGGCCCGCACCGTCGGGGCCGATCCAGGATTCGCCGTCGACCAAAATCCACTCGTCGACCGGCTGGCGCGCGAGGCTAATGGTGAGGTCGGCGTTGATGTAGGTCCATGCGCGGAAGTCGAGCGACGAGGCGGTGCCGTTGGAAAAGTCGGCGGCGACCACGGCGCGCATGGCCTGCGAGATCGCTTCGCCTTCGATCAGGGGATGGTCGACGCGGAACCAGATTGCGCCCGCGCCGGCCTGGCCGAAGCGGCCGCGCGCGGCGCGCATCGAGACCATACCCACGAAAGGACTGGTCGCAGCGTGGCCGTCCTCGGCGAGCGAATCCTCAGGCGACGGCAACGTCACCGGCAATTCCTTGACGTCATCGGGCAGCGGCTGCGCCTGGTGCTTGATCTTGAGCACGGTGGCGCCGACGACCTGCACGCCCTCGGCCAGAAGCTTCACTTCGCAAAGCTGGATCTTGCGCCCTTCGCGCAGGACCTCGGTCGCGATCGTGAGCGGCGCGACCGGCACCGGACGCATCAGATCGATGGTAACGCGCGCAATGTTCATCGGCACCGGCGTCGGAATTCGCTCGGCCGCCCATGTCACTAGCGAGGCCGGCGCCGAGCCGTGCTGCATGCGGCGGTCCCACGGACCAGCAGCGTCAGGACTGGTGATGACCCTGTTGCCGTCGACGCGGTAGATGGCGGGCATGATTGATCAGTCTCAGCTTGCGTTCCCCGGACGCAGCGCAGCGCGTAAGCGGCGCGCTGCCGAGCCGGAGTGCATTCGTTGCAGCGATGGGTCCCGGCTCTGCGGCGCGGCGCTTCACGCCGCACCGCGTCCGGGACACGAGAGCGGTCAGAGTGGCGGATCGATCGCTTCGTCGTATTCCTTCTTGAAGCGCGCGATCAGTTCGGCGGCCGGCACGACGCCCTCGATGCTGCCGATGCCCTGGCCCGAGCCCCAGATCTCCTTCCAGGCCTTCGGCTTGGCGCGCTCGCCGGAGGAGTCGGTGCCGAAGTTCATCTTGGAGGGATCGGACGTCGGCAGATTCTCCGGATCCATGCCGGCGGCGAGAATCGAGGGCTTCAGGTAGTTGCCGTGCACGCCGGTGAAGAGGTTGGAGTAGACGATGTCGTCGGCCGTCGCTCCCGCGATCATCTCCTTGTACTTCTCGACCGCGTTGGCTTCCTTCGTCGCAATGAAGGCGGATCCGATATAGGCGAAGTCGGCACCGAGAATGCGCGCGGCGCGGATCGCCCTGCCGTTGCCGATGGCGCCCGACAGCGCGATCGGGCCGTCGAACCATTTGCGCGTCTCCGCGACGAAGGCGAGCGGCGAAATGGTGCCGGCATGGCCGCCGGCGCCGGCCGCGACCAGGATTAGGCCGTCGGCGCCCTTCTCGATCGCCTTGTGCGCGAATTTCTGGTTGATCACGTCGTGGAAGACGATGCCGCCCCAGCCGTGCACGGCCTGATTGAGCTCCTCGCGCGCACCGAGCGACGAGATGATCATCGGCACCTTGTACTTGGCGCAGAGCTGCATGTCGTGGTCGAGCCGGTTGTTCGACTTGTGCACGATCTGGTTGACCGCGAACGGCGCCGACGGCTTGTCGGGATGCGCTCGGTCATAGGCCGCGAGCTCTTCGGTGATCCGCGCCAGCCATTCGTCGAGCAGCTCCGGCGGCCGCGCGTTCAGCGACGGAAACGAGCCCACGACACCAGCCTTGCACTGCGCGATGACGAGATCGGGCACCGAGATGATGAAGAGCGGCGAACCGATCACGGGGATCGACAGGCGCCCCTTGAACAAGGCGGGCATGGACATTGCGGAACGATCCTCTATTGGCCGGTCTAACGATGGTTGGGTATCATACCAACAAGGCAATCTTTCCACTGTCAAGTATTGCGTTTTGACGTCGGGGCGGATGCCGTTACCGCAATTCCAAGCCGCGGAATTCGCTGCGTTTTGAGTGTAGCGCGTGCGTCTCCTCCCTCGCCGTCATTCCGGGGCGCGCGAAGCGCGAGCCCGGAATGACGAGAGGAGAAAGAAGCGATCACCCGACCACGTCCGGATTGATCAGCCGCTCGAACGAGAACATCTCGTCCCACTTCTCCTGCGTCAGCAGCCTGCGCTCGATCACGACGATCTGATGCAGCGACTTTCCGCTCTTGTAACCCTCGCGCGCGATCTCCGCGCATTGCTTGTAGCCGAGCAGCGGCTTCAACACGGTGACGATGCCGAGCGAGTTGAGCACCATGTTGCGGGTGTGCTCCTCGTTGGCGGTGATGCCGAGAACACAGTTCTCGCGGAGACTGTTGACCGCACGTTCCATGGTGCGGATCGAGAAGAACAGCGCGAACGAGATCACCGGCTCCATCACGTTGAGCTGGAGCTGGCCGGCTGACGCCGCGAGCGTCACTGTGGTGTCGAGCCCGATGACGAGGAAGCTGGTCTGGTTGACGACCTCGGGGATGACGGGATTGACCTTACCCGGCATGATCGAGGAGCCCGGCTGGAGCTGCGGCAGGTTGATCTCGTTCAAGCCGGCCCGCGGGCCCGAGGCGAGCAGGCGGATGTCGTTGCAGATTTTGGTGAGCTTGCTTGCGGTACGCTTGAGCACGCCGGAGAGCTGCACATAGGCGCCGGTGTCCGAGGTCGCCTCGACGAGATCGCCGGCGAGCACGAAGTCGACGCCGGTGAGCGCGCTCAAATGCCGGACGGCGAGCTTGGGATAGCCGACCGCAGCCGTAACCGAGGTGCCGATCGCGGTGGCGCCGAGATTGATTTCGCGCAGCAGCGCGCGCGCTTCCGAGAGGCGGTCGACCTCCTCGCCGATCGTGGTGCCCCAGCCGCGAAATTCCGCGCCAAGCGACATCGGCACCGCGTCCTGCAAATGCGTGCGTCCCATCTTCAGCACGCGATCGAATTCGCGGCCCTTGGTGAAGAAGGCTTCCTGGAGTTGGCGCAGCGCCGTCATGTAGCTTTCGAGCCGCAGGATCAGCGCGAGGCGAAAGGCGGTCGGATAGGTGTCGTTGGTCGACTGGCCATAATTGACGTGATCGTTGGGACTAACCTGCTGATAGTCGCCCTTCGCAAAGCCGAGCGATTCAAGCGCGAGATTGGCGATCACCTCGTTGGCGTTCATGTTGGTAGAGGTGCCGGCGCCGCCCTGGATGAAGTCGGTGACGAACTGGTCCATCATGTCGCCGGCGATGACGCGGTCGCAGCCGAGGATGATCGCATCCGCCACCTTGGTGTCGATCGCGCCGAGATCGCGGTTAGCCATGGCGGCGGCCTTCTTGACGTAACCGAGCGCCTTCACGAAGTAAGGCTCCTGGTTCATCGGAATGCCGGTGATGTGGAAGTTCTCTTTCCCGCGGATGGTCTGGACGCCGTAGTAGATGTCGTCGGCAATCTCACGCTGTCCGAGGAAGTCCTGCTCCGTACGGCTCATGGGCGCTCCTTTGCTCGCGCGCGCGTCCTCAGTTCTGGCAGAGCGCGCTGGTCACGAAAGTATCGGTGCGACAATCATCCGGTTTGCGTTGCCTGCCCGGGATCAGGACCTTGGCCGAGCATTTCTCGGCAGAGTCGGCGTTCAGGCTCTTGCCTTCGCGATAGCCCTTGCTCTGGCAAAGCCGGTCGGCGGCCTGCTTGCAGTCGGGCGCGCCGTTCGACGAGGCCGGACAGGCCACACGCCCCGACACCATGGAGGACGGCTTCGCCAGCCGCGACAGATCGTTCATGGCCTCGCTCGGGCTTTTGATCGGCGGCAAAATCGAGGGCAGCTTGTCGAACAGCTTGCCCATTTCGTTGATCAGCCCGGGATTGTCCTCGCGGGCCGGCGCTGAAGGCGCGGGCGTCGCTGGCGGCACAGCCTGCGGCCCCTGCTCCTGCACGCCGAGCGCCGGCGGCGCAGTTTGTGGCCACCCGCGCCCGCCGCCCCAGAGCAGGAGCAGGAGTATTGCCGAAATCAGAGTCCCGAGCCGCACGGCCGGATTGCCGGTTCGAACCATCATGACCGCAAACGTAGCCGAAGCCGGCGTGGCGGCAAAGCGCGGCGGTTCAGATCAGCTTGATCGCCACCACGAAGCCGAGCACCAGCACGGCGGCACCGATCGCGACCCACAATCCGAGGTGACGCTCGATCCTGACCCGGATCCAGTCGCCATAGCGGTTGAGCAGGATCGCGGCGATGAAGAAGCGTCCGCCACGCGCGACGATCGAGCAGAGGACGAACAATCCGATATTGTAGCCGGCGAAGCCCGAGGTGATGGTGACGAGCTTGTAGGGGATCGGCGTCAGCCCCTTGAGCAGGATGATCACCGCGCCCCACTCGGCATAGGAGGCGCGGAAGGCATCGACCTTGTCGCCGAGACCATAGACCTGGATCAGCCAGTGACCGACCGAGTCAAACAGCAGCGCGCCGATGGCATACCCCAATAGGCCGCCGAGCACCGAGGTGACGGTACAGACCGTCGCATAGACCCAGGCGCGCTGCGGGCGCGCCAGCGACATCGGGACCAGCATCACATCCGGCGGAACCGGAAAGAAGGAGCTTTCAGCGAAAGCCACGGCACCCATGATCCAGAGCGCGTAGGGCTTGTGGGCGGCGTCGATGCACCAGTCGTAGATACGTTTCAGCATAGCGCCGCGATGAAGCACCATGGGACGGATTTGTCCATCGCCAGTTTCTGAACGAATTTGTGACGCTTCTAGTGGCGCTTGCGCGCCACGCGGCCCTCGAGAGCGGCAATTGGCCGCCTGGCGGCACCGCGGGGTGGCGTAACTTTGGGCAGCTTCATCGGCGACTTCGGCAGCTTCTCGGCGATGCCGAGCAGGTCCTCCCGCCGCGCCATTTCGCGCCAGACGTCCTCGGGACGCACGCCGGTCGAGGCCCAGAGCACAGTGAGATTGTAGAGCAGATCGGCACTTTCCCGGATCACGGCTACGCTATCGCCATTGACCGCGTCGATCGCGACCTCGATGGCCTCTTCGGCCAGTTTCTTCGCCATTTTGGAGGGCCCACGCTGAAACAGCCGGGCTGTACGCGATGTTGCCGGATCAAGATCTCTGGCCGCGAGCACAGCCAGATATAGCCGCTCAAGCGAATCACTCATGGTGCTGAAATTACTCTAAACCTATGGCGAGCGTGTTAACGCACGACAGTAAAAGCGAAAAACCGGCCGCCGCGGCAAGCGCGACGGCCAGTTGCGGTCATCTTTGGTAGCCAAGGTTAATAGCAGTTTGTGAAATAGCCCTGGCCGCAGAGCTCGGACGGAGCGGAGCCGCCGTAGCGCTGATACTGGTAGCTCGGGCCCGGACCGTAATAGGGACCGTAGGCCGGGCCGCTGTAATAGGCGGGGCCGCCGTAATAGACAGGACCGCCATAATAGCCCGGACCGTAGTCATAGGCGTAGGCATCGCGGGTCGCGGCGATCGCAAGGCCAGTGCCGACGATGCCGGCAATAGCCGCGGCAGCAGCCGCGCCGCCGCCGCCGTGCCAGTGACGGCCACCTGCGTACGAGGCGGTCGGGGCAACCGCGGTCAGCGCCAGCGCCGCGGCGGTGGCAAAAACAGCCTTGCGACCGGCCAACTTCGAAAATCTGTCAAACATGTCCTGGACCCTCCTTGGGACCTCCAATGGTGCCTGCAGACAGGCTCATGTCTCTCAAACACCCGCATCCCACGTTGGGTTCCGCAAACCCAACACAAGCTGAACGGGGCTGCGTAATCGTGACGCAACCACCGCTCATCCGCCGTTCATGTTTGCAGTGAAAGACTGACCGCTAGCCGGCGCTGCGAGCGTCACGAAACCACCACAATGCGGGACCGGCGCGACTGATGTTCGGATTCAAGACGATTGCACTTCGCTGCCTGCTGGCCCTTTCGATCTCGCTTGCCCCGCTGGTTGCACGCGACGTCAACGCGGCCGAAACCGCCGCGCCCTCCATTGCGATCCACTTCACCTTCGACCGTCCGGTCGATGCAAGCATGGCGCCGTTCTTCATCGCGGCGAAGGACGGCAAGTTCGGCGCCGAACGCCTCAACGTGTCCTTCAACAGCGCGGCCGGATCGCCCGAGGCGCTCACGCGCGTCGCCAAAGGCGACAGCGAGCTCGCACTCGTCGACATCAACGAGCTGATCCGTTTTCGCGACAAGGACGGTGCCGCGCCGGTCAAGGCGGTGTTCGTGCTGTTCAACCGCGCGCCCTATGCCATCATCGCGCGCCGGAGCCGCGGCATCCACTTGCTGCCCGATCTCGACGGCAAGACCGTCGGCGTTGCCGATGGCGACCTGTCGATGCGGCTGTGGCCGGCGCTTGCGCAGCTGAACGGCATCAACGCATCGCGCCTGAAATTCCACAACATCAGCGCTGCCGTCCGCGAGCCGATCCTCTCCGCGGGACAGGTCGATGCAGTCGCCGGCTTCAGCTATCTCTCGGCGGTGAACCTGCGCGACCACGGCGTGCCCGGAGCCGATCTCGTCGTGCTGCGCTATGCCGACTATGGCTGCGAGGCCTATGGTTTTGCCGTGGTGGCCAATCCCGCTTTCGCCGCAGCGAAGCCGGACGCGGTGAAGAGATTTGTCCGTGCATTGATCGCCGGCATCAACACGACCGCAAAAGAACCGGCGCGTGCGGCGGACGAGGCCGCAAGCCGGATCGACAATGGCGACCGCGACCTCGAACTGGAACGCCTGCGTACCGTGCTCGGCGACAACATCCTGACCGACGAAGTCAAGCGCGACGGACTCGGCGGCATCGACCCGGTGCGTCTGGAGCGCTCGATCGACCAGATCGCGCAGGATTTCAAATTCCGCAAACGGCCGGCGGCGAGTGATATCTTCGACGACCGGTTCCTGCCATCAGTCACAGGCAGGCTCGTGAATTGAGCAAAACCGAAAGCTTCCGCTGTATCTCGCGGGCGATCCCAGCTTAGAATACGGGCTCCATTGACCGCCCGAGTTCATCGCCCGCATGTCCATGCTCCGCCTCTACACCCGCGTTCTCGAACTGCTCGGCAAAGAGGCGCGGTTGGGCTGGCTGCTTGCGGTTGCCAATCTCCTGCTGGCGGCCTCGCAGTTCGCGGAACCCGTGCTGTTCGGCCGGATCGTCGACGTGCTCTCCGGCAAGACGGTGGCCGGATCGAACTCGGCGTGGCCGTTCCTGATCGCTTGGGTCGCGTTCGGGCTGTTCACCATCGCATGCAGCGCACTGGTGGCCTTGCAGGCCGACCGGCTCTCCCACCGCCAGCGCCAGGCGGTGCTCACGAGCTATTTCGAGCACATCCTGCAACTGCCGCTGACCTTCCATTCCGGCACCCATTCGGGCCGGCTGATGAAGGTGATGCTCAACGGCACCGACGCGCTGTGGCGGCTCTGGCTCGGCTTCTTCCGAGAGCATTTTGCCGCGATCCTGTCGGTCGTGGTGCTGCTGCCGCTGTCGATGTACCTGAACTGGCGGCTCGCGATCCTGCTGTTCGTGCTGTGCATCGTCTTCACGGCACTGACGACCTTCGTCGTGCGCAGGACCTTCGGCATGCAGATGGCGGTCGAGGAGCACTACAGCGAACTCTCCGCACGCGCCTCCGACGCGCTCGGCAATGTCGCGCTGGTGCAGAGCTTCGTGCGCGTCGAATCGGAGGTGCAAGGCCTGCGCTCCGTCGCCGACCAGTTGCTCGCTGCGCAAATGCCGGTGCTGTCGTGGTGGGCGCTCGTCACCGTCATCACGCGCGCATCCACCACCATCACGGTGCTCGCGATCTTCACGCTCGGCATCGCGCTGCACGACCAGGGGCTCACCTCGGTCGGCGAGATCGTGATGTTCGTGAGCTTCGCGACGCTGCTGATCCAGAAGCTCGAACAGGTCGTAAGCTTCATCAACAACGTGTTCATGGAAGCTCCACGGCTGCGCGAGTTCTTCAACGTGCTCGATGCGGTACCCGCCGTCCATGACCGGCCCGACGCGATCGATGCCGGCAGGCTGTCTGGCCTCGTCGAGTTCCATGACGTCACTTTCTCGTATGACGGCAAGCGGCCGGCGATCGAAGACCTCTCCTTCACCGCCCTGCCCGGCCAGACCATCGCGCTGGTCGGCCCGACCGGCGCCGGCAAGTCGACAGCGATCGCGCTGCTGCATCGCGCCTTCGATCCGCAATCCGGCTTGATCAAGATCGACGGCATGGACGTGCGCGGCGTGACGCTGACATCGCTGCGGCGGAACATCGGCGTGGTGTTCCAGGAAGCGCTCTTGTTCAACCGCTCGATCGCGGAGAATCTGCGTGTCGGCAAGCCCGATGCAACCGAAGCCGAGATGCGCAAGGCGGCCGAGCGCGCGCAGGCGCTCGAATTCATCGAACGCAGCGGCGGCTTCGAGACCAATGCCGGCGAGCGCGGCCGCATGCTCTCCGGCGGCGAGCGGCAACGGTTGTCAATCGCCCGCGCCCTGCTGAAGGATCCGCCGATCCTGATCCTCGACGAGGCGACCAGCGCGCTTGACGCCGTCACCGAGGCCAAGGTGAACGCCGCTCTCGACGAAGTGATGAAGGGCCGCACCACCTTCGTGATCGCGCACCGCCTCTCCACCATCCGCAATGCCACGCGGATCCTGGTGTTCGAGAATGGCCGCGTGATCGAAAGCGGAACTTTCGATGAACTCGTGGCCAAAGGCGGTCATTTTGCCGAGCTCGCGAGGGCCCAGTTCATGGTGCAAGAAACGGCTCAGGCGAACACGCGGGCCGGCGTGACGGCGGCCGAGCCTGCCGCGACTTCTGCCAAGTCCCCATAGCACCGTCGAAATTCGGCCTATTTCATTGCGGAATACCCCGCTGATGCCCCTGTTCTCGACGCACGAGCCGGTATAGGTTTGCGACGCCGCAAGCGGCGGCGCTGGATTTCAGAACCGAACATCAGATCACGAGAGCCCGTCCGGAACCGGCGGGTCTCCAAGGACCGGAATCGGATAGTGCACGCCATTCGCCCGCTGCTTCGCAAATCCCTGTTCAGCTTGTTCGCTGCGACACTTGCATGCGCCGCATGTCTCGCGCCGCGCGCGGCGAGCGCCGAAGCGCTGCTCCTGATCGAAGCCGACAGCGGCAAGGTGTTGCAGGCAGAGAACGCGACGGTCCCCTGGTATCCGGCCTCCGTCACCAAGATCATGACCGCCTATGTGACGCTGAAGGCAGTCAAGGACGGCAGGCTCACGCTCGACACGCTGATCACGGTGTCACCGACGGCGGCCTCGCAGTCGCCCTCGAAGATGGGATTCCGTCCGGGAACGCAGCTCACCGTCGACAACGCACTCAAGATGATGTTGGTCAAGTCGGCGAACGACATGGCCGTGGTGCTCGCCGAAGGCGTCGGCGGTTCGATCGACGGCTTCTCCGTGATGATGAACAACACCGCGAAGAAGCTCGGCATGACGCAGACGAGCTACGTCAATCCGAACGGCCTGCCCGCCGACGGCCAGATCACGTCCGCGCGGGATCTCGGAATCCTGGCGCGCGCGTTCCTGCGCGACCTGCCGGAATACGAGTACTTCGTGCACATCCCGGCGATTCGCTTCGGCAAGCGCACCACGCCGAATTTCAACAAGCTGATAGGCCGCTATCCCGGCGCCGACGGTTTCAAGACCGGTTTCATCTGCGCCTCCGGCTACAACCTCGTCGCGTCGGCCACGCGCAACGGCCGCCGGCTGATTGCGGTGGTGCTCGGCGCCAATTCCGGGACAGCGCGCGCGGTGAAAGCGGCCCAGCTTCTGGAGCGCGGCTTCGCGCAGGACAGTCTGTCCTGGCTGCGCCCCTCGCTCGGCGCCGTCGAGAACCTCGTGCCGGTCGACGCATCGCCGCCGAACCTGCGCGACGAGATGTGCGGCGGCCATCGCAAGCGGCCGGCGAGCGACGATGACGATGCGCTGATCGCGACCAATGGCGGCACGAGCGGATCGGCCTCCGCCACCGGCGGCGAAGCCCAGGTGACGTTCTTCACTGCCGGGCTTCAGCCGCCCCTGATGAAAGCCTCTGATCTGATGGCCTCGGCGCCTGCGGCAGCCGAGCCCGTGCTTGTGTACACCGGCCCGACCCGCACCGGCACGGCTCTGATCGCAGCGGTCGCGGCCGACGCCGACCAGCAGGCGGTTGCCAAGCCACGCGGCAAGAAGTCGCGCGTCGCCAAGAAGCCGGACGCAGCCGACAAGCCGAAAGACGCGGGCGCAAAGACGGCAGTTGCGAAGCCCGGTGCCAAGCCCGACGCCAAGGGTGATACCAAGGCCGACACCAAGACCGCAGCCAAGACCCCAGCCAAGCCTGCCGGAACCAAGCATGCCGCGGCGAAGCCCGATGCGGCAAAGCCTGCGGAAAAGCCGGCAGCACACAGCGATCAGGCGGCGAAGCCCGCCAAGCCCAAGGCCGCGACCAAGCCGCCTGCCGCCAAGCCCGCCAACAACAGTTAACGGCCCCTCGGCGCGAGACCGCGACCACGCTTCGCACCTGCGGCGGCGCGGTTTTGCGACGATTCCGGTAGCCACTCCCCGGCCTTTGCCCTAAGCCTCGGCGGCTTGCCACCGGTTCCGGCAGGCTCGATACTGCCGGCAATGAGGCAAGCCCGAGACACAACGGGCTCAGGCAAAGAGGGGAGTTTCCATGGAGCGCATCTGGCTCAAACAATATCCGCCCGGCGTGCCCGCTGATATCGAGCCGACGCAATACGCATCGCTGGTCGACCTGCTGGAGGAGAGCTTCACCAAGTTCGCCGACCGCAAGGCGTTCATCTGCATGGACAAGTCGATCAGCTATCGCGATCTCGACCAGATGTCGGTCGCGCTTGCCGCCTACCTGCAGGGCCGCGGGCTCCAGCGCGGCGCCCGCGTCGCGATCATGATGCCGAACGTACTGCAATACCCGGTCGCCACCGCCGCCGTGCTGCGCGCGGGTTACGCAGTGGTCAACGTCAACCCGCTCTACACGCCGCGCGAGCTCGAGCACCAGCTCGTGGATTCCGGCGCCGAAGCCATCATCGTATTGGAGAATTTTGCGCACACCGTCGAGCAGGTGATCGCCAAGACTCAGGTGAAGCATGTCATCGTCGGCAGCATGGGCGACCTGCTCGGCTTCAAGGGCGTGATCGTCAATCTCGTCGTCCGACGCGTGAAGAAGATGGTGCCGGCCTGGTCGTTGCCAGGCGCCGTGTCCTTCAACGATGCGGTGTCGGCCGGCCGCGGCATGACGTTCAACAAGCCAAAACTCTCGCCCGGCGACGTCGCCTTCCTGCAATATACCGGCGGCACCACCGGCGTCTCCAAGGGCGCCACCCTGCTCCACCGCAACATCGTCGCCAACGTCTTGCAGAATGACGCATGGCTCCAGCCGGCGATCTCCGCACCTCCGCATGTCGATCAGCTCATGATCGTCTGCGCGCTGCCGCTCTACCACATCTTCGCGCTGACGGCCTGCTACCTGCTCGCGGTGCGCGCCGGCGGCTGCAATCTCCTGATCCCCAATCCGCGCGACATCCCCGGCTTCGTCAAGGAGCTGGCGAAGTACCAGGTCAACAGCTTCCCGGCCGTCAACACGCTCTACAACGGCCTGATGCATCATCCCGACTTCAAGAAGCTCGACTTCTCCAAGCTGAAGATTTCCAACGGCGGTGGTATGGCGGTGCAGCGCCCGGTGGCCGAGCAGTGGAAAGCGGTGACCGGCTGCTTCATTGCCGAAGGCTACGGCCTGTCGGAGACCTCGCCGACGCTGACCTGCAACCCGGCGACCGCGACCGAGTTCTCCGGCTCGATCGGCATCCCCGTGCCCTCGACCTGGATCTCGATCCGCGACGACGACGGCAACGAGCTGCCGCTTGGCCAGACCGGCGAGATCTGCGCCAAGGGCCCGCAGGTGATGTCGGGCTACTGGAACAGGCCGGAAGAGACCGCCAAGGTGATGACGGCCGACGGCTATTTCCGCACCGGCGACATCGGCGTGATGGATGAGAAGGGCTACACCAAGATCGTCGATCGCAAGAAGGACATGATTCTGGTTTCCGGCTTCAACGTCTATCCGAACGAGATCGAGGAAGTGATCGCGAGCCATCCGGGCGTGCTCGAATGCGCCGTGATCGGCATTCCCGATTCCAAGTCGGGCGAGGCGGTGAAGGCGTTCGTAGTCAAGAAGGATCCGAACCTCACGGCGGAGAACGTCATCAAGTTCTGCCATGAGCAGCTCACCGGCTACAAGGTGCCCAAGCACATCGAATTCCGCACCGACCTGCCGAAGACCAATGTCGGCAAGATTCTGCGCCGTCAGCTGCGCGACGAGAAGAAGGCGGAGGCGGCGTAAGGCAACGCTCTCTCTGCCGTCATTGCGAGGAGCTCGTGACAAAATTGCGAAGCAATTTTGCACTGAAGCGACGAAGCAATCCAGAATCCTCCGCGGAGGCACCCTAAATTGCTTCGCGGAGCCTGTCATCGGGCCGCGCTTCGCGCGGACCCGTTGGCTCGCAATGACGAGAAATTGGCAGCACCGCCCCATCGCAGCCGTTTCCCTCCGGCGGTAAAATGCTCTAGAACTTGGCCGGCCCCTTTTCAGGAGAAACGACGATGACGATCCAGATTGGCGACAAGCTGCCGGAGGCGAAATTCCGCGTGATGACGGCGGAAGGTCCGCAGGTGAAGACCACCGACGATATCTTCAAGGGCAAGAAGGTGGCGCTGTTCGCAGTGCCCGGCGCCTACACCGGCACCTGCCACAAGATGCATCTGCCGAGCATCTTCCTCAACGCCTATGCCATGAAGGACAAGGGCGTCGACAGCATCGCGATCGTCTCCGTCAACGACGCCTTCGTCATGAATGCCTGGAAGCGCGACACCGACCAGCGCGACGAAGCCACCTTCCTAGCCGACGGCAATGCCGACTTCACCAAGGCGATCGGCATGGAGCTCGATGCTTCCGCCAACGGCCTCGGCATTCGCTCCAAGCGCTATTCGATGCTGGTCGAGGACGGTGTCGTGAAGAAGCTGAACCTCGAGGCGATGCCCGGCAAGGTCGAGGTCTCCGGCGGCGATACGCTGCTGGGGCAGCTGTAAGGCGGCCACTGCTTTCAGCCATACATGAAGCTGTCATGCCCCGCCTTGTGCGCACTTGCGCACTGGGCGGGACATCCAGTACGCCGAAGCCTCTCGGTTCAGTCACAAGCGTCTCTGGAATACTGGATCGCCCGGTCAAGGCCGGGCGATAACAGTTGAGAGTGGGGCGACGCTTACGGCGACGGCGCGCCTACTCCGCCACCCGCTGCTGCAGCCGCGCCTTCACAATGCCGTCGCGCGCAAGCTGATCGGCGCGCTCGTTCTCGGGGTGGCCGGCGTGGCCCTTGACCCAGTGCCAGCGGACCTGGTGCTGCTTCAGCGCGGCATCGAGGCGCTGCCATAGCTCGACGTTTTTCACCGGCTTCTTGTCGGCGGTGCGCCAGCCGTTGCGCTTCCAGCCGTGGATCCAGCCGGTGATGCCCTGCCGCACATACTGGCTGTCGGTGTAGAGATCGACGATGCATGGCTTCTTCAGCGCTTCCAGCGCGGAGATCGCCGCCATCAACTCCATCTGGTTGTTGGTGGTGTGGCGCTCGCCGCCGTTCAGCTCCTTCTCCTTGTCGCCGAACTTCAGGATCGCGCCCCAGCCACCGGGCCCGGGATTTCCGGAGCAGGCGCCGTCAGTATAGATCGTGACGTGTGGAAGCTCGCTCACGCGACCAGTCCTGACGGCATCAGCCCGTAGTCGCGTACAGTCGAGACGCTCTGGTGGAAGCGCAGCTTGCGGACATATTCCAGGGGATCCTTCGGTTTGACCAGCGCGCCCGGCGGCACGTTGAGCCAGTCGACCAGTCGCGTCAGCAGGAAGCGGATCGCAGCGCCGCGCGCCAGCAGCGGCAGCGCGACCTCCTCGGCCTCGGAGAGCTTTCGCACCCGGCCATAGGCATTGAGGAAAGCGCGCGCCTTGGTGACGTTGAAGGAATGATCCGGCTCGAAGCACCAGGCGTTGAGGCAGATTGCCACGTCATAGGCCAGCATGTCGTTGCAGGCGAAGGTGAAGTCGATGATCCCCGAGAGCCGGTCGCCGAGGAAGAAGACGTTGTCGTTGAAGAGGTCGGCGTGGATCACGCCTTCGGGCAGATTGGTCGGCCAGACGCCGCTCGAGAGATAGTCGAGCTCGGCGGCGAGGAACGCGCGCAGGCCGGGCTGCACCTCGTCGGCGCGGCTCGCCGCCGCATCGAACAGCGGCCGCCAGCCCGCGACCGAGAGCGCGTTGACGCGCTTGATCGCGAAATTGGCGCCGGCCAGATGCATCCTGGCCAGCCCCTCGCCGACGCCGGCGCAATGGGTTGCGTTCGGCTTGCGCGGCCAGACGCCCTCGAGAAAGGTGATGATCGCGGCCGGCCGGTCCGACAGCTCGCGCAGCGCCTCGCCGTCCTTTGCCTTCACCGGCAGCGGGCAGCTGACGCCGTGTTCGGCGAGATGCGTCATCAGCGCGAGGAAGAACGGCAGATCGTTCTTCGCCACGCGCTTCTCATAGAGCGTGAGGATGAACGAGCCTTCGCTCGTGTGCAGCAGGAAGTTGGAATTCTCGACGCCCTCGGCGATGCCCTTGTAGGAGAGCAATTCGCCGAGATCGTATTGCTTCAGGAAATCCGCAAGCTCGTCGGCGGCAACGTCGGTGTAGACCGCCATGCAGATTTACTCGGCGGCGGCTTCGGGGCGCACCGAGCGCGGAAGCGGGAAGAACTCGTTCTCTTCCGCAGCCGAGACCGTCTCCACATGCAGCGTGTAGCGCTCGGCGAACGCGTCCATGATCTCCTCGACGATCACTTCCGGCGCGGACGCGCCTGCGGTGATGCCAAGGCTCGTGATGTCGCCGAACTTGTCCCAGTCGATGTCAGCAGCACGCTGCGCCAGCACGGCAATCCCGCAGCCCTCGCGCTCGGCGACCTCGCGCAGGCGCTGTGAGTTCGACGAGTTCGGCGCGCCGACCACGATCAGGGCGTCGACCACCGGCGCCACCTTCTTCACCGCGAGCTGACGGTTGGTGGTGGCGTAGCAAATGTCTTCCTTGTGCGGCCCGTTGATGTTCGGGAAGCGCTGCTTGAGCAGCGCCACGATCTCTGCGGTGTCGTCGATCGACAGCGTGGTCTGGGTCACGAAGGCAAGGTTGTTCGGATCCTTGGGCGCGATGGTCTTGGCGTCCTCGGCGGTCTCGATCAGGGTGACGGCGCCGGCCGGAAGTTGGCCGAGCGTGCCAACCACTTCGGGGTGATGGGAGTGGCCAATCAGGAAGATCTCGCGGCCGCGCTTGAAATGGATCGCCGCCTCGCGGTGCACCTTGGTCACCAGCGGGCAGGTCGCATCCAGCGAGAACAGATTGCGGGACTGGGCGTCGGCCGGAACCGACTTCGGCACGCCATGGGCCGAGAAAACGACCGGCGCGGTGGTGTTTTCCGGGATTTCGGCGAGTTCCTCGACGAAGATGGCGCCCTTCTTCTTCAACCCGTCGACGACATATTTGTTGTGCACAATCTCATGGCGAACATAGACGGGGGCGCCGTACTTATCGAGCGCCCGTTCCACGGTATCGATTGCCCGGACCACCCCGGCGCAGAAGCCGCGAGGAGAACAAAGCACGATCTTGAGGTCTGGTTTGGCTGACATTGAGCGATCTCGTGACCAAATCACCTCGCCAAATAGGCGGGAAGCGGTCGATGGATGGAATAGGGCTTGGATACGGTCTTACAGGGACTTGGGCCCCCTTTCGGGCGCTGTCAAGGCACTATCTATAGCAGAACCATTGCGTGGCTACCCCCTCAGGGCTTATATAGCGCGAATTCCCAGTCATCGCTGATGACCACCGGTTTCGCCTCCAGAGGGGGTGGGCGAAGCACAAAGGAGATTTGCCATGAGCAACGCACCTCTGATGCCCAAGGCGACCGCCGTCTGGCTGCTCGACAACACCGCGCTGACCTTCGACCAGGTCGCCGATTTTACCAAGATGCACCCCCTCGAGGTGCGCGCGATCGCCGACGGCGACGCCGCCCAGGGCATCAAGGGCATGGACCCCCTCTCCAACGGCCAGCTGACCCGCGAGGAGATCGAGAAGGGCGAGAAGAACCCCGACTACCGGCTCCGCCTCCAGGAGAGCAAGGTGGTGCTGCCGCCCCAGCCCAAGCGCAAGGGTCCGCGCTACACCCCGGTGTCGCGCCGCCACGAGCGCCCGAGTGCCATCCTCTGGCTGCTGCGCAGCCATCCGGAGCTCAAGGACGCTCAGATCATGCGCCTGGTCGGCACCACCAAGAGCACGATCGCGAGCGTGCGCGACCGCACCCACTGGAACACCTCCCAGCTGACCCCGATCGACCCGGTCACGCTCGGCCTCTGCTCGCAGATCGAACTCGATTTCGAAGTGGCGCGCGCGGCGAAGGAAAAGCCGATCGACGCAGCCTATGGCGGCGCGACCCTGCTGCCGGCCTCCGAGACCACCAAGAAGGACGAGTTCGAGCCGACCGAGAAGTCCAGCGACGACCTCAACGTCGACGCGGTGTTCGCCAAGCTGAAGACGCTCGGCGGCAAGAAGCAGGAGGACGAGGAGGAGTAAGGCTCCTCTCCCGGTTTACTACCGAACGCAATTTGAACGCGGCGGGCAAACCTGCCGCGTTTTTATTTGGGCTTGTGATGAAGATCGCCCCCATCGTCGGCGCGGGAGCCGTCAACGTGCGGCTCGCGCGAACGGCAAATCAACCCAGATTGATTGTGTCGTTGACCTCGTGGACGAGTCCGACGCTGTCGATCGTCAGCACCATCTTCGCGGTGAGCTTCTCATGGCCCTTGATCCGGCCCGCCGCGATCGCGTCGCGCACGGCCTTCTCGATCTCGCGCTGCGAGGTGACACCGACTTGCTTCAGGAATTTACGCAGGCTGGTGTTGAACTGGTCTTCGTCCATGACGGCCTCCGTAGACGGGGGCGGCTTACGGCCGCACCGGATTGTTCAGCATATACTCGCCGAGATCGCGCTGGCGGCGGTCGGCGCGGGCGGTGGCCGCGTTGCGCTGGACGTCGCGGTCCTTGCGGCAGGCCACGTATTCGGGTGAGCCCTGCGCGTAGCCGCGGCTCTGACAGACCGCGTCGTCATCGTCGCCGCCCATTGCCACCGGCGTCTGGTAGCGCGCGGAGCAGGCGGAGAGAGCAGTGGCAAGCACGACAGCTGCAAACAGGCGCGGCGCGGCGGCGAGTGGCATACGAGATCCCCTATTGGCCGGCCTTGTTTAGCGCGGAATGAGGAGAATGTAAGTCCGCAAAGTCCGGCTTCCCCTCGCGGTCATGCCCCGCGACCCGGCTACGCCAAGGCTTCGCTGGGGCTGACGTCCAGGGCCGCCGAAGCTTGGCTGAACATTTCGCGGGTGATGACAGTGGAAATTGGAGCAGCGGCATCACACCGCCTCACGCCCTCCCCTTCAGCGCCTCGCCGATCTCGTCGAGCACCTTGGGGTCCTCGATCGTCGCCGGCATGGTCCAGGACTCGCCGTCGGCGATCTTCTTGATGGTGCCGCGCAGGATCTTGCCGGAGCGCGTCTTGGGCAGGCGGCCGACGGTGATGGCGAGCTTGAAGGCGGCGACGGGACCGAGCTTGTCCCGCACCAGCGCGACGATCTCCTTCTCGATCTCGGCGGGCGGGCGCTTCACGCCGGCCTTGAGCACCAGGAAGCCGCAGGGCACCTCGCCCTTGATCGCGTCCTTGACACCGAGCACGGCACATTCGGCCACATCCGGATGCGAGGCGAGGATCTCCTCCATGCCGCCGGTCGAGAGCCGATGGCCGGCGACATTGATGATGTCGTCGGTGCGGCCCATGACGAAGACATAGCCGTCCTCGTCCTTGTAGCCGGCGTCCGACGTCTTGTAGTAGCCGGGGAATTCGTTGAGGTAGGCTTCCTTGAAGCGCTCATCCTGATTCCACAGCGTCGGCAGGCAGCCCGGCGGCATTGGCAGCTTGATGACGATCGAGCCCATCGTGTTTGGACCAACCGGCTTGGCCGCTTCATCCACCACATCGACCTGGTAGCCCGGCATCGGCACCGTCGGCGAGCCGTGCTTCACAGGCAACTGGCCGAGGCCGACCGGATTGCCCGCGATGCACCAGCCCGTCTCGGTCTGCCACCAATGGTCGATCACCGGCACCTTCAGCTGCGCCTCCGCCCACTCCACCGTCGGCGGATCGGCGCGCTCGCCGGCGAGGAACAGCGTACGGAATTTCGACAGATCGTACTGCCGGATGAACTTTCCTTCCGGATCCTCCTTGCGGATCGCGCGGAACGCGGTCGGCGCGGTGAAAAAGGCGACCGCCTGGTGCTCGCTGATGACGCGCCAGAACGCGCCGGCGTCGGGCGTGCCGACCGGCTTGCCCTCATACATGATCGAGGTCGCGCCATGCAGCAGCGGGCCATAGATGATGTAGCTGTGGCCGACGACCCAGCCGATGTCGGAGCCGCACCACCAGACCTCGCCGGGCTTGACGCCATAGAGGTTGAACATCGACCATTTCACCGCGACGAGATGGCCGCCATTGTCGCGCACGACGCCCTTTGGAATGCCGGTCGTGCCCGAGGTGTAGAGGATGTAGAGCGGATCGGTGGCGGCGACCGGCACGCAAGGCGCCTTCTTGCCGTCGTTCATCGCCTTGCGGCGCAGGCTGGCCCAATCACAGTCGCGTCCCGGCGTCAGGTCGCAGATGAGCTGCGGACGCTGCAGGACGATGCAGGCCTTCGGCTTGCTGCTCGCGAGCCTGATCGCCTCGTCGAGCAGTGGCTTGTACTGCACGATGCGGCCGGGCTCGATGCCGCAGCTGGCGGAGAGAATGAGTTTCGGCTGCGCGTCGTCGATGCGGGTGGCGAGCTCCTTGGCTGCAAAGCCGCCGAACACCACGCTGTGCACGGCGCCGATGCGCGCACAGGCGAGCGTCGCGACCACGGCCTCCGGCACCATCGGCATATAGAGGATGACGCGATCGCCCTTGGCGACGCCGAAGTCCTGCATGGTGGCGGCGAGCGCCTGCACCTCGCTCAGCAGCTCGGCATAGGTGAATTTGGTGACCGAGTTGGTCAGCGGCGAATCGTGGATCAGTGCGACCTGGTCGGCGCGGCCGCGTTCGACATGGCGGTCGAGCGCGTTGTAACAGGTGTTGACGACGCCGCCGCTGAACCAGCGGCCGTAGACGCCCTGCGAGGCATCGAAGATCTTCTTCGGCGGCTCGATCCAGTCGATCTCCTTGGCCGCCTCGGCCCAAAAGCCCTGGGGATCGGCCAGCGAGCGCGCATAGACCTCATGATAACTGCTCTTACCCTGGACGTTCATGCGCGCGCTCCCGTTCCCTTTATTCGCCTGGCCTCGACCTTGAGGCAGGACGGAAGTCCCGCCATGACCCGGATCAAGTGCCGGCCTTGTTTGAGGGCTATTTTCCCGGGAACGGGCTTCGGTTCAAGCTGAAAAGAATGGGTCTTTTGGAGGAGAGCGCGAACTGGCACTGGGCTCCGGGGGAGGGCTATCGCGTATTGAGAGGCTGCCGACCGTGCTCGGCCTGCATGGTTCTCGCGGCGATGCAAGGCATCGTCCGCTAGACGCCGGCTTCGGCGGGCTCCTCACCATGAGGGTTTGACATCTCGCCGCGAAACGCGACCTCATCCTGAGGGCCCGCCATAGGCGGGCGTCTCGAAGGATGGCCGCAGGCGAGCTTCCCGCCAGGTTTTTCTTCATATGCGATTGCCCTGGTTCGCAAGCGGGAGACTGAGCAAGCGGCGGGACTACAGTTTCTCCAGTGCCTAACTATCCATCGCATTCAGCCGCTGCAGCCGTTGCTGCATGACTTTCCTCAGATCATAGCCGGGACGGCCGAAGCTGGTGTTGCGGGTGGCGAGGAAATTGCGCTGGGTCTTGCGCAGGTCGTTCACCGATCGCTTGTTTGCAGATTTCAGCACGCGCTCATAGGCCTCTGCGATCTGGCGATCGAGCATGCCGAGTTGCGGATCGGCGCAGATCACCTTCTCGACCTCGCGCTTCGCCATAGCGCAATCAAACGACGGGCCGTTGCCGGAATTCGCCGCGAGCGGACGCTGCGGCTCGACGCCGAACTTCGCGATTTCCGCGATCATGGTGCGGCGGCCGGCAGCCGCGTTCTCATTGCCGGGATCGAGCTTCAGCGCGATCTCGTAATCGGCCAGCGCCTTCCTGCGCTCGCCCATCTTCTTGTAGAGCACGGCGCGGTTGTTGTAGGTCTGCGCGAAATTCGGATCGATTTTCAGCGCGGCCTCGTAATCGCCGAGCGCCGCTCCGAGCTCTCCCTTAAGCTGGTAGGAATCGCCGCGGTTGGTGAAGAAGTTCGGCCGCGGCGCCAGCCGCAGCGCCTGATCGTAATCGGCGATCGCTCTGTCGTACTCGCCCATCGCGGCAAGCGACAGGCCGCGATTGTCGTAATATTCCGGCACCTTCGGATCGAGCCTGATTGCCTCGCCATCGTCCGCGACCGCCTTGTCGAGCTGGCCGAGCTTCTTGTAGGCCGCGCCGCGGTTGGTGTAGCTGCGCGGCCGGTTCGGATCGAGCCGCAGCGCCTCGCTGAGAT
>JAEWFG010000191.1 GCA_023388935.1 Pseudomonadota bacterium | reverse complement strand
CTGGGAAGCGAGCAGATCGGCACGCTGATCACCGCGCTCGGCACCGGCATCAGCGACGAGTTCTCGATCGAGAAGCTGCGTTATCACAAGATCATTGTGATGACGGACGCCGACGTCGACGGCGCCCACATCCGCACGCTGCTACTGACGTTCTTCTACCGGCAGATGCGCGACATCATCGACGGCGGCTATCTCTACATCGCGCAGCCGCCGCTCTATAAGGTCTCGCGCGGCAAGTCCGAGCAGTATCTGAAGGACGAGCGGGCGCTGGAGGACTATCTGATCGACGCCGGTCTCGACGACTGCGTCTTCATTCCCGGCACCGGTGGCGACCGCACGGGGCGCGATTTGCGCGCACTGGTCGACGATGCCCGCATCGTCCGCAGCATCCTGCGCAATCTGCACAGCCGCTATAATCGCAAGGTCATCGAGCAGGCCGCCATCACCGGCGTGCTGAACAAGTCGATCTACGGCAATCCCGAGAACGCGGCCGCGGCGGCGCAATACATCGCGAGCCGGCTCGACAACCAGGCCGAAGAGGTCGAGCGCGGCTGGGTTGGGCAATACGTGGAAGGTCAGGGCTTCCAGTTCGAGCGCACCGTGCGCGGCGTCAAGGAAGCCGCTGTTATCGACGACGCGTTCCTCGGTTCGGCCGAAGCCCGCAAGCTCGACGAGTACACGACGAAGCTCCAAGACGTCTACGCGCGCTCCGGCAAGCTGCGGCGCAAGGATACCGAGCACGCCGTTCACGGTCCGGTCGACCTGTTCGAAGCGGTGACCGAGGCCGGCCGCAAGGGCATCACGTTGCAGCGCTATAAAGGTCTCGGCGAGATGAACCTGGAGCAGCTCTGGGAAACGACGCTCGACACCGAGGTGCGCTCGCTGTTGCAGGTGAAGGTCAAGGAGGTCGACGAGGCCGACGACATCTTCACCAAGCTGATGGGCGACGTGGTCGAGCCGCGTCGCGACTTCATCCAGGAACACTCCCTGAGCGCGACGATCGACATCTGAGGCGCTTTGGCCGCCGGTGAACCTCGCCGGCGACCATCGCGACGACGTGCGAACATCATCGACCTGTGCCGGCCTGATTTTGCTGCGCGACAAGCATTCGGCCTCATCCTGAGGAGCCCGCGACAGCGGGCGTCTCGAAGGATGGCAGCAGGCGATATCTGGGCCTTCATGGTTCGAGACGGGCGTTCCGCGCTCCTCACCATGAGGATCCGAGCGCCTCTTCCGAGCTCGCCCGGACAGACCTGAACCGCGGCAAGTACAATTGCTACCGCGCTCAATTCCCTATAGTTTCCGCCCCGAAACAGCCCGCCCCACCGAACAGGACAGCGAGAACCGACGTGGCGCCCATCCAATACATCGTCGAGGGCGGTCACCGGCTCTCGGGCTCAATCGAGCCATCCGGCAACAAGAATTCAGCACTCCCGATCATCGCGGCGGCGCTGCTCACCGAACACCCTGTGACGCTGGAGAACGTGCCGCGCATCCGCGACACCGAAACACTGGTCGAGCTGATCCGCTCGGTTGGCGCGGCGGCCGAATGGACCGCCCGCAATACGCTGCACATTCACGCCAGAAGCATCCGCTCCGCCGATCTCGATCCGGAGCTGTGCGTGCGCATCCGCGCCTCGATCCTGCTCGCGGGCCCCTTGCTCGCCCGCTGTGGCGAAGTGATGCTGCCACCGCCTGGCGGCGACGTCATCGGCCGCCGTCGGCTCGACACGCATGTGCTCGCGCTCGAACAGTTGGGGGCCAAGGTCACCGCGACCGACCGGCTCGAATTCCGCGCGGCAAAGCTCGCCGGCGCGGACGTGTTCCTGGACGAGCCGAGCGTCACCGCGACCGAGAATGCGCTCATCGCGGCCGTCGCCGCCGACGGCGTCACCCATTTGCGCAACGCGGCCTCCGAGCCGCATGTGCAGGACCTCGCCAACTTCCTGGTGGCGCTCGGCGCCGGGATCGAGGGCATCGGCACCAACACCATGATCATCCATGGTCCGGCGACGCTGGGAAGTACGATCTACAGAATCCAGCCCGACCATATCGAGGTCGGCTCGCTGATCGGACTCGCCGCCGTGACGCGCTCGCCGCTGCGCATCGTGCGCGCCGGCGTCGAACATCTGCGCTCGATCCGCATGGGCTTCGAGCGGCTCGGCATCGTCTGCCGCGTCGAGGGCGACGACCTGATCGTGCCTTCGAACCAGACGCTGAAGATCCAGGACGACTTTGGCGGCCACGTCCCGAAGCTGGAGGACCAGCCCTGGCCGGCTTTTCCGGCCGACCTGATGTCGATCGCGATCGTCACCGCTACGCAATGCGAGGGCGTGATCCTGATGTTCGAGAAGATGTTCGAATCCCGCATGTTCTTCGTCGACAAGCTGATCGCGATGGGCGCCCGCATCGTGCTGTGCGACCCACACCGCGCCATCATCGCCGGTCCCAGCCGCCTGCGCGGCGCCCCCATGACCTCGCCCGACATCCGCGCCGGCATGGCGATGCTGCTCGCGGCAGTCTGCGCCGAGGGCACCTCGACCATCAACAACGCCGACCAGATCGAGCGCGGCTACGAGCGCATCGAGGAGCGGCTCAATGCGCTCGGCGCCAAGATCAAGCGCGTGCCGGAACGGAAGAGCTGAAGAGCTAATGTGCTTCGCCTCTCCCCGCCTGCGGGGAGAGGCCGGATTGCATCGTCAGATGCAATCCGGGTGAGGGGGACTCTCCGCGAATCCAACCTTCACCACCCCCGCGGAGACTCCCCCTCACCCCGACCCTCTCCCCGCAAGCGGGGCGAGGGAGAAGCGCTTCGCGCGTCCGGGACACGAGAGCGCGGGCCATGTTTTCGACGTGTGTCTGTGCTATTGACCGGCCATGCTCGACACCGTCCAGCCTCGTCCGCAGCCGCAAACCGGCGTGCAGCCAAATCATCTCGCCGATGAATTCGTCGAGACGCTGCGGCTGGCCGTGCCGATGATGCTGACGCAGCTCGGGCAGATCGCGATGATCACGACCGATCTCGCGCTGATCGGCCGGCTCGGCGAGGATGCGGTCGCCGCGGCGGCGCTGGCGCATACGGTCTATTTCGTCAGCTTCACCTTCGGGCTCGGATTGATGGCTGCAGTGTCTCCACTGGCCGCGCAGGCGTTCGGCGCCGGCGACGTCGGACGCATCCGCCGCTCGCTGCGCGTCGGCCTGTGGGTCGCACTGCTGATCTCGCTGCCGATGATGGCCTCGCCGCTCTATGGCGAGCACATCCTGGTTGCGCTCGGACAGGCACCGCATTCGGCCGCGCTCGCCCAGCGCTATTTGAACGGACTGGCCTGGGGCATCGCGCCGGCGCTCGGCTTCATCGCCCTGCGCAGCATGATGAGTGCGGTGAACCGACCGCAGGCACCGCTGTGGATCACGCTCGCGGCGATCCCCGTCAATGTGGCGCTGGTCTATTGCCTGATCCACGGCCTGTTCGGACTGCCGGAGCTCGGCCTGTTCGGCGCGGGACTTGCGACCACGCTGGTTAATCTCGGCACCTTCGTCGCCGCGCTCGCTATCGCCGCGTGGCGAAAGCCGTTCGCGGACTATCACCCGCTCGCCCATCTCTGGCGGATCGACTGGCCCTTGATGCGTCAGCTGATCGCGATCGGTGCTCCGATCTCGTTCTCCCTGCTGCTGGAATACGGCCTGTTCTCATCGGCCGCGCTGCTGATGGGATTGATCTCGACTACGGCACTCGCCGCGCACCAGATCGCGCTCCAGGTCACGGCCGTACTGTTCATGGTCCCGCTCGGCATCGGCATGGCCGCGACCGTGCGGGTCGGCCACGCCTTCGGACGCAACGAGCCGGAAGGGGTCAGGCGCGCAGGCTTCGTCGCGGCGCTGCTCGGAATTGCGTTCGTCTCGGCGCTGACCGTCGCGATCATCCTCGGCCGCTATGAGCTGGGACGGCTGTTCTTCGGCAGCAGCGAGGCGAGCGCGCCAACCGTCGAACTGACCGCGACGCTGCTTCTGATCGGCGCGACCTTCTTCATCGCCGATGCGCTCCAGACCATCATGGGCGGCGCGCTACGCGGCATCAACGACACCAGGATGACGCTGGTGTTCGCGGCGATCGGCTATTGGTGCGTCGGCTTCCCCATCGCCTGGATGCTGGCCTTCGACGTCGATCTCGGCGCGGTCGGCGTCTGGGTCGGATTGTCGATCGGATCGTTCGTCTATGCCGGCCTGCTGATCTTGCGCTTCAGGATGCTGACGCGCAGACTGGCGGGATGACCGGAACGGTTCGCGAAGTCACCCCCGAGATCGATGCCGGAACGCTGCTGGCCGGCGCGCAGTTCATCGACGCGTTTCGCGTGGAGATCGGCGCAACGACGGTGAATGCCCGCGAGGCCTGCGTGCGGATGGTCCTGCACGGGCCGCGCTGGATCGATGCGCTGGTGCGCCTGCGCAACATCGCGGTCGCGCCGTTCGGGCTGAAGACATCGGGCGAAGGCGCGCCCGCGCCCGGCGGCCTGATCGGCCTGTTTCCGGTGCTGAGCGAGACGCCGGAGCGGCTGGTCGCCGGCTTCGACGACCGTCACCTCGATTTTCGCGTCGTGATCGACGTGACCGGCCACGCCGCGGACCGTGAGGTCACAACGACCACGCTGGTGCGGACGCATAATCTGCTCGGCCGTACCTATCTCACGCTCATCATGCCCTTTCACAAGCTCGTGGCCCGCGGCATGCTGGGAAGCATCGTGGAGCCGACCCGATGACGCTGTCAGTCGACCTGTTCTTCTCCTTCCGCAGTCCCTACAGCTATCTGGCGCTGCCGAAAACGCTCAAGCTCGTCGAACAGTATGACCTCGCGGTGAATCTGCGACCGGTCTATCCGCTCGCGGTTCGCGTGCCCGGCTTCTTCAAGAAGGCCAGTCCGCAATTCGCCCGCTACATCGTGCTGGACTCCCGCCGCGTCGCCGAGCACGAGGGGATTCCGTTCCGCTTTCCGCGGCCGGATCCGATCGTGCAGGACATGACGACGCTCGATGTCGCAGCCGAGCAGCCCTACATCCATCGCCTGACCCGGTTGGGTGCCATGGCGCAGCTCGATGGTCGTTCGCTCGAATTCACCTCCGCGATCGCGCGCGTGCTCTGGGACGGTTCGGTGACGGGATGGAATGAGGGCGATCATCTCGCGCACGCCGCCGAGAAGGCCGGCTTCGATCTCGCCGCGATGGATGCCGCGATCACCGCTGAGGCGGATCGCTACGAGCAGGTGATCACGGAGAATGAAAAGGCCCATGCCGCCTCCGGCCATTGGGGCGTGCCGACCTTCGTGTTCGAGAACGAGCCGTTCTTCGGCCAGGACCGCATCGATCTCCTGGTCTGGCGCATGCAGGGCAAGGGTCTGACGCGTCGCTAGAGCATTCGTCACTTAAGTTGACGCATATCCCGCGTGCCGAAAGTAGTTTGCGCATTCC
>JAEWFG010000087.1 GCA_023388935.1 Pseudomonadota bacterium | reverse complement strand
CACTTTGACTGCGCAGCAGGAGCGGATCGTCGGCCAGGCCAACCGTACCAAGCTCGCCGCGGACGTGATGGGCGCGATCCAGGCGCAGCAGCGCGCCGAGACCCGGATGATCCAGGCGGTGTCGGATAAGGAAACCCAGGACAATCACAGCGCGATGCTGGTCCGTCGCGAGAAAGTGCTCAAGCTCTACAATGACCTGCATGGGCAGGCGAGCGAAACCGGCAAGCGCATGCTCGATCAAGCCTCCGGTCCCATGAAGCGCATGAACGAGTTCGAGGAGCAGGCCGGAAAGTTCGCGCTGGTCAATTCCAACAACAAGGCTGCCGAACTCTGGAAGACCGAGGGCCAGTCCGCGGCCAAGGATCTCGACCTGATGTTCGACGCCGCTGCTGCCGAACTGGGCAAGAGTGCGTCCGAGAACCAGCAAGCAGTCATGGCGATGTTGACCGCGCGCGCGGACATTGCGCGCCTGTCCCGCGCGATCGCGATGGCCTATTCCGCCACCAACACCCAGGATGTCGAGGTGGACGTCAAGGAGGCCACGCAACGGATGAGCAATGTCAAAGCGGCAGCAGCTCAAGCGGGCCAGGCCGGTGCCGCAGCGGGGATCAACGCTCAGTCGGAGCGCCTTGCGAAGGTCGTCGAAAACGTCACGCGCCTAGCCCTCGAAGCTGGGAACATCAAGGCAGCGACGATCGCGAACGGTGAAGGTCGCAAGGCCTTCAACGAGACGCTGGACGCGGTCGAACAGTACGTCAAACTGAACGAGAAGCAGATGGCGGACGTTGTGGAAGAGGGCGCGAGGGGTGCTGCCCTCGCCAAAATGTTGTTGGTCAGCATGATCATTAGCGCTCTCCTGATCGCTGCGGCGTCTGCGACCTGGATCGCCCTCAATATTAGCCGTGGGCTGGGCCGCGCGGTCGACCTTGCCAAGGCCGTGGCGGTTGGTGACCTCGGCTACAAGATCGCGGTGTCCAGCAACGACGAAGTTGGCGACCTCGTGTTGGCTCTCAATGCGATGACGGCCAATCTGAACGCAACTGCTGCGGTGGCCAGCGAGATCGCTCAGGGCAACCTCACCGTCGAGGCAAAGCCGCTCTCGGAGAAGGATACGCTGGGCCTCGCGCTCGAGCGCATGGTGGAAAAGCTCCGTCAGATCGTCTCGGAGGCCCTCACCGCAGCGCAGAACGTCTCGGCGGGCAGCCAGGAGCTTTCCGCCAGCGCCGAGCAGCTCTCGCATGGCGCGACCGAGCAGGCTTCGTCCGCCGAGGAAGCTTCCTCGTCGATGGAGGAGATGGCCTCGAACGTGAAGCAGAACGCCGACAACGCCAACCAGACCGAGAAGATCGCCGCGCAGTCGGCCAAGGACGCCGAAGCCAGCGGTGCCGCGGTCGGCCGCGCCGTCAATGCCATGCAGACCATCGCCGAGAAGATCACGATCGTGCAGGAGATCGCACGCCAGACCGATCTGCTCGCGCTCAACGCTGCGGTCGAAGCCGCGCGGGCCGGTGAGCACGGCAAGGGCTTTGCCGTGGTCGCCTCCGAGGTGCGCAAGCTCGCCGAACGCAGCCAGGCGGCTGCCGCCGAGATCGGCACGCTTTCGGCCGACACCGTCAAGGTGGCGCAGGAAGCAGGCGCCATGCTCTCCAAGCTCGTTCCGGACATCAAGAAGACCGCCGAACTCGTCGAGGAGATCACCGCGGCCTGCCGCGAGCAGGACGTCGGCTCGGCCCAGATCAACCAGGCGATCCAGCAGCTCGACAAGGTCGGGCAGCAGAATGCCAGCGCGTCGGAGGAAGTGTCATCGACCTCGGAAGAGCTTGCTTCGCAGGCCGAACAGCTTCAGTCGACGATCGCCTATTTCCGCATCGAGCAGAGCGGAAAAGGCCACGCGGCTACGCCGATCGACCGGGCAGTCGATCAGCTGCGCGCCAAGGCAGCCACCATGGCGGCCGCGGAGCGTCCGGCCAGGAAGCCGCAAGCCAAGCCGGCGCGCGCCCTGAAGGCAGTCGGCGGCGGCTTCGCCTTTGATATGAACGACGGCAAGGACGATCAGGACGCCGACTTCCAGCGTTGAGACCCCTTGAGGATCAGCCCGCCCGTCACAGTGGGCCGATCCGCCTTCAGTGATTGAATTGACGTTCAGGATTCGAGATGGCCCGTACGGCCCGACATTCAGTGCAGGCAGCGGGCGTCCCGGAGGGGGGCATGCAGCGATGATGCCCGTCATGCAGGATACGGCCGTCCATCTGTCGGACCGTCATTTCCGGACCATCGCTGAATTGATCGAAGGCCAGGTCGGCATCAAGCTGCCGCCGGGCAAGCGGCTGATGCTGGAGGGGCGGTTGCACAAACGTGTGCGCGCGCTGAATTTCTCCGATCTCAACGAGTATGTCGACAACCTGTTCGAGGCCGATCATTTCGACACCGAACTGACACATCTCATCGATGTGGTGACCACCAACAAGACCGACTTCTTCCGCGAACCCCAGCACTTCACCTTCATGCGCGACGTTGCGATCCCAGCCCTGCTCAAGTCGCACGGACGCAAGAATGCGAACCTGAAGGTCTGGAGCTCGGCGAGCTCCACCGGCATGGAAGCCTACACGACAGCGATGGTGCTGGACGACATGACGCGGAGCGGAACGCGGTTTCAGTACCGCATCCTCGGGACCGACGTCTCGACCGCGGTGCTGCGCCTTGCCAAGACCGCGATCTACACCCGCGACGTGCTCGCCCCGGTGCCGGAGCATTTCGTGAAGCGATATTTCCTGTCGTCGCGGGATAAGTCGCGCGGCGAGGTGCGGGTGGTGCCGGAATTGCGCCGCATGACGCATTTCATGCGGATGAACCTCATGGATGGGTCCTATCCCGTTGACCGCGACGTCGACATCATCTTCTGTCGCAACGTCCTGATCTATTTCGAGCGCGAGACGCAGCGTAAGGTGATCGAGCGATTGTGCAACCATTTGCGGCCGGGCGGCTACCTGCTGGTCGGACATTCGGAATCGATGATTCACAGTGCCGTGCATGGTTTGAAGCAGGTGCAGCCAACCATTTTCCAGGTCTAGCCGGAGCGTAACCAAATGCCGAAGGAGAAAGTTCGCGCGCTGATCGTGGACGATTCGGCGTCGGTGCGCCAAATCATGCAAACGATCCTCAACGAGGATCCCGACATCGAGGTGATGGGCACGGCCTCCGATCCGTTCGCAGCGGCTCGCCGCCTTCAGAACGAGATACCCGACGTCATGATCCTCGACATCGAGATGCCGCGCATGGACGGTATGACGTTCCTGCGCAAGATCATGGCGCAGTGTCCGATCCCCGTGATCATCTGCTCGTCCCTCACCGAGGAGGGCTCGAACGTCATGTTCGAGGCGTTCGAGGCCGGCGCCGTGGATATCGTGCCCAAGCCGAAGATCGACACGCGGCAGGCGTTACTCGAATGCTCCACGCGGCTGCGCGAGGCCGTGAAGTCGGCGGCGCGCGCGCGTGTGCGCCCGCGGTCGGAGCGGCGGGTTGTCGAGAGGAAGCTCACCGCTGACGCCATCATCCCGCCGCCGGTGCAGGGCAGGGTCCGGCCGACGACGGAACGCATCGTGTGCATCGGTGCATCGACCGGCGGCACCGAGGCGCTTAACGACGTGCTCGAGATGCTGCCGCCGCACTGTCCTCCCATCGTCATCGTCCAGCACATGCCTGCAGGCTTCACCGCGGCCTTCGCAAGGCGCCTCAATGGCGTCTGTCAGATCCAAGTCAAGGAGGCTGCAGACGGCGAGCCGGTACTGCCTGGCTGCGCCTATATTGCACCCGGCGCACGTCACATGCTGCTGCAGCGCATCGGCCAACGTTACCAGATCGCGATCAAGGACGGCCCGCCAGTGTCACGGCATCGCCCATCCGTCGACGTGCTGTTCCGTTCCGCGGCCCAGCATGCGGGCGCCAATGCCCTCGGCGTCATCATGACCGGCATGGGCGACGACGGTGCGCGCGGGATGCTGGAGATGCGCAAGCTCGGAGCCTCGACACGGGCGCAGGATGAAGAAAGCTGCGTGGTGTTCGGCATGCCCAAAGAAGCCATCGCCCATGGCGGCGTCGAGAAAGTCGTCTCGCTGCGTGATATTCCGCGCGAGATCATGCTCTGGCACCAGGCCGGGCACGCGGCGGTGACAGGTTGATCGCAATGTCCGTTCCGGCCAACACGCTCACTGAGGCGATCGCTGCGATCGAGGACGTCTCGTCGCGCATCGAGGACGTCTTCGCGCGCGTCGGTCACGAGCTCGGTCGTGGCCACATCATCTTCAAGGAGCTCAATCAGGGCCTCGCGACGCTCTCCGAGGAACTCTCCGGCGCCGAGATCGAGGGGGCCGCGACCGCCCTGCAGGAGATTGCCGCGCGGCTCGGCGAGCTGGCGCAGGCACTGCCAGCCGAAAGTGCCCTGCTTGCGACGATCGGCACGAGCACCGCGGAGGCTTCTTCGCTGCTCAAGCCGCTGTTCAAGCACATCCAGATGATTACCATCATCGCGCGCAGCGCGCGGATCGAGGCGGCCTCCCTCGACGGCGATCGCGAGGGCTTTCTCGCCTTCACGCAGGAGGCCTACGATCTCGGCAAGGCCGTGCAGCGCTCGATCGAGGGCTGCGCACGGGATCAGCAGCGCCTGGCCGAGGCGGTTGCCACCGCGTTCGGCCGGCAGCAGGAATTCGAGCGCCGTTACCGGAATCAACTGGTATCGGAGAGCGCCGAGCTTGGCGAAGCCTATTCCGGATTGCGCGACCAGCGCAGTAGGAGCAGCCATCTCGCCGATCTCGCGAGCGCCAGCACCAGGAAGATTGCCGAGGCGGTCGGCAGTTCGATCATTTCCCTGCAGGCCGGCGACAGCGCGCGCCAGCGCCTCGAGCATGTCTGTCACGGCCTCGGTCTTGCGTCGGAATCTGCCCCGAGCCTCGTTCTGGAGCCCGTCGTGAGCGATGCCGGCGCGCGCACGATCTGTCAGTTGCAGGCGGCCCTGCTCAGGGACGCCCAGCGCGAGTTGAGCGGCGACATCGGTCAGACCGTGCGGGCGCTGGCCGCCATCCTGCATGACGCGAGCGGCGTCGTCGGCCACGGCCGCTCGCTGTTCGGCGGCGAGGACGGAGGCTCGTCGTCGTTCCTCGCACGCATCAAGCAAACGCTGGCGCACGCCTCGACCCTGATCGCGACTTGCGAGAGCGCCGGCCGCTCTGTCGACGAGGCGCTCGCGATCGTCGAGGACACACTGGCGAAGTTTCGCCAGGCGATCGCCGGGCTTGCCGAGGCGACCGTCGACATCACGCTGATCGGGATGAATGCGGGCCTCAAGGCCAGCCATCTCGGCAGCCGAGGCAGCGCCTTCGTCGTCATCGCCAACGAGCTCAAGGCAACTGCCGACCAGGTTTCGGTGGGGGCAGGGCGCCTGAAGCCCGTGCTCGACGGCATCGAACGGTCGGCGAACGAGCTGAAGGAACTGCGCGTGCAAGGTGATCCCACGCAGCTCGCCAAGCTCGAGCCGCAAATCCTCCAGGCACTACGCGAGGTCGAGGCCGGCAACGAACGGCTCGGCAAGCTGATGAGCCGGCTCGTGAGCGAAGGTGCTGAGTTCGAAGGCCTGATGAATTCGGCGCAAGGCTCGATGACCATGCTCGGCGAAAGCTCCGCGGCCCTGCCAGCGGTGGCCGCGCGCCTCGAGACTGCGAGCGCGGGCGCACAGCGGCCAAGGCCCGAGGCGCGGGATCAGGCGATGCTCGACGATCTCTTCGCGCGCTACACGATGGAGCGTGAACGGGACGTTCACCGCAAATTTCTGCAAACGCTTGGGCTTGCGTCCATGGCGGCCGCGCGGCGCGTCGAAGCGGTCGAGACCGCAGATGACGGCATCGAATTGTTTTGAGATCGCCGCCGGCGTCATGCGTCGGCGACAATTCGATGGATCAGATTTTCGGGGCGTTAACCCTACGGAACGGGCCGGCAGGTCGATCATTGTCGCGCCCCAGAGTTGATCGCATATATGAGTCAATTTTCACGTCGAGAAATTTTCAATGCTGAGAGACGGCAAATACGCTGCCTGGTTCAGGACCCCGCGTGGCCAGGGCACCGGCCTTGTGGATCTGGCCGAGGGGACGATCTCGGGCAGCGACAGTTTTTTCATCTATGGCGGCTCCTACCGTGTCGATGAGCATAACTTCTCTGCCGTGCTGACTGTGCACCGATACGCCGACGGCCCGCCCAGTGTGTTTGGGCTGGACGAGTTCGAGATCAACCTGTCGGGGGTGTGCAACGGCCTGGTGGCGAGCTGCTCGGGAACGGCCCGGGAAGCGCCCGATGTGAAATTCGAGGCGACACTGATCTATAGCCAGGAAGATGCGCCAGCTGCCGACGCCAGACCCGCGGTCGTGAAGCTCAACGCGGACAGGCTGCCCAAGGGCTTGGATGGTCGCTCCGATACCCGCTCGCGCCACCCGGTTGCATCCAAGCCGTCCAAGAGCCCAACGACGTCCTGAGGCTTGCCCCCCGGTCCGCAGCGCGAGGCACGGGCGGGCCATATGCCCGTGGATACCCTGCTTCTTGGAAATCGCGCATTGTAATTGCTGACGTAACCCGCTTCGCAGTGCGCTACCTGCCGGAGGTGCGGGCAGTCTCCGCTCGCATCCTGATGGCGCGCACCGGGCGCGTCGCCGCCGAGTTCGATGCGGCGGAGGACAACTCTATGCCGCAGTGCATCAGGAAATCCGCAGCGGCAACCTGGCCTTTACGTTTTCGGCCTAGCTTCCGTGCCCTGCAAGGCGGTGAAAAATGCCCCAGGTCTGGATGACATATGACGAGCTTGCGACGCTGTGCGGTTGCACGGCTGCTGAAGCGAGGCTCCGGGCGGGGCACCTGTCGCTTCATCGCCGAAAAAGCAGCGATGGCGCGACGCGCGTGAAGCTGAACCTCGCGTTGATGGCCAGGTTCTTCGCGAACATTCGGGAGTCGGACTTCGATCTCGATGGCGCGATCGAGGCCTTGCGCGAGACCCACCGGCAGACGGCAGCGCTCTTGACGCCCGAAGAGGCTGGCGACAAACGCAGGCTGGCATAGCCTTCCGCGGCCGGTCAGAACTCATCCCAAAATTGATCGGGCGACAACGCGTCACGCCGACATAACGCCCTCGAACCGAGTGACTCGACGATAGCTTGATCGGCCGCGGGATCATCATCCCCAGGCCCGCTTGCGGAAATCGTATTTGGAGCTGAGGCGCGCCCTACGGGGGTGAACCTGTTCAAGGCCAGCTTCGCAGACTGCATCTTGCAAGGGCATATGCCCTTCGAAGTGCGCGAGAGGTGATTTGAAATCGCCGAATCAGGATGCGCCGTGACCGCATATGGGGATTGCGCCAGCCATCGACCGGCCCGGAAGCTCTCCTACTCATGTCTTCGTGGTTTCGGGGCAGGGATGATATCGTCGAAGCCAGAAGCTGAAATAGAATGAACCTCGAATGCGAGCACGGGCATTCCCCCTCGGGGCACCGCAGTCAATTTTGGCAGCGTCGCAATGTTCAATTCTTTCACTTGGACGAAAACTGGCAAGCAACGCTAGCTATTCTAGAAAAATATGAGCCTCTTCAGCCGTTTCTGTTCAACGAGCTTTCCAAGCTGATTGGGGCCAAGACGTTCGTCGACATTGGCGCAAACATCGGGCTTACAGTATCGCAATGGCGGCTCTCGACTGCATAAAGTCGGTGCACGCATTTGAACCAACCCCGCTCACGGTCGAGGAACTGAAGGCAAACATCGGTTTAACCCCAACGCATCGAAGATTACGGTTCACCCCGTTGCTCTCTCCGATACGGCGAGAGTCGAGCCAGGGGGGAATAGTTTTTGGGCACCGTCTGTGCCGAGGTGGTCAAACGGACAGCTGTGCTCGACGGCAGAATGAGGTGTGACCGAACGACAGGATCGGGTGAGGCAAGCTAAAGCGAACGGCGAAACCAGCGATGAGGTCTTGACCTGCACAGCGCGTATTCCGGCCTCGGCCCGGCTCTCGGCGGCGGCCAGGCTCGCGCACTATTGCTGGCGGGTGATGCCGAGTTGGCGCTGGAGCTGCGGGCTGAGGCCCATAGCGCCCTCGGTCCGTCCTCGAGCAACTCCCAGGTTGCGCGAGCCCAACGATCGGGTCGAAGATGGCGACGCAGGCGCAGCTGTCGCGGGCTGTGAGCTCATTTGACCGCCAATTCCGCTGCGAATGCCATTCGAATTGGTGTTCTGAGCCAATGCCCCCCCGCTGGCGGTGAGCGCAGCAGCAAGCAGTGCGGTCGCACTTCTGTACATGGCAACATGATCTCCGCGGTGCGATCGTGACAATAGGCAGACGGGAGGCTCTGCGGCAAGGCTCTTTTGGCTGTCTATCAGCGTCGCCGCGCGAGGAGTCGCAAGTCAGGAGGGGGACCGGGGCAAGAGCGCCAGAACGGTTTGCGCGATGCTGACCCCGATGACGCCGCCTGCTGCCTTCTGGACCACGTCCAGAAATTCCGCGTGCCGGTCAGGCCGCAGCACCTGCAGGAGTTCGAGCGAGATGGCGACACCGATCACGAGCAGGCAAGCTTGCGTGAAGCGTCCCGGCAGCATGAAGGTCAGCAGGAAGCCCAACAGCCCATAGGCGCTGAAGCGCTCGATCACGACGACCCAATAGGCCTCGTGATGACCGATCAGCACGGGGCGTCCCGTCAGCGCCGCGAGAGAGGCGTAAACGATCAGCGCGAAGCAAATGCCAGTGGCCGCGATCAGCTTGTTGCGCATCATGCCCCATCATAGAGCAACGAAAGGCCGTCTCCGAGAAAGCTGAGGACATCGTTAAGATGTCCTGCCTCGGGGGCAGCAGCGTGCTGTCATGGTTTGTGAAAATGGTTGATCACGGAATTTCCTCACCGCGACCATTTACGCGACCAGGGGGGCCCCGATCGTGGCCTCGTCGGCTTCGAATTTTCCGGCGCCGCGCCTCCAGCCGCGCCATGAATCCACCGTGATGGAATCGACGAAGAAAAAGTCGATCTTGATCGTATTGGTCGCGACAGGCCACTGTGGGCGACGCCGACGTCATAGATGGCAACGCGGAAGCCGTGGTCGCGCAGCTCGCGCATCATGGAGGCGGCGCGTGCGAGATCGTTGAACTCAGTTACCTCGACCACGATCTATGCGAGAGGCGGCGATCGTTAGCGTTGGCCAGCCAAAGAGGCCAAACTACCCGTTCCGAAATGTGCCGGAAACCCGCTTGGCGCCGGCCTCAGCCCTTCTTGACCTTGGATTTGAATGTCAGGCCGAGTCGCAACGCCATGCGCTTGACCGCTTCGGGGGACCGGCCGAGCTGCTTGGCTGCCTCCTCCAAAGAGACGGTAGACTTGGCTAGCTCCATTAATCGGCGGTCTTCCTTGAACGACCAGGGCTTGCGCGCCATGATGAAAAAGATCCTCTCGCGTCACAACGACAAAGCCGCCAAGCGAACCCCTGTTCGCTCGACGGCTTTGCTGGGGTGGGTCGGGGCTTGGGGGAGCCCGATGCCGAGAGGGATAGGCGATTGGTGAAAACTCGCAACAAAGACCGCGTATTAAGCTAACCGGTCAACCTTACCGCGGCCGGCGGTGCGCGGTATCGTGGGCGACGGCCGGCAGGCGGGCGACATCGTCTCGATCGCCAAGCGGTTGCTACAATTTCGAAACTGGTCGGGAGCGGACGGGCAAACTGTGCAATTCGCTCTAATCGCGCGCGCGGATGACGTTTGGAGACGAGCCGCCGACGGCCGGCGACACCAAGTATCCGTCAGCCCAGGCCGATACGGGCCTGCTGATAGCCGCCATTCAAAATGGCCTGCCACCATTTCCGGTTCTCGCAGTACCAGCGGACCGTCTTGGCCAAGCCGCTCTCGAAATTCTCCCTGGCGTGCCAGCCTAGTTCGCGCTCGATCTTGGAGGCGTCGATCGCGTAGCGGCGGTCGTGGCCGGGCCTGTCGGTGACGAACGTGATCAGGTTGCGCCGCGAACCGGTGTTTGCGGGCACGAACTCGTCCAGGAGATCGCAGACCTTCTCGACAACGTGCAGGTTGGTTCGTTCGTTGCGGCCGCCGACATTGTAGGTTTCGCCGACGACGCCGCGCTCCAATACCAGCGTCAACGCCTCGGCGTGGTCCTCGACATAGAGCCAGTCGCGGATGTTTGTGCCGTCGCCGTAGACCGGCAGGGGCTCGCCCGCGAGCCCCTTGATGATCATGTGCGGGATCAACTTCTCGGGAAAATGATAGGGACCATAATTGTTCGAGCAGTTCGTGACTATGGTTGGAAGCTCGTAGGTTTCGCGCCAAGCGCGCACCAGATGGTCCGAGGAGGCCTTGCTGGCGGAGTAAGGTGAGTTCGGCGCGTAGGCGGTCTCTTCTGTGAACAGGCCTTCGTTGCCGAGCGTGCCGAAGACCTCGTCGGTCGAGACGTGGAGCAGGCGAAAACGTGCGCGCCGGTCCGGCGAAAGGGTTCGCCAATAGCGCAGCGCCTCCTGCAGCAGCGTGAAGGTCCCCACGATGTTGGTCTGGATGAATTCGCCGGGACCATCGATGGAGCGGTCGACGTGGCTTTCGGCCGCGAGGTTCATCACCGCATCGGGCTGGTATTTCTCGAACAGTTTTCGAAGCGAGGGTCCCTCGCAAATGCACTGCTTCTCGAACGTGTAGTGCGGATTGCCTTCTGCGCCGGGAAGTGACTCGGGATTGGCGGCATAGGTCAGCTTGTCAAGGTTGACAACGCGCGCATGCGTGTCGCGTAACAGGCGGCGGACCACGGCCGATCCGATGAAGCCTGCGCCGCCGGTGACGAATATGGTAGATCCCTCGAACCGCATGAGTTTAGTCACCTCGAAGTCGGCAATCAGCTGCCGAACGTGCGCGCGACAGACTTCAAGTATTCGCCATAGCTGCTCTTGGAGCTCTTCTCGGCGACCCGATCGAAGGCCTCGAGCGAGATGTAACCCTGCCTGAGTGCGATTTCCTCGGGGCAGGCAATGCGAAGCCCCTGCCGCTGCTCCAATATCTGGACGAAATGGCTCGCCTCGACCAGCGAGCCATGCGTTCCGGTGTCGAGCCACGCAAATCCTCGGCCGAGCACCTCCACGAACAGATCGCCCCGTTCGAGATAGGCGTTGTTGACGTCGGTGATCTCGAGCTCGCCCCGCGCCGAGGGTTTAATCCTGGCGGCGATATCGAGAACGTCGTTGTTATAGAAATAGAGCCCGGTCACCGCCACGTTCGATTTGGGCTGCTTCGGCTTTTCTTCAATCGAGAGTGCGCGGCCGCCTCTGTCGAGCTCGATGACGCCATATTGCTCGGGCGTTTTGACGACGTAGCCGAAGACGGTGGCGCCGCCCGTGCGGGCGGAGGCCTTCGCCAGCATTTCCGGCAGGCCGTGTCCGTAGAAGATGTTGTCGCCCAGAACGAGCGCAACGGAGTCGCCGCCAACGAAATTGCGGCCGACGATGAATGCATCGGCAAGGCCCCGCGGAGTCTCCTGCGTGGCGTAGGAGAACTTCAGACCGAAGTCTGAGCCATCACCCAGCAGCCGCTGAAACAACGGCTTGTCGGGAGGCGTGGAGATGATCAGAATTTCGCGAATGCCGGCCAACATCAGCGTCGACAGCGGATAGTAAATCATCGGCTTGTCGAAGACCGGCAGCAACTGCTTTGAAACGACAGTGGTCACCGGATATAGGCGCGAGCCCGTTCCGCCGGCAAGAATGATGCCCTTCATGACGCTATGACGCCTCGCAGATTAATAATTTATAGACTATCACATGGTGTGCATCAAACAAGTTTGATATAGGCGGAATTGAACAGCAAATGGTTAAGACGTGAGATCCGCAGATGCAGGTCATTGCGACAGAATTGCCGGACGTTCTCATTATCAATCCTGAGTTGTTCGGGGACCAGCGAGGTTTTTTCCTCGAGACTTATCGGCTGAGCCGGTATGCGGAGCACGGTATCGTTCGCCCTTTCGTGCAGGATAATCTGTCGCGCTCGAGCTATGGCGTGCTCCGTGGCCTGCATCTGCAGAATCCGGTCGCGCAAGGCAAGCTCGTGACGGTCCTGCGCGGGCGCGTGCTCGACGTCGCCGTGGATGTTCGGGTCGGCAGCCCAACATTTGGGCGGCATGTAACCGTCGAGTTGAGCGAGGAAAACCGTACCCAGTTCTGGATTCCGCGCGGCTTTGCTCACGGCTTTGTCGTTCTCTCCGATACCGTGGATTTCTTCTATAAGTGCGACAACGCCTACAGTCCGAAGGATGAAATTTCGTTGCGCTGGAATGATCCGACGATCGGGATCAACTGGGGCATCTCAAATCCGTCGCTCTCCCCAAAAGATGCGGCCGCTCCGCTGCTCGCCGACGTCAAGAATCTCCCTCAGTATGGACAGGTTTGATGCGCATTCTGCTGACGGGAACGGGAGGTCAGGTCGGGAGCGCGCTGCTCCCTCTGCTTCAGTCACGGGCGACGGTCGCAGCCCCTGTGCGCCAGGAGCTCGATCTGTCACAGCCCGGCGAGCTCGCCACCAGGCTGGATGATCTAAGGCCCGATCTGATCGTGAATCCCGCGGCCTACACGGCCGTCGATCGGGCCGAGGAGGAGGCTGAGCTTGCGTTTCGCGTGAACGCGGAAGCGCCGGCTGCGATGGCCGCGTGGGCCGCGCGCCACCACGTTCCGCTGGTTCATTTCTCGACGGACTACGTCTTCGACGGCTCAGGTCACGAGCCTTGGCGAGAGGAGAGCGCGACTGGGCCTCTGTCGGTCTATGGTTCGAGCAAGCTTGGCGGCGATACTGCCGTTGCAGCTTCCGGTGCGCCTCATCTGATTGTTCGCACGTCATGGGTTTACGCAGCCAGCGGTGCGAATTTTCTGAGGACCATCGCGCGGCTCGCGAAAGAGCGCAAAGAGCTTCGCATCGTCGCCGATCAGATCGGCGCGCCGACCTCGGCAAAGACGATCGCCGACGCCGTGACGAGTGTCATTCCGTCAAATCGCTCCGGCTTCGATGCTGCTTTTGGGCGGCAAAATGGGGTCGTGAATGTCGTGTGCGCCGGGGAAACGAGCTGGTACGGATTTGCACTGGCGGTCGTAGCTGGACTGAGAGTGCGCGGGTTGGATGTCGCGGTCGAAAGCATCACTCCCATCCGCACGGACGAGTTTCCCACCAAGGCCAGGCGTCCCGCAAATTCCCGCTTGAGTCTCGATCGGCTACGGATGGAGTTTGGAATCACTACACCGACCTGGGAGAAGGCGCTGGACTACGAACTCGATGTCATGACGGCGCACGCGCAGCCAGGTGTTCGTAGTTGAATCAAGCTTTGCGGGACGACGGCTGAACCTGGATCACGCTTGATCGAAGTGCATCAATCGCCTGCGGGTACAGCGAACTCGTGACCTGGGGACGCTCCAAACGATGATGCCAATAGCATGTCCACATTCGACTGTTCTTCGGACATACGCTGTTCGAGGTACCGCCTCTCAAGGTCGGTAAGCTGCGTCCTGAGCAGCCGTCGGTATCTGTGAATGTTCTTTCGGTGGGCACACAAGCGAACAGCCTTCTCCTCGACCATAGCCCCTCTCAAATTTAAATGCTTTAATAAATAAAAGATTAAATCGAGATGCGTCGTGAGTCAATAAATAGGAGCGCGGCATGAGTCAATACAACACCGCCTGGAATGCCTCGCCTGGCGCAGTTGTCACGACGTTGGTGTGATGCCTGATCGCTGTCGATGCGCGGGAAGGCGCGACGGCAGACGCTCGCACGACCGCCAGAATCTGCGGCGTACCTAAAGTGATTAATGCTTGCACGCGACCCTAGGCCGGAACGGCCCCGCTCTTCCCGCCCTCAGTCGTCTTGCTTGTACTGACCATAGTGATGACCATTGTTCTGATGGCCGTTGGCGCCAGAATACGCAATGGCGGAAGATGTCAGGCTCGTCGACAGCAGGAGAGCCACGGCCGGCGGTGTCACCGCTGCGAACTTGCCGCACGCGGCAAGGAATGCGCGACGATCCGCCTCGGCTGATTCGCTTCTTGTCTGATTAATTGCCATGGAACTTTCTCGCAAACCAATGATTGCATATTAAATATCACTAATGCAGAATCATGAAAATAGCAGAATTCAATTCGACCGATCACATGTGCGATCAAGCCTTTCGATCGTCTGTATTGGATCAAAAGGAATGGAACTGTGCTGATCGCTTCAACCCGCGATGGGTTCGCAGAAATTCTTGGAATGCTGCGACCGGCTGCAAGCGTGTCGTTCTCACTTTTGGACAACCATCCTGTACTGTTCGATGAGGCGTCGCAGAAGATCTACGCACTCAATCAGGTAGCCGCATTCATCTGGTGCAGCCTCGTCGACGGCATGACTGCTTCTGCTATCTGCCGTGCACTTGGCGAGGCAGGTGTTACCGCTGCGGAGGCGGCAGATCACCTTGAGCATGCCATCCAAGATTGGCTCGCGCTGGGTCTGCTCGACGCCAATTTGGACTTGAGGCCGGCAAACCGTTTCTCGATAGGCTTGGGCGATCTGGAAATCGCGATTCAAACCTCGAGCGAGAGGCTGGCTCGGCAAACAGCCCTTCTCTTTTGCGAAACGCGGCGGGTTGTGGGGCCGGTGAGCGATGCATTTCAGGTGATCGAGTGGCGGGAGGAAGTCTATGTCTTCCGCAATGGAGCCTATGTAGCGCGATGCGCGCCGGAAGAGATGGCTCCGACCCTCAAGGCGGTCATCACCGAGCAGGCCCTCCTTCGGAATTCCGCGCGCCCCATATTCCATGCAGCGTGCTTATCGTGGAACGGCGAGGCCGTGCTGCTGAGCGGCCCGCCTGGGGGTGGCAAAACAACGCTTGCGGTTCACCTGATGCAGGCCGGGTTCGGGTACGCCGGGGACGATATCGTGCTCATCGAACCGGGCGGACGCGCAACCGGAATGGCTTTTGCCCCGACGATCAAATCAGGGGCTTGGGCTATCATCAGCAAACTCCGCCCTGAACTCGCCGGGTGTCGCGTACATAGAAGGTCGGACGGAATGCGCGTGCGATATTTGAACGTGAGGAGTGTCCCCAGCAGGAGCGTTCCGATCCGCTGGATCATCTTTATCAGGCGCGCCAGCACCAATTCGTTGGAAATCACTCCACTTAGCCAGATCGACAGCATGCGCCGGTTGGTCGCCGGGTCCTACTCGCCGGATGGGAAACTGAACCATAGTGGCTTCGACGCGATGAAGCAGATTGTTGTCGGAGCCAGTTGTTTTGAGTTGACCTACTCGCATGCCGATCAGGCGGCCCTCGGAATCACCGCTCTCTGCAATGGATGACTACAACCGATCGCTGAAGCAGCTTTGCGAGTGCTTTCGGGGGGAATTTCCGAAGCAGGCAGATTGGGTGCGGCTGGTTGGGCTCGCCAATCGAACGCTGACCACCCCGAGTCTTCGAGAGTTTGCGCTGCGCTTCAAAGACCGAATACCCGCGGACCTGTTCGAGTGTATTGCAGAGATGCATCGCCGCAATCTGGAGCGCAATGACCGTCTCACCGCGCAGTTGGCCGAAGCAGTTGCTGCATTGAATGAGGCCGGGATCGTTCCCGTGCTGCTGAAAGGGGCGGCGACGCTTGCAACCAGCGAACGACTAAATTGCGGATCTAAACTCATGTGCGATCTCGACATCATGGTCGTCCCAGCTGAGATGATTGCGAGCGTGCAGGCGCTGCAGGGCGTCGGTTACCGCGTAATCCACGAAACTCCTCCGCATGCTGAAAGATGGTACGCAGATCTCATGAGGCGGCGTGACGCTGGGGCGATCGACCTGCAGTCGCAACTTCCGGGACCTGCCTTCTTCTATCCCGGGCAACGTCAGTTCAGAAATCACTGTCGTCCGGTTGCAATAGGTCAAGGGACAGCACTGGTCCCGTGCGCGACTTACCAAGCGCTGATCCTCGTCATCCACGACGAGTTTCTGGACAACGGGTACTGGGTCGGACACATGGATCTGCGGCACCTTCTCGATTTGCGCGATCTCGTTCGAACAGGTGGGGTGGATTGGCAGATGCTTTCGTCCCTGGCACCCAGCCGACTTGCAAGGAATGCATTGGAAACGCAGATGGTGGCACTCTCTTCGATGCTGGGAACCGATGTTCCCGCCAGCTTGCGTCGACGATGGATGCCGCGCCTACAGCACTGGCGACGGACCTGCCTAGCCAGGTTTCCATTCCTGCGCCTGCCGCTCCTGTTGTTCGCTCTGCTGGATTACGGGAACTACGTCCGCGGGCCAGGGGAGGCGATCAGGCGGCCGACGGGGTTCGGGCGTTTGCGCGTGCCGAAAAGCTCTACATTGCGTTCTCTGTTGGCACTTTCTGCAACGCAACGTGCGGGCAAGATCTAGGTCAGTGTTTTCGTGGTTCGAATCATATGCCGCATCCGAAATAGCCGCGTTTTCGGCTCAAGGCGCCCATATTGCCATTGAGCGGTTTCATGGAAGCGGTCGTCTAGGCGCCTCAAGTCTGAATGAGTGTTGCGACAGGCTCGTCCTGTCCAAAGGTCATTCCGGTCCTGTGAACTTTCGGTCCTGCCGACGCCATGCAGGACCCGTCGGTTTCAAGGAAGCCGTCGAGCAGTCCGATAGCGTTTGTTGCCTGGTTGCTGGACCCCGCATCAGCGGGTCGAAACGGAAGGTATGGGGGAACGCTTGCCTGCGCAAATCGCGCATCCCCTAAATGATTTCACGTCCGGGCCGCGCGGGTCGCAATTGCAGTTCGCCATTGGGACAGCATGGCTAACGTACTGGGGGCCGGTGGAAGACTAAGCTAGCGTTGCGGTTCGCGTTTGCCTGCCGGCAGAAGAACCCCCAGTTGGTAAGCGCGTCGTTTCACTGAAGCCGTGTACCGCCCGAGCCGTTTTGCGATCTCCGGCGCAGCCATCTTGAGGTCCGCGAGTTTGATCAAGAGCGTGATCTCGTCTTCAGTCCAAGCACGCGGTTTTGTAGGCTTCATCGCCATCGCTCGCTCCGAGGATCGGACTTGACCAATTGCGCGTACGATTAGGGCGCGATGAAGACCGACGTAACCAGATCATGAACTCTGAAGAGCGACGGTGCCAACATGACCGCGAGGCGCTTGCCGGCTCGCAACCCTGAGTGGCGCTTCTTCGATCAGGCAGAAGGGCGAAGGTTATGAGTGGCTCGTCGGCGCGCATCGCCACGGGCCCCACGAAAAGCGGCGGACGGTCGGCGAGAATGCGCTCGATCTTCCAATCTGATGATCCGTACGGGTTCGTGGAAATAACCACGTCCGGTTAGGTTAAATTGCGCCTTTCCTTGCGAACTTCGGAGTGGTGGTCCAGGGAAGCCGACTTGGTCAGAAGCGCGGTAGGGTGAAGCGCAGTTGGCGTGGTTGGTTGAGTTGGCAGACCTTGCGGTCGGCGCGCCTGTTCTCAACAGGGGCTATAACCGCCGTTTTGAGATCTTCCTCGGGCCGTTCAACGTGCGGGACAATCTTTGCAATGATTGATCAACCAATCAGCGCGCCGCGCCGATATTTCGTCGATGGGTCGGGGCATCGCGTCTTGATCGGTCTCTCCTTGTCGGAAACGGTAGAATTCGAGTCGCTGGAATCTGGGACTTTCGGACCGACTGGCGTATCGACGGACGCTTCCCGGGCAGGGGAGTCCGGCAGACCGCGGGAAACGCGCTGGCTTGAGCTTTATGCCAAGCACGAGCAGGCTTGGAGGGCTTGGATCGCCCTCAGTCGAGCGAAGCAGGCCGTCGATTCAGGCTCTGTTAACTATAATTGACCAAGCTGTCGGCTTCATTCGGATTGGGTCGGCCCAATGTTTCCGCAATTCCTCAGAGCGCGCGCGCACAACCTTTTCAACCATCGCCGGGCTGACGATCGCTTTCGAGCGCGCTCGGCCGAGCGTGATGGCGATACGGATCATAGGCGGATTGGCGCCGTCATGGCTGCTATCGACAAGGCTTTGCAGGAGGCGGAGAGCGAGCAATCCGGCCTCAATCGGCGTGTGGACGACGCACTCGCCCGCGCATCGGTTACGTTTGGTAATGGCACTGATGAATATTTGGACCGGGAGCCGCTCGACAATTACCATCAGGGTTTGTTTGAGGTTGAAATTTCGAACGGACAGCGCCGGCTCAAGGAATTGGCAAGCATCGTCTCGCATCTAAAATTCATCAGGGCAACGATGCTGACCCGCTTTTCGGATTTCAATCTGCCCGAGCTTAACAATTGAGGGCTTATCTGCCCGAGCTTAACAGTTGAGGGTTTAACAGGGCGATGCTCGCTCGCCCCCGGTGCCCGGTCGGCCTGAAATTCGGAGCTTCGATGAAGGGCGGCGCTTTGCTATGGTATCCCCACGGGCAAAAGCAGTCAGGTGAGGGAGTGATCCAAGTTGGTTATCAAGATCAAGTCCGCAACAATTGGACTGGTACCTGTTCTGCTGTTGTCTGCCGCGGGGACGGGAACCGTATCCGCCATCACGGCCGAGGTCGCGCGTGCCTGTGAAGCGGCGTCTGCGAAGGCATTTCCGCCGCGGCAGATCGGCAACCCCGCTGCAGGCAGCAGTAAAGGAACCGCCAAGGACCGTCTCGACTACTTCAACAAGTGCGTCGCGAACAACGGCAAAGTCGACGATGTGCCGGCTGAGACGGCGCCTAACAATGCCGGAAAGTAGTTACGGCCTCCGAAGATCGAAACGTAAGGCCGCCTTGATGACCGTCAACACGGGAACCCGGACTTTCCTCGTTTGCCGCCTGAAACCGCGTCGTCCCGGCGTGCATACCTTTCGTTCATGCGTTTGTCACAAATCATCGCTTAGCTCAACATTTGGGCTTGGCCGCCATTCTGGCTGTCCCTGGCGGTTCTGCGTCCAGGATCACGTCCACGTCGCCTCGGCAAAATCGCCCATGGTTAAAGCGCAAGGGTGCTGGCCCCCGAGTACGGCTTTGCGATTTGACGCTTTACCGGGTCGGTTCGCCTCGCAGTGACTTGGAACTTTTTGAAGGAACTTCCTAACCCGGTAATCAATGGAAACAATATAAAGCCGAATTGGCTTGAAAAATTTTTAAAATCTCTTTTAATGAATTAACTGGAGGGCACGGCTGAAATGATCTGTCCATTTGATGATCATTTGTCCGCTGGCTAGCTCGGCACGGCGGCTCAGGCGATGATTGCCGTCGGTGCAGGAAGATTGTCAGCGGGCAATTCCGATCGCAGCGTAATGTGCAGGTAATGTGCAGAAGGATAAAGTTAGAAAAAACGGAATAGTTAAACTTCATTTGGGGGTGCGGAGACTTTGTTAGTACGAGTGGAAGGACCTCAATTTCATGATTCGATATTCGTCGTATGGAAGTTCAAACTATCGCGCGCCAATCCCCTACATCACCACCCGCGACCCGCTTGCAGTCGAATACGGAGAGCTATTGGAGTTGCGCGAGCGGGTCAGAAAGGCCGAAGCCGCGGTCTCAAGTGGACTTACGATCAAGGACAGGAGCTTGCCGCAAAGTAGATGAGGCGGCTTGATGGCCTCCGTTCGATTGCCGCTCGTTCGGGCGTGCCATCGGCGGCGAGCAACTTCTGATCGTAAACTGACCGAGTTGAGAAGGGTTTCGGAGCCTGGCCCTCTCGAGAAGGTTCGTCGCGGCGCCGGTGTCCGAGCAGCTGCGCATGCAGGACTTCGTCAGGGCGGATCGCATCCATCCATATCCGGCGGGCCAGAAGCCCCGGAGCGGATTGCTGGCGGGTCGTATGGTCGTTACCGTCGTTGCGGCAAGGCGAGTAGAGCCCACCATGCGTCGCGTTGATGCGCTCGACGCACTGGTCAGGGTCGTCATATCGCCAGCTTCGTGGGTACCTGTTCGAGGAGCTTGATGCGTGCAAGCGAATAGAGCGTCTCCCGCAACTGCGGGGTCGTCAGAAGTCGAGCGAACCTGTTCAGAAAGGACGCGGGCGAAATTCGAACTTGATCGCCTCCATCCCCTAGGGAGCGCCAGCGGTTCCAGAAGCGCTGATAAATCAAAAACATCATGCGAATCAAAGCTTTGTCTGCCCTTGACTGGCAGCAATTGATGGTGGCTTTTGATGCGCACGATGCCCTACTTGATTAAGAATTCTGCGGACGTTTGGTGCGTGCAAAGAAAGGTACCAGAGCCACTGCAGGCCGCTGTCGCGCGCGTGCTCGGCAGCAAGAAGCAAACCCAGAAGTATCTCAAGAGGTCTCTCGGGACTAAAGATCGACGCGAGGCCAATCGTAGAGCAACGCATGCCCTTGCCAACCTGGATCGCACGCTCCGCGAAGCCGAAGCCCTCACAAGGCAACAGCCGTCAAAGCCTACGGCGCGCTCCGAACCACTCTCGATGACGCCGAGATCAAGCGTATGGCAGAGTACGTCTACGGCAAGGCTCTCGCGTGGGATGAACGCATCCGGTACGGCCGCGATGAGTACAAGAGGATGGAGGAGGAACACCTCCGCGTTTTTGGGCCATTGAGCGGACCTTGGGCCATTCCGTACGAGGAGATGCCCGCTCACGGGCATTCACTGGCCCAGTTGGAAGAAGACCGCAGACAACTCGCTGACCTCGGCGACTTGCGTGAATACCTCGCGCTGGGCGACATCTCGGCCGTTGAGCATCATATTCTCGAAGCTCTAGCCCGCCCTATTCGTGAGAGCGCGGTTTTTTGGTCCGATTGATGCGGCCGCATATCTCCTCTGACGAGGCGCACAGGATTGCCTTCGGCTTTTCACCGCCTGACGATCCGTACTTTGCAACGCGCTTGAGGGA
>JAEWFG010000039.1 GCA_023388935.1 Pseudomonadota bacterium | reverse complement strand
GGCTAGAGACATCTTCAAGACGTTCGGTGAATTGCCCGCGGTTGCCGGCATTACGCTTGCGGTGCCTGACGGCGAGTTCATGGTTCTGCTTGGTCCGTCGGGTTGCGGAAAGACCACCTTCCTGCGGATCGTCTGCGGGCTCGAGCGGCAGACCGCGGGCGACCTCGTCATCGGCGGCAACATCGTCAACGACGTGCCTCCGCGCGCCCGCGGTGTCGCAATGATGTTTCAGAGCTACGGGCTGTATCCCCACTACACCGTGCGGAACAACATCGCTTTTCCGCTCAGGACCCAGCGCGTACCCCGTGCCGAGATCGACAAGAAGGTTGAATGGGCCTCGCGGCTTCTTGGTATCGACCATTTGCTCGATCGACGGCCGCGCCAGCTGTCCGGCGGCGAACGCCAGCGCGTCGCGCTCGCGCGCGCGCTGGTACGGGAGCCAACGGCGTTGCTGCTCGACGAGCCGCTCTCCAATCTCGACGCCAAGCTTCGCGCCTCCGCGCGCCAGGACATCAAGCAGTTCCAGCAGCGTGTCGGCGTCACCACCATCTACGTGACACACGATCAGGTCGAGGCGATGGGCATGGGCGATCGAATTGCCGTCATCGATCACGGCCGGATCCGGCAGGTCGGCACGCCGGCCGAAATCTATGACGATCCGGCTGACCGGTTCGTCGCGACCTTTGTCGGCACGCCGCCGATGAACCTGCTGGCACGCGGTGATGGCTGTCTCGGCTTCCGCCCCGAGAATTTCTTACCGAAAGACATGGTCAGCAACGGCAATGGAGGCGTCACCGAATTTTCATTCCGGGTCGACCGCTCGGAATATCTCGGCTCCGAGCGGATCGTGTACGGCGTGATCGATGGCTTCGATACGCAGGTGATCACGGCAAAGCTGCCGCCGGCGCATGTCGCCGAAGGAAACATCCGTCCGGGCGAGTGGCATTCCTTCGCCGTGCGCAACAGGGCGCTCCGTTATTTCGACAACGACGGCAAGCGGGCCAGCCGCCACTGAGACGGGATTTTCGTCGATGGTCGACCTCGTTGAACCAATCGTATCAAGACCGTCTCCCCGTTTCAGTTTCCTGCTGGACCGGCGCGAGGTGCTGGGCGCGCTCTTCGTCGCGCCCGCGATCCTCTATGTGTTGTTGCTGGTCGGCCTGCCGTTCCTGCTCGCCGTATACTACTCGGTCAGCGCCTACACGATCTACGACCCCTCATGGCGCTTCGTCGGGTTGGCCAATTTCAGGCAGATCATTCAAAATCCGGTCTTCCTGGAGACGCTCGGCAACACCTTTCTCTTCACATTCGCGTCCCAGCTGCTTGGTCTGGTTCTCGGAAAGTTCGGTGCGCTATTGCTGCTGCGGCCGTTCCCCGGCCGCAAGTTCGTGCGGGCCCTGATCATCTTGCCATGGGCAGTGCCGATCGCGCTCGCCAGCGTCGCGTGGGAATGGATGTTCGATTCGCTATACAGCGTCATCAACTGGACCCTGGTTGCGCTCGGCATCATCGATCGAGCGCAGGCGCCGAACTGGCTCGGCAATCCTCATCTTGCGATGCTGTGCGTGATCGTCGTCAATGCGTGGCGTTTCTTTCCGTTCGCCATCGTGATCTTTCTCGCCGGAATCACCGCTGTCCCGCAGGATATCATCGACGCCGCCACCGTTGATGGTGCGGGCTTCTGGCGCCGCAACTACCAGATCATCATGCCGATGATCCTGCCGATCGTCGCCATCGGACTGATCTTCGGTGTCGTGTTCACCTTCACCGATCTTTCCGTGGTCTATCTTCTGACCAATGGCGGGCCGGTCGGCGCCACGTCGGTCCTCGCCTTTCAGGGTTTCCAGGTCGGCATCGTGTCGGGCGACGTCTCGCATGGCGCCGCGATTTCGCTGTTCATGCTGCCTGTGCTGCTTGTCCTGGTGATCGGCGTGCTGCGTTTCATCCGGCGGCGGGAGATTTAGAGATGCGACATTTGATCGGCGGCGTATTACGCGAGGTCCCGTTCTATGGAGCGGTCGCCTTTTTCGTGGTTCTGACCGCGTTTCCGTTCTACTGGATGGTCATCACGTCGTTCAAGAGCAACTCCGACCTTTACAATCTCACCAACGTTCCGTTCTGGTTCAACGAGGCGCCAACGCTGGAGCATTTCCGATATTTGTTCGAGCAGACGCTGTTCGCGCGCTGGCTCTTGAATTCGCTGATCATCGGCACATGCGTGGTCGTGATCACGCTGCTGGCGGCTCTGCCGGCCGGCTACAGCCTGGCGCGGCTGACGGGTCGTGGCGGCGAAACGCTGGGGATCGGTATTTTCCTCACCTATCTGGTCCCGCCGACACTGCTGTTCCTGCCGCTATCGCGGATCGTGGCAAATCTCGGCTTGCAGAATTCGATGTGGTCGCTCGTCCTGGTCTATCCGACCTTCACGATCCCGTTCTGTACGTGGCTGTTGATGGGTTTCTTCAAGGCGATGCCGATCGAGATCGAGGAAGCGGCGATCGTCGATGGCTGCAGCCGCTTCGGTGCCTTCATCAAGATGGTCATTCCGCTGTCTTTGCCCGCCATCCTGACCGCCGTGATATTCACCTTTACGCTGACGTTGCAGGAGTTCGTCTACGCGCTGACATTCATATCCTCCGCCGCGCAAAAGCCGGTCACCCTCGGAGTAGCGACGGATCTGATCAGGGGCGACATCTTCTTCTGGGGTGAGATCATGGCAGGCGCGTTGATCGCGAGCATTCCAGTAGCGATTGCCTACAACTCGTTCCTTGATCGCTTCATCGAGGGAATTACCGGCGGCGCGGTCAAATAACTCCTCCGGCGCGGTCGTCGATCAGCTGAGCTGCCCCATGAGCAGAAGCGCCTGCGCAACGGCAGGATCTTGATGGACAAGCAGCAGGCTCAGGCACCACGGCAGCAGCGAGGCCAGCGCGATCAGCTCAAGCTCCGACGCCAACGTGGACCGGCCCCTGACAGGCAGTTCGGTGGGCAAGGAAGCGCCTCCTTTCCGCGAAGCTCCAGTCCCCGGATATGACCGGCGAACTCATCGCTAGCCGACCGCGCGCCGCCTCCCGATTTCTTCGTCGGCGTAGGTCGGCTCGGAGGTCGCCGGCTGGACCGGGGGCGCCAGCCGCGCCTTGATGACGGGCTTGAGCACGAAAAGGCCGAGGAGCGCCGCAACCACGTTCATGCCGCATCCGACCGCGTAGACGGCGTGCCAGTTTCCGGTGGCGTGCGTCAGCACGTTGCCGAGCGGCACCAGCAGCGAGGCGACGCCCTTGGCCGTGTACATAATGCCGTAGTTCACGGTGACGAATTTCCGCCCGAATGCATCACCGACGGTTGCCGCGAACAGGCTGAAGATGTCACCCCAGAACAGGAAGACCAGCCCATCGGTGATGATGAACGACATTGCTGTCACGCCGAAGAAGCCGAAGGCCGCGAGGCTGATTGCCTCGATGCCGAACGCGATCCCCATCATGTTCGCGCGCCCGATGTGATCGGAAATCCAGCCGTTGAGCGGCCTGCCCACACCATTTGTGATGTTGTGAAAGGTGAGCGCCGCCACGATCGCAGGCATGCTAATTCCGAAGATCACGACGGTGGCGTCGGCGATGCCGCGCTCCTTTGCGATCGGCGCGAGCTGCGCGGCCGACATCAACCCGCCGGCGGCCACCAGGAAGAACATGAGATACATGATCCAGAAAATCGGAGATCGCACCGCTTGGGATGGCGGAACGTCCTCGGCGCTCTGCAACACCTTGATATTCATGACCGGAGGAAGCTCTTCCGGCCTCGGTGCCTTGATGAAGTTCGAGACGACAACGATGATGACCCCGTAGAGGATGCCGAAGAACAGGAAGGTGTGCTGGTATCCGCTGGATTGGATCATGGCTCGAATTGGCGCGATCGTGATCGCCGCGCCCGCACCGAAGCCCGCCGCCGTGAGTCCGCCGCACAAACCGCGCTTGTCGGGAAACCATTTCAGCGCGTTGCCGACGCAGGTGCCGTAGACCGCGCCGCCGGCGAAGCCTGCGATCGCCCCGCCGAGATAGAACATGCCGAGCGAATTGGCCTTCGAGTTGACGTACCATGCGAGAAAGGTGCCGACGCCGCCCGCCAGCACCATCCAGCGCGGCCCGGTGCGATCGACGATCCAGCCTTCAAACGGTACGAGCCAGGTTTCCAGCAGGATGAAGATCGAGAATGCGACCTGGATCTCGGCCTTGGACCATCCCCATTGATGCTGGATCGGCAGCACGAACAGTGTCCAGCCATACTGAAGATTGGCGACGCTCGCCATGCAGATGATGCCGAGGACCAGCTGAACCCAGCGATTGGAATGGCCTGTGCGGGCCGACGTCATGGACGCCGAGGTCATGGACATGGGGCGCTCTCCCTGAGCCGAAAGCCGAACTTCATCGTCGTTTTGGGAAAGCAGAATGGAACGGTCGGCCCGATCACGCCTTAACGGCGAATATTGATCCAGGTTAACCCCGCGCGCGGGAACCCGGCGATAGCCGATTGGGTTGATCAGGGATCAACGGGTTTTATCGACATGGATCAACCGGCACGCCGTCGCTCAATTCGCCCGACTGAACATACATACGCGCCGACAAGAGCGTCCAGCGAGGGCGCAGTTGCGGAGGGGTGGTTTGACGCGCACGGTCCTGGGGTGCGACGCCTCAGTTTCGCCAAAGCGAAGGACGTCATAATCTCGGGCAGCCATAACGATTGTATCTACTTCAACCACGACGGCTGGCTGGCCCGCTACAAGATCCTGCACAAGGGTACGCGCCAGATCCTGGACTTCATCCTGCCCGGTCAGGTTTTCGGCCTGCCGGCGTGCCTGTTCCCTCAGGCGCCCTATTCAATCGCGACCATCACGCAAGCGAATGTCTCGGCCATCCCATTCGACATGATAGACAACGTCTTCGACCGCGACCCTGCGCTGGCGAAGGCCTTGTTCTGGTCCACGGTGCAGGAAGCTGCGATCCTCGGCGAGCATTTGACCGGTACCGGCCGCCGCTCGGCCTACGAGCGGATCAGTCATCTGCTTCTCGAATTATTTGTAAGGCTGAACACGAGCCATCGCAGTGGCGAGATGACCCTCTCGATCCCACTGACGCAGGAGCTGATTGCCGATGCGCTCGGTCTCTCTACCGTCCATGTCAATCGCACGCTCCGCGCCCTTCGACAGGACAAGCTCGTTGCAGTAGCTGGCCGGTCCATCACCATCATCGACTTCGAGGCACTCTCGGTGCTGTCCGACTTCGAGAGATCCTATCTTGGGCAGGTGCGCCGGCTTGAGCCGCACGACACCGAACCCGCAGCGTTCGGCATTCGCCGGCCAAGAGAGAGATGGGGAGCCTCTGGTTTACCCCTGAAAGCCAAGCCGCGACATGCCTGACGTTTCGCGAAAGGCGCAAAGGTCTTCCCGCGTAGATGGCCCCTACTCCGCGGTTCTCGCCTGGAGCTTGTGTAGGCGGCCGGCCACCGCCCGCACCTTGCCCGGCGCGGCCTGCCAGATCGAGAGCGCCGACAATCCGCTCATGACCATCGCGATGCCGAAGGCGAGCGTGTAGTCGCCGGCGCGATCGTAGAGCAAGCCGGTCAGCCAGGGACCGGCCGCGCCGCCTGCCAACGCCGCCAGCATGATCGTGCCGAAGATGCTGCCCTGGTGCCTGCCCTGGAAAATCTCGAACACCACGGCGCCCATGATCGAGGTGAGGCCGTAGCCGAGCGCGCCTTGCGTAAACACCATCACGTAGACGAGCCAGAATGACGGCTGGAACTTCAGCGCCATCAACGCCGCGAAGCAGATCGCAAAGCCTGCGCAACTGATCGCCCACACCCACTCCCGCCCGATCCGGTCGGAGACATGTCCGAGCACGATCTGGCCGGGAATGCCGAGCAGGCTGACGATGCCGAGCGCCCATACTGCAACGCTGGGGCTGAAGCCGATGTCGAGCAGGAATTTGGTCTGATGCACCTGCACCGCGTACCAGATGTACAGGCCGCAGAAATAGCCGAGCGCGATCCACCAGAATCGCGCGGTCGCAACCGCCCGTCTCAGCGTCCAATCGGTGCTAACCCAGGCGGGATCGACGATGTTTGAGACAGGTTGTGCCGCACCCGCCGCCGGGGCGGCATCGCCATCCGGCTGCAGGCCGATATCCTCGGGGCGTTTGCGCAGGAGCAAATTGATCGGCGCCAGCACGATCAGGACGAGCAGGCCCATCGCGGTGCAGGCGGTGCGCCAGCTGGTCTGCTCGATCAGGTGCTGCACCCATGGCAGCAGCGTCACCGAGCCGATGCCGACGCCTGCAAATGCGATGCCGATGGCGAAGCCGCGCGCGCGGATGAACCAGTTCGGCAGGAACAGCGACTGGCCGGAATAGCCAAGACACACCGAGCCGGCACCGACCATGACACCGATGGTCACGTAGAGATGCCAGGGTTGGCTGGTGAGCGGGGCGAGCAGCAGCCCGCCGGCCATCAGCACGACGCCGACCTCCATCACCGCGCGAGGACCGGCGCGGTCCATCAGGCGGCCGATCAGCGGGCTGACGAAACCCGACACCACGAAGCCGAAGGAGAAGGCACCCGCGGTGATGCCGCGCTCCCAGCCGAATTCGGAGATGATCGGCGGAAAGAACAGCGAGAAGGCGGTGCGCGCGTTGACGCCGATGGCCATGGTGACGAAGGTCACGGCGACCACGACCCAGCCATAAAAGAACGGAAGCCGCATGTTGTATTTTATTTCATCCCTAGACGGTCCTACCGACCATCCAGGGATGCCTGGGTCAAGCGATTTTCACGCATGCCCCTCAGGCGTGCTCAGGCGGCGTCGAGTTGCGAAGGTTGGACCGGAGCATCAAACTCGATCCGGGCGACCAGCTGCGGACGCCCGAACAGATAGCCTTGCGCAAAATTGACGCCGAGCGCCTTCAAGGCCTCGAACTCCTCGAACGTCTCGACCCCTTCGGCGGTGACCGACATGTCCAGCCCGCGCGCAAGCGTCACGATCGAGGCGATGATGGCGGAACTGCGCGGCTGATGCGTGAGGTTGCGGATGAACGACTTGTCGATCTTGATCTTGTCGAACGGGAACGCGGTCAGATTGCTGAGCGACGAATAGCCGGTACCGAAATCGTCGAGCGCGAGCTTGATGCCGATGCGCTTCAGCCGTTCCATGAAGGCGTGGTTCTCGACGCCGCGTTCCAGCAGCACGGATTCAGTGATCTCGATCTCCAGCCGCTCGGGCGGCAGGCCGGCATCCGCGAGCGCCGCGCAGATCATCTCGAACAGATCGGCTTCCTTGAACTGGATCGGCGACAGGTTCACGGCGACCATCAGATCGGAAGGCCAGCCGGCCGCATCCGCGCAGGCGCGCCGCAGCACGAATTCGCCGAGTGGGACGATCAGTCCGGTCTCCTCGGCGAGCGGAATGAACTGGTCCGGCGGGATCAATCCGCGTGCCGGATGCCTCCAGCGTACCAGCGCCTCGAAGCCGCGCCGCGCGCCGCTGAGCGCATCGACGAACGGCTGGTAATGCACTTCGAGTTGGCGCTGGGCGATGGCATTGCGCAGATCGCCTTCCAGCGTGTTACGCGCCTCGAGCTCGGCCGACATTGCCTCGTCGTAGACGGTGAAGCAGTCGCGGCCCGCCGACTTCGAGCGGTAGAGCGCGAGGTCGGCCTTCTTCAGCAACTGGTCCTGGTCGCTGCCGTGATCCGGCGCGATCGCGATGCCGATGCTGGTGCCGATCTCGACGCGATGTCCGGGCAAGAGGAACGGTTCGGCCACCAGCTTGGCGATCCGTCCGGCCAGTACGGTCGACGAGGCGCGCTGATCCTCGCAGCCCTCCTGGATGATGGCGAACTCGTCGCCGCCGAGCCGCGCCAGCACGTCGGTGGCGCGTAGCGCGGACTTCAGCCGCTGCGCCACCTGGCGCAACAGCACATCGCCGGCGCCGTGACCGAGGGAGTCGTTGACGTTCTTGAAGCGGTCGAGATCGAGCAGCAGGATCGAGAACGCCCGCCCGCTCGCCTTCAACCGGTCGTTCATCTCGTCGAGCCGGGTGAGGAAGAACGCGCGGTTCGGCAGTCCGGTCAGGATGTCGGTCTGGGCGAGCTCGAGCACCCGCCGGTTCGCCAGTGACAACCGCCGCGAATTGCGGCTGGCGAGCATGAGATAGGTTGCGAGCGACAGCGTCAGCAGCATGCCGACGACGAGGACCGCGGCCGCGCGATCGTAGGCCGTCTCCAGCGAACCGCCGGCCGTCGGCACGGCGCGCACCTGCCAGTCGGTGTCGCCGATCTTGAGAGTGCCCGACCAGTGCAGGGCCCGCGCGACGTCCCGCATCGACTGCGGCGCCGTGGCCGCCGACGTGTAGTCCGGCAGCGTTTCCGCCAGGCTAACGATCTGCCCCGTGAAGGGCGGATAGACGTTCACACTGACCGGACTTGCTCCGGTCATGACGCGAATGGACTCGATCAGCAGCGGCAGGTCGAAGATGCCGACGACGAAACCAGCCAGATTGCGCCGCCGGTCCGCGACCGTGTCGCGCGACGTTCCCTTGGCGTAGACTGGAAGCACAACGAGGACGTCGGGCTGCCACCTGCCATGTTTGGGTTCGTAGAGGCGGGTGCGAATCGAACCGACCTCGTCGTTGTCGCGCGCGCGCTCCAGGACCGCGCGACGGTCCGGAACGCTCGCATAGTCCAAGCCGTAGACCTGCGACGTCTTCGGCCGGGTCGAGTAGAACACCGGAAAATACTCGTCGCTCTGCGACGCGACCGTGAGGGTCTCGCCCTGGAGCGACTTGATGTGATAGCCGGACACGCCGTCCGTAATCGCAGCGGCCTCGTATTCGGCACGCTCCTCGCGGCTCACGCGCGGCAGCCAGGCGATGCGCAGCATGCCGGGATGGCGCTCGAACAGCCGGGCGCTGAAGGTCTCGAATTCGCTGCGGGCGATTTCCTCGTTGGTGGATTCGAACAGCGTACGCAGCGCGACGAGCCTGCTGATGTACTCGCTCATGCCGTTCTGCATGACGATTGCTTCGGTTTCGGCCGCATTCTGGAACTCGATCCTGTTGACGCGGTCTTCCCATCGCGCGACGGCGGCCGCGCCCGCGACCGAGAACAGTAGACCGACGCCGATCGCGACGAGCGCAGGACGATAGAGCCCGAGCAGCGGCGCGGCACGCCACCGTCCGGTCATGCGTTTCCGATCCTGATCGTACTGATCGCGATCGCCCATCTTGGTCCGCTCATCCCCTCCCCGCCGCGGCCCGAACTTCTGGTTGAGCCACCGGTACAGCTATCGGACGAGGATAGGGGTTAAGAACTGCACAATTTTGGAACCGGGTTGTTCCGCATTGCCCGGCGTAGTTAACGATTGACCTGCGAGTTGCCCGCAGTCAGGCAACAGATTGCAGGTTTTCTCCGGAGTCCTACGGACCGTCGATGCACCGCAGGTTAGCAACCTGTTCAGCTTGCGGAACGATCGCTTCCTTAAGTGCCACGATAGACCCGTCGGCTCAGGGCCGCCGCGTCCAGTGCTCGGCGTTGACCGCGCCCGGCGGGATCTCGCCTCTGACGATCGCCTCCACCTGCCGCACCGTTTCGAGCGACTGGTACTCGATCGCCTGCGGCGTCAGCCCGCCGACATGCGGCGTGGCGACGACGTTGGGCAGCTTCGCCAGCTCCGGCGTCGGCATCTGATCCGGTGCGCGGCCGACGTCCATCGCCGCGCCCGCGATGCGATTCTCGCGCAACGCACGTGCCAGCGCCGCCTCGTCGACGAGATTGCCGCGCGAGAGATTGATGAAGACGGCATGCTTCTGCATCCGCGCCAGCGCCGCCTCGCCGATCAGGTTCTCGGTCTGCTCGTTGGCGATGGCGAGGCAGACGACGTAGTCCGACGCGGACAGGAGTTCGTCGAGACTGACCTGCCTGATGCCGACATCGTTGACGGTCGCGAAGGGATCGGACACCAGCACCTCCATGCGCAGCACCCTGGCGATCTCCGCGAGGTAGCGCCCGATGCTGCCATAGCCGATGATGCCGATCCGGCTGCCGGCAAGCTGGCGGCCCATCCGAGCCTCCGGCTTGCGCCCGGCCTGGTAGTCCGCCGTCGTCCGCGATACGCCGCGGGAGAGATCGACCATGAAGCCGAGCGCGAGCTCGGCGACGGCCTGAACGAAACCGGGGCCGGCACGGGTCACGAGCACGCCGGCGCTCGAGGCCGCATCTACATCGACGTTGCGGATGTCGACGGCGCAGCGGACGAAGGCACGCAGGCGCGGCAGTTGCGCAAAGATCTCGCCGCGGCCTTCGGTCATGCGATCGGCCACGATGATGTCGGCATCCGCCGCAGCGCGCACGAGGCCGGCTGCGGCCAGCGGATCATCACCCTCGTGCAGGATCACCTCCGCGGTCGAGCGCAGGCCGTTCAGGCTACGATCGCCGTAGTAATTGCGGCGCATCTCCGGCGTGTGAGCGAGCAGGACCTTCACGACAGCACTCCTTCAATAGCCGAATGCGCGCGGCAGCGCGGTCGAGAGCCATGGCACGAAGGCGATGACGAGCAGGCAGAGGAACAAGAGGCCAAGGTAGCCCATGATCGGCTTCACCGTCTGCTCGATCGGCACGTTGCCGATCAGGCAGGCGCCGTAGAGTCCGAGACCGAGCGGCGGCGCGAACAGGCCGATGCCCATCGCGATGACCAGCACGACGCCAAAATGCAGAGGATCGACACCGAGCTGCACTGCGACCGGCAGCAGTAGCGGCCCGAAGATGATCAGGGCGGCCGCGCCCTCCAGCACCGAGCCCATCACGATCAGCACGGCGATCGCGAGCAGGATGAACAGCCAGACGCCGCTGGTCCTCGACAATCCAAGCATGAAGTCGCCGACGGCATGCGGTATCTGCTGCAAGGTCAGCGTGAACGCCAGCGACTGCGCGGCGGCGACAATGAACAGCACGAGCCCCGCGCGCGTTGCCGCCTGGATAAAGCTGTGCGCGGCCGATTTGAAGGTAAGCTCGCGGAACACCACGCTGCCGACCGCGAGCGCGTAGGCCACGGCGAAGGCGGAGATTTCGGTCGCGGTGGCAAAGCCGCTCTTGAAGCCGAAGAAGATCATGAAGATCAGGCCGAACGAAGCGATCGCACCGCTCCACAAGCCCGACACCGGCATCTGCGGCTCGACGTCCTCGGCATCAGCCGGACGCTTGCCGAAGATGATGGAGACGGCGATCAGGACCGCCGCCATCAGCGCCGCCGGCAGCAGGCCGGCGACGAACAGGCCGCCGATCGACAGGTTTGCCACGAAGCCGAGGATGATCAGGTTGATGCAGGGCGGAATGGTCTCCGCCATCACCGCGGACGCCGCGAGCAGCGCCACCGCGCCGCCCGGGTTCTGCTTCGAGCGGCGCGCCGCCGGAATCAGCACGGAACCGACCGCGGCGACGTCGGCCATCTTCGAGCCGGAGATGCCGGAGAACAGCACCATCGAGGCCACCATGACCACGTTCAGACCGCCGCGCATGCGCCCTACCGCGCGCTGCAACAGTTCGATCAGCCGCACCGACATGCCGTTGGCTTCCATGAGATAGCCGACGAGGATGAAGAAGGGGATCGCGAGCAGCACGAAATTGTCGATGCCGCGCGCCATCTGTTGGGCGAAGATGACGCCGGGCAGCGCCCCATCGACCCAGATGAAGATCAGCGCGGCAAGCGCCAGCGCAAAGCCGATCGGCAATCCGCCGAAGAGGGTCGCGAAGAAGCCGATCAGCATCAGCGCGCCCGCCGACGGTACCGAGGACGGCGACAGATAATCCCAGGCGAGATAGAGGCCGGTGACGATCACGATCGCGACGAGGCCCCTGACAATGTCGGGGAGCGGCCTTGCGCAGAGATGATCGATCGCGAACACCGTCATGAACAGCGCGCCGATGCCCATCGGGTAGAAGGTCAGCTCCAGCGGCAGGCCTGATCCGGTGGTCTGGCCTGATGTCAGCGAGCCGAGCTTGATGGCGTTGTAGGCGACGTAGCCGGAGATCAGCACGACGAGCACGGCACTCGCGGCATCGACCAGCGTGCGCAAGCGCACCGGCAACAGGTCGCGGAAGAAGGACACGCCGACATTCTCGCCGCGCGCGAGCGCGCTCGCCGCTCCGAAGAAGGCCGAGCCAACCATCAGGCCGCGCGCGACGTCGTCCGACCATTCCACCGGCGCGTTGAAGAAGAAGCGCAGCAGCACGGACGCGCACACCACAACGAGATCCGCGGCCAGCAGGATGGCCGCGATTGCGTCGCTGCAGCGAAGCAGTAGCGTAATGCTCCCGTGGCGGCCGCCCGAGTGGGACGCGACGCCTGTCATCGGTACCTCAGGCTTGCGTGGCGCGGATGATGTCGATGACGGCCTTGGATTCCGGCCGTGCCTTGATGAAGTTCTCGGTCTGCGGCGCCACGCGCTTCTTGAACGCCTCGCGGTCGCATTCGGCCACCGTCACGCCCTTCTCGGTCAGAGCCGCCAGCGCCTCCTTCTCGACCGCAAGCCCATGGGCCCGCGTGTCGGTCGCGGCTTTCTTCGCGGCATCGAGAAAGCCGTCGCGCAGCTTCGGATCCATGCGGTTGTAGGTCATGTCGCTGAAGTAGATCGCGAGCGGCGAGAAATTGTGCTGCGTCAGGGCGTAGAATTTCGCCGTTTCGAAAAACTTGCTGGCCAGGATCGTCGGCGGATCGTGCTCCAGCCCATCCAGCACGCCGGCCTGCAACGCTGTGTAGATTTCGCCGAACGCCAGCGGCGTCGCGGCAGCCCCCATCAGCCGCAGGCATTCCGTGATGACGGGATTTGGCAGCGTCCTGATCTTGAGGCCGGCGAGATCTTCCGGCGTCTTCACCGGCTTCTTCGCCAATACGCTGCGTGAACCGAAATTATAGGCCCAGGCGATGATGCGGATGTTGGCGCCCTTGAGCAGGGCGTCCTCGATCGGCTTGGCGGCGCCGGCGTCGAACGCCTTGGTCTGCTGCGGGAAACTCGAGAAGAGAAAGCCGAGGTCGTAGGTACCGACCAGCGGCACCAGATTGGCGGAGATCGACGAGCCGGACACCATGAGGTCGATGACTCCGAGCTTCACCGAGTTGATGACGTCGATTTCCTGGCCGAGCTGGTTGTCGGGGAAGAAGGCGACCTCGACCTGTTCGCCTAGTCCGTTCGCCTTCAGGTTCTTGACGAGATTGTCGTAGTAGACGCGGCCGTTGGCGAATTTGGGATCGTTCGGCAGCGAGGAGGAGCATTTCAGCTTCATCGTCGCGGCTTCAGCGCGGCCGATGAGTGCGGGGGAGAACACGAGGCCGGCGGTCACCGCCGTCGACGACTTGATGAACTTGCGGCGGCTCACGGGCACAATGGTCATGGTGCGGTCTCTCCCCAAGCATTGTTAGTTATTTGCGGCCGCGATTGCTGCCGCGGCCTGTTGCGTGGACTGTATGGCCAAAGCGACGGGGCAGGCAAGGGTTGCGGCCAGCCGTCATGGCGCGGCGCGCGGCGAAGGTCTCTTGCCCCGGACGCAGCGCAGCGCTCTTCGGCGGTGCGCTGCAGAGCCGGGGCCCATCTCACCGCACCCTATCGTGTTGCTTTCTGGGTCCCGGCTCTGCGCAGCAACGCTATGGCGTTGCAGCGCGTCCGGGACATGAGAGCGGTGGATATTCGTCATCTGCGACTCCGGAAATGCTGTAGTCTGACCGACCGACGCAGGCCTTTCCGGGGATTTCGCATCGATGCCGCACGACGCTCACGCCGAGGGATCATCTGGATCATGGCCGCTGTTCCGGTCGCTCGCGTCCTATTCCATCCCCGGCGACCTCATGGCGGGGTTGACGCTGGCGGCGATCGCGATCCCCGAGCAGATGGCAACGGCGCGACTCGGCGGTTTCGCACCACAGATCGGCTTCTTCGCCTTCATGGCGGGATCGCTCGGCTTCGCGCTGCTCGGCGGCAACCGCTTCCTGTCCTGCGGCGCCGACTCCACGATCACGCCGATCTTCGCCGGCGGGCTTGCGGCGCTGGCAACCGCCGGCTCGCCGGAATATCAGGGCCTTGCGATCGCACTGGCGCTGATGGTCGGCGCGATGATGCTGGCCAGCGGCGCCTTCCGGCTCGGCGGCATCGCCAATCTCCTGTCGGTGCCGGTCATGACCGGCTTCCTCGCCGGCATCTCCGTCCACATCATCGTGTCGCAACTGCCGAGCGTGCTCGGGCTGGAATCGCCGAGCGGGCCGACGCTCGATCGCATCGGTGTGCTCGCAAGCGAGCTCGGCCGCGCCAATCCCTTCACGCTTTGCATCGGCTTCGGCGTGCTGGCCGCGGTCTTCATCTGCGAGAACGTGAGCGCAAAGATTCCCGGCGCGCTCATCGGGCTCGTCGCCGCGACGCTGGCCACAATCGCGCTCGGCCTCGAGAGCAAGGGTGTCAACGTCGTCGGCGCAGTGCCGGGCACGCTGCCGCATCCCACCCTGCCCGAGCTTGCGCCGGAACTGTGGGTGCACCTCGTGCCACTCGCCTTCGTGATCACGGTCGTGGTGATGGTGCAGACTGCCGCGACCACGCGCTCGTTCCCGTCCGATCCCGACAAGGCCGCCGATGTCGACCGCGACTTCCTCGGCGCGGGCGCCGGCAGCGTGCTGGCCGGCCTGTTCGGTGCGTTTCCGGTCAATGCCAGCCCGCCGCGGACCGGGATCGTTGCCGAGACCGGCGGACAATCGCAACTTGCGGGCCTTGCGGCTGCGGCAATCGTGCTGGCGCTGCTCGCGTTCGGCACCGGACTGTTGCGGCACGTGCCGGACGCCGCACTCGGCGGCATCCTGCTGTTCGTGGCGCTGCGCATCATCCGCGTAACGCAGATCGTGACGATCTACCGTCAGTCCTTCAGCGAGTTCCTGCTCATCGTCGCCACCGCCGCGCTGATCATCGTGCTGCCGATCCAGCAGGGCGCGTTCCTCGGCATCGTCCTGTCGCTGCTGCACGGCATCTGGAGCACGACGCGCGCGCGGCTCGTCGAGTTCGAGCGCGTGCCGGGCACCACGATCTGGTGGCCGGCGCATCCGCACATCACCGGCGAGCGCATCGCCGGCGTCGCCGTGATCGGGCTGCAGGCGCCGCTCTCGTTCCTCAACGCGCCGGGCTTCCGTAGCGACATAGCGAAGGTGCTCGGCACGTCGACGCCGCAACTGCTGGTGCTGGAGGCGAGCGGCATGGTCGAGATCGACTTCACCGCCGCGCAGATCCTGCTCGACGTCTTCAAGACGTGCAGAGAACAGGGCGTCACGGTCGCGCTGGCACGGCTGGAATCGGTGCGCGCGCAAGACGCGTTCGAACGCTTCAGATTGTTCGATGCCCTGCCCCGCGAGCACGTCTTCCACAGCGTGGACGAGGCCGTGCGCAAGCTGGCGAAATAGCGTCCGGGGGAAAGCGGACACGCGGTTTCACGGAGCGAGACCATGGCCGCCGCGTCAAAGCTAGCACTTGATTTCCTGCTACGACGGGCGACAATGACGTCGCGCCAGCTTCCGGTATCGAACTGCATATAAGACGGGGAAAACCCGCTTGGCCACGGCTATACCGTCGCTGCGCGGGAGGGATCGTTATGACGGTAGGGTTCGAGCGCTGGCTGCAGCGCCGACATGATCCAGGCCGCCGGTCTTTTCGCAGTACGGTTGCGAACGAGGCAATCGCGCCGCTGCTCTGCGAACAATTCAACCTGTTTCGCGGCGCACTCGCTGCCTCGGCGCCGCAAAAGTGGCACCACCAAATGATCATCGAGCCAACGTAATACGCAGGCGACGCCGTGCGCATGGGTTGAACCATGGAGGCGCAGAAAGGGACTCCAAGCCGGCGCAAGACTGGCCGCAGGGCATCAGGTCGGACACCTCGTGGGAGGGATGCATGACGACAGTAACCCGACGTAGCGTCCTCAAGGGCGGCGCCGCGCTTGCGGGCGGCATGGCCGGCATTCTGGCGACTGGCAGGGCGCCCGCCTATGCGCAAGCCGCCACGGTGCACTGGCTGCGCTGGACCGACTTCGTTCCGGCGTCAGATCAGCTGCTGCGCAATGAAATCGCCAAAGAGGGCGAGAAGGCGCTCGGCATAAAGCTCAATATCGAGACCATCAACGCCAACGATATCCAGGCCCGCATCACCTCGGCGATCCAGTCGGGGGCCGGCCCCGACGTCGTCTGCGTCCTCAATAATTGGGGGCAACTTTACGGCGAAAGCGTCGTAGACGTCAGCGACATCGCTGAAGCACTCGGCAAGAGCCAGGGCGGCTTCTACGAAACATCCCGCGCTGTCGCCAATGACGGTAAAAGGTGGATCGGAGTGCCGTGGTGCATCGTCGGCCTGCAGATCGCGTACCGAAAGTCCTGGTTTGCCGAGATCGGCTACACGGACGGAAAATTTCCCCAGACCTGGGAAGAGTATCGCGAGGCCGGCAAGAAGCTGAAGGCAACGGGACGGCCCATCGGCCAAACGTTGGGTCACACCTTCGGCGATGCCCCCTCCTTCGCCTACCCCTACCTGTGGTCCTGGGGCGGCAAGGAAGTCGAAGCAGATGGCAAGACGGTTGTGCTGAACAGCCCGGCAACCGTCGAGTCGGTTAAATTCATGACCGGCTTCTGGAAGGACGCCCACGATGAAGGCGGGCTCGCCTGGGACGATTCCAACAACAACCGCGCTTTCCTGTCCGGGACATGCAGCGCCACGCTCAATGGCGCCTCGATCTACATCGAGGCTCTGCGCAAGCCGGATACCTACAAGACGGAGGCCGGCGCGCCACTGAAGGACGACATTCTGCATGCCGCGCTGCCCAAGGGCCCCGGCGGACAGTTCAGTTATCACGTCCCGTTCTCGAACCTCCTGATGGGTTATTCTAAGAACCAGGATGCGGCGAAGAAATTCCTTGGCTGGATTCACTCCAAGGACGTCTACGACAAATGGTTCGTCTCCCAAAAGGGCTTCTCGGTCGGCCCGACCACGGATTGGGAAAAGCACAAGCTGTGGGGCGACGACCCGATCATGCTGCCTTACAAGCAAGCCGCCCGCACAGGGCGCTTCGCTGGCTACGAGGGCCCCTCGACGCGCAAGGCAGCCGAAGTCGTGACCAAGTACATCATCGTTGATATGTACGCAAAGGCTGTCCAAGGCATGCCCGCCGAGGATGCCGTGAAGTGGGCCGAAGCGGAGCTCAAGAAGGTCTACGTCTGAGACTGTGCCATCCCTCCCCATTTTTCCTGGGGCAAGGAGTCTTCCGGCCGACGAGGATCGAACATGGCGATTAGCGCGGTTTCCGACACCACGCTCCGCGAGGCGCCCCCTCCCCGGCGACACCGTTTGCTTGAGGACGAGCGCTGGCTGGCGTTCGTGCTGCTGGTGCCGACCATCGTGCTGCTCGGCATGTTCATTGCCTATCCCTTCATGAGAGGGATATTGCTGTCGGTCACCAGCTCGCGCGTCGGCATGCCCGGTGACTTCGTCGGCCTCGCCAACTTCTACAAGATCTTCAATGACGGTATCTTTCGCACCTCCGTCTACAACACCTTCCTCTATACGGGTGTAACCACCGTCTTCAAGCTGGGGCTCGGACTGTGGCTGGCCATGCTGCTCAACCGCAACTTCCGCGGCAAGGCGTTTGCCCGTGCCTTCATCCTGCTGCCTTTCATTATCCCGACCGTGCTCTCGACTTTCGCCTGGAAGTGGATGTTCGACCCGACGTTCAGCGTTCTCAATTGGCTCCTCTACCATCTCGGTTTGATCACCCGTCGGATCAATTGGCTGGGCGATCCGGACCTCGCCATGATCTCGATTATCATCGTCAACATCTGGCGCGGGGTGCCGTTCTTCGCCATCAGCCTGCTCGCCGGCTTGCAGACCATCAGCCCCGAACTCAACGAGGCCGCCGCCATTGACGGCGCCAAGCCGTGGCAGCGGTTCTGGCACATCACTTGGCCGCTGCTGCTGCCCGTGACCATGGTCGTGATGCTGTTCTCGGTGATTCAGACGTTCGCCGACTTTCAGATCGTCTATGTGATGACGGGCGGCGGACCGGCCAACGCGACGCACCTGTTCGCCACCTACGCCTATCAGATCGGCATCGGTACCGGCCTGTTGAGCGAGGGCGCCGCCATATCGCTCGCAATGTTTCCGGTGCTGTTTCTGGTCGTCATCGTCCAACTCCTGTACATCCGCCGCGTGGAGGTCCGCTAAGCCATGATCGAAGGCGCAAGGTGGCGAAAGTGGGTGTTCTTCTACGTCCCTCTGACGCTGTTCATGCTTTTCCTGCTGTTCCCGTTCTACTGGATGGTGATCACTTCAGTGCGGCCGGACGGCGAGCTTTACCGGCCCTGGAATTCGATCAACTACAATCCATTCTGGACTTGGAAACCGACCCTGGACCATGTCAGGTACCTGTTCGAGGAGACGCTGTTCGCATCGTGGCTCTGGAACACAACGTTCATCGCGCTCGCGTCAACCGCTATCTCGCTCGTGTGCGGCGTTGCCGCCGGCTATGCTCTGTCACGGCTGAACTTTCCTTTTGCCGGCAGCCTGGGCACCGCCATCTTCATTACCTATCTGGTGCCTCAGACGTTGCTGTTCATTCCGCTGGCAGAGATCATACGCAACTATCGGCTGGGTGACACGCCTTGGTCACTGATCCTGACCTATCCAACCTTTCTTATTCCATTCTGCACCTGGATCATGATGGGCTACTTCAAGGCGGTACCGAAGGAGCTCGAGGAATGCGCGCGCATTGACGGCGCCTCGCGCTGGCAAGCGATGCTCTACATCGTCATCCCGGTGGCGATCCCAGGCATCCTCTCGGCCGGCATCTTCGCTTTCACGCTGTCGTGGAACGAGTTCATCTATGCGCTCGTCTTCCTGTCTTCGCCTGAGCAGAAGACTGTGCCTGTCGGCGTCACTTCGGAGCTGATCCGCGGCGATGTATTCTACTGGGGGCCGCTGATGGCCGGAGCCCTGCTTGGATCGATACCGGTTGCTATCGCCTATTCGTTTTTCGTCGAGCACTACGTCGCGGGATTGACCGGATCAGTGAAGGGCTGACAGCGCCACGGATCGAGGGGATTCGAAAGCGCGCATGCTGACCGCGCATAGGCCGCTGGGAGGCGGTTGGAAGCGAATGGGCCAGGTCGTCCTCAAGGGGATCAACAAGTTCTTTGACGGCGTGCACGCTGTCAAAGACGTCAATCTGCAGATCCGCGACAAGGAGTTCATGGTGCTCGTCGGCCCCTCCGGCTGTGGCAAGACGACGACGCTCAGGATGATCGCAGGGCTCGAAGCAATCAGTTCCGGCGACATCTCCATCGACGGCAACGTGGTCAATGAATTGGCCCCCATGGATCGCGACATCGCCATGGTTTTCCAGAACTACGCTCTGTACCCGCACATGACTGTGTACGACAACATGGCGTTCGGCCTGAAGATGCGCAAATTCGAAAAACCCGAGATTGAGAAGCGCGTGTTGGAAGCGGCTGACATCCTCGGCATCGGCGAATTGCTAACGCGCAGGCCACGCCAGCTCTCAGGCGGCCAGCGCCAGCGCGTGGCGTTGGGCCGTGCTATCGTGCGCCACCCCCGCGTGTTCCTGTTCGACGAGCCGCTGTCGAACCTCGATGCCAAGCTGCGGGTGCAGATGCGCGTCGAGCTGAAGAAGCTGCATCTGCGTCTCGGCACCACGGCCATTTACGTTACTCACGATCAGGTCGAGGCCATGACGCTGGGTGACCGGGTCGTCGTCATGAAAGACGGCGTGGTGCAGCAAGTGGGGGAGCCGCTTGAGCTGTATAATCAGCCCTCCAACAAGTTCGTCGCTGGCTTCATAGGCTCCCCTGCCATGAATTTCGCGACAGTTACGGTAACCGAGGCGAACGGATCGCTGATCGCCGAGAACTCCGGCCTGCGCATCAAGCTGCCGGACGAGACCGCGCAGCGGCTGCGCGGCCGCATCGGACGCGAGGTCATGCTCGGCGTGCGACCGGAGGACCTCACCGTGGCGGTAGGCGTTGATCTCGGCCACCCATGCTTTGATGCCGTAATTGAGGTGGTCGAGCAACTCGGTTCGGAAATCCTGCTCGATATGAAGGTCGGTGAGAGTATCATGGTGGCAAGCGTCGAGCCGACCGCGAGGGTGAGCGTGGGCGACAAGCTGCGCGTAGCAATGCGGCCATCCAGGCTCCACGTTTTCGACCCGCAGACCGAAGCGGCCATCTGACACCGGCAGAGAGTCAATTCCGCCGATGAGCGGGAATTCGCTCAGAATCGGTTGCCTCCCTGCCATTAGCTACGATGACGCCCGGAGAGCGCGATGGCACTTCGCCAACCGTTCCCCTAGGCCAGCGCCGGATGATCCCGCTGCACCGTTTCGCGGATCCAGCTTGCATGGATCGCACGGAACAGGATCTGCGCCGTCTTGACGTCGTTGGCTTTCATGCAGAGATCGACGATGCGATGGACGGCATCGTCGCGCATCAATCCATCGGAGATATTCATCGCGATCTCCATCGCGGCCTTTGCCGCGCGCTCGTAGCGCTCGCTTTCGCGCTTGTCCTGTCGCGCAGAACCTGCCGCGCTTGCTGCGGCAGCCTCACAGATCGCGTGGATGCGCGCGGCGGCTTCGATGTCGCCGAGCGGTCCTTCGATCGCTTCGTCCCAGATGTCCGCCTGCTTCTTCCTTGCGAACCACTTCATCACCCCGCCACCCGTGGTCTTCCGGCCACCGCATGCTCCAGCGCCACCCAGCATAGAGAACCGCAGTGAGATCGGCGAGGCGGTTTTTCCGCCACATTTTGTCCCGCGCTCAGGACGTCCGACGTGGCCCGATCGCCTCGAACTGCGCCTTCTGCTCGTCATTCAACGTGCCATAGAAATCCTCGAGCGCAGCGCGCACTGATTTGACGCCATCCAGCATCACATCGAGCCGCTTGTGGACCGCAGCCATGCGCGCCGGCGGCGTCATCACGTCGCTGGGCTCGCACACAGCCTTGAGCGCATCATTTGCCCTGGCGCTAGTATCCTGAAGCACTTGCAGAGCGGCACGTTGGGTCTCGCTGGGGTGGAGCCTCGCCTCGATCTCGGCGCCGGGCCAATCGAGCCCGACCGGCGCACCGCAAGTCTGCGCCAGCGATGCATTGGCATTGCTCGAAGCCGTCGCGCGGCGCTGGTCCTCGGCCAACGCATTGAATCGTGCCTTCTGCTCGTCGGTGAGCGACCCATAAAATTTGTCGAGCGCCGGTTGCACCAGCTCGACGGCCTTCACCATCGTGTCGATACGCTGCTGCATCGCCGCCAGCCGACCAGGCGCCGTGGCCGCGACCTGCGTCGGGCATGACGCACGGATGATCGCGGCCGCCTGGATCGAGGCGTTGCCGAGTTCGTCAAGATCCGCGCCCTGTGTCTCCGTCGGCTGCACCGCGGCTGCGATCTGATCGATCGGCAGGCCGGCGATCTCGCGACGTTCACTGCCGCAGAGCTGATCAAGCGGAATGCTCCTGGCGTGTCGCCGTCCCGCGGGACGTTGTGGCAGGTAGGTCGCGAGACCGTCGTAGCCATAGGGGCCGAAGATGCCGGCATAGATGTCCGGATAGCCGTAGCCCCAGAAGCCCAGACCGTCGCCCCAGATGGTGTAGTCGTAGAGATCGTTGTAGGCGAACGGCCAGAACAATGGTCCGACCCAGCCGTAGAAGCCGCCGGGGTGCTGCCACCATCCGTTGCCCGCACCGTGCCAGCCGACCAGCGCGGCTGCGGCCGCAATCTGCGCCCGCGCCGCCGGATTGCCGATCAGGCGGCCATTGCGAAATGCACCGGCGTGCAGGTTCAGCGCATTACGGAGATTGGCGGGACGCACGGCCGCATTGCGGATCTGGCCGAAGTTCGGACCACCATGCCGCGCGACGGCTCCGAACCTCGCGCCGCCATGATGGCCGCCGCCGACATGCGCATGAGCGAAGCCATGACCACCGAAATGCCCGCCGAAATGACCGCCGCCGTGATGCCCGCCACCGTGACCACCCCCGTGGCCACCACCGTGACCGCCGCCATGACCACCACCGTGGCCGCCGCCGCCCTTCGCCAGAGCCCCGCCTGCCAGCATGCAGGCCAAGGCCACCGCGGCAATTCCAAGAACTGGTCGCAACATCTTACGCTCCCGTAGATCCGCACCAGTGAGGCATCGGAACGTGTCGGGATTTGGAACCGGTGCGCGGGCCAAAAGTTCCCGCGCCGGCCCCGTCACGCGGCCCGTCGCGCCGCGACGAGCTGACGCTACGCCTCCGGCACGATCTTGCCGGGGTTGAAGATATTGAGCGGATCGAGGGCCCTCTTCAGCGCACGCATCGCATCGAGCGCCTCAGGGCCGAGCTCCGCCTTGAGATATTTCTGCTTGCCCTGGCCAATGCCGTGCTCGCCGGTGCAGGTGCCGTCCATCGCCTGCGCCCGCTCGACGAGCCGATGCATGAATTCCTCGCCGCGCGCCATCTCGTCGGGATCGTTGACGTCACAAACCAGCGAACAGTGGAAATTGCCGTCGCCGACATGGCCGACGATGGGCGACAACAGATTGAGCCGCTTGAGATCTTCCTCGGTCTCGCTGACGCAATCGGCAAGGCGCGAGATCGGCACGCAGACGTCGGTTGCAACCACGCCCACGCTGTCGCCGGGCCGCAGCGCCTTCACCGACCAATAGGCATCGTGCCGCGCCTGCCACAGTTTCGTGCGATCCTCGGGCTTGGTGGTCCAGGAGAAATCGCCACCGCCGCAATCTTTCGCGATCTCGCCGAATGCCTTGGACTGCTCGGCGACCTCGATCTCACTGCCGTGGAATTCCATCAGCAGCAGCGGCGTCTCCGGCAGTGTCAGCTTGGAATAGGCGTTGCAGGCCTTGACCTGCGCGGCATTGAGCAGCTCAATGCGCGCCACGGGAATGCCGGTCTGGATCGCCAGGATCACGGCCTGGCACGCCCCGTGCACGGTCTCGAACGACACGGCGCCGGCCGCGATCGTATCGGGAATGCCACGCAGGCGAATGGTCAATTCCGAGATGATGCCGAGCGTGCCTTCGGCTCCGACGAAGAGATGCGTCAGGTCGTAGCCTGCCGACGACTTCTTCGCACGTGTGCCGGTGGTGATGATCTCGCCGTCGCCGCGCACCACCTTCAGCGCCAGCACGCTTTCGCGCATGGTGCCGTAGCGCACCGCATTGGTGCCGGAGGCGCGCGTCGAGGCCATGCCGCCAAGCGAAGCGTCAGCGCCGGGATCGATCGGGAAGAACAGGCCCTGATCGCGCAGATGCTCGTTCAGCGCCTTGCGGGTCACGCCGGGCTGGATCACGCAGTCGAGGTCCTCGGCATGCACCGCGAGCACCTTGTTCATGTCGCGCAGGTCGATCGAGATGCCGCCGGCGGGCGCGTTGACCTGGCCCTCGAGCGAGGTGCCGGTGCCGAAGGGAATGACAGGCACGCGATTTTTGGCGCAGATCCGCACCACGTCCTGGATGTCGGCAGTCTCCTGCGCCATCACCACGCCGTCCGGCGGCTGGTTGACGATCCACGTCGTGGTATGGCCGTGCTGCTCGCGGACGGCCTGCGAGGTGATGAGGCGGTTGCCGAAGCGTGCGGCAAGCTGTTCCAGTGCGCTTGCGAGGGCTTTCGGCTCCGGCCGCGGCGGACTATTGGTGATGGTCGTACCCACGGAAATTCCTCCCGACAGAAGACCGTGGCAAAGGACATATGCCCGGTCAAGTCAAGGGACCGGACCCGTGTCAGACAAAATTGGTGAGGGAAGGAAATATACCTGAGATGACCGCTGATGCACTTAAGGGCGAGCCGTTCCGCGCCTCGATCATGCAGATCGAACCGCAATGGATCGACTACAACGGCCACCTCAACATGGCCTATTACAACGTGATGTTCGACCGCGCGATCGACCAGATGTGGCAGCAGCTCGGGATCGGGCCGGGCTACATGCAGGAGCGCAACGGCTCGACCTTCACCGCCGAATGCCATGTGCGGTATTTGCGCGAAATCCACCTTGGCGATCCCGTGCAGGTGTCGGTCTGGTTGCTGGAAGCCGACGACAAGCGGCTGCACACGTTCGAGGAGTTACGGCACGCCACCGAAGGCTGGCTGTCGGCGACCTCCGAAAACATGTCGCTCCACATCGACATGGGCTCGCGCAAGGTGGCGCCTTTTCCGCCCGATATAGCCGAGCGCATTCGGACCGTCGTCGGAGCCCACAGCGCCGTACCGCGGCCCGAAGGCATCGGCCGGAACGTGGCGATGCCCTCGAAGCGGTAGTGAACGAGCCCTCTGCCCCCCCTCATCCTGAGGAGCCCGCGAAGCGGGCGTCTCGAAGGATGCAGGCCACAGTCGGGCCTCATGGTTCGAGACGCGCTTCGCGCTCCTCACCATGAGGGACTTGTGCCGCTATATCCTGCGGCCGCGGGCCAAGCCAACCACGGCCGAAACCAGGAACAGAACGACCGCGATGAAGAAGATGATCTTGGCGATCTCGATCGAAGCGCCGGCGAGGCCGCCAAAGCCCAGAATACCGGCGATCAGTGCGATAACCAGAAACGTCAGAACCCAGCCAAGCATGGTCAAAACCTCTGTCTTGATGTCTGTCTGCGATCGGCGCTGCTGACGCGCCTCACTTGCCCAGACAATCTCGACGTGGGAACGAAGGTTCCGGCCCACGCAAGGTGGAAATTTGCGCCGACTGACGGAACAAATCGACCTGCCCTGTACGTGGAAAACCCCACCTGGCGGCCCCATATAGGCGCCAATCCCTGTTAAGAAGGCTCCCTCCCGCGACCCCGCGGTGCCATCGTGGGGCAATGATTCGCATGACCGAGCCGAGCAAGATCACCTCCCAGAACGTCCCCGACCACCAGCCCGCGGCCGGCGGCATCGCCGCGCGTGCCCGCGCCTCGGTGGGGCCGAAATACCTCTCCGGGCTCAATCCGGAGCAGCGCGAGGCGGTGGAGACCCTGGACGGCCCGGTCCTGGTGCTGGCCGGCGCCGGCACCGGCAAGACGCGCGTGCTGACGACGCGCATCGCGCACATCCTGAGCCAGGGCCGCGCGCGTCCGGGCGAGATCCTGTCGGTGACCTTCACCAACAAGGCCGCGCGCGAGATGAAGCACCGGCTCGGCCAGATGCTCGGCCACGCGGTGGAAGGCATGCCGTGGCTCGGCACCTTCCACTCCATCGGCGGCCGCATCCTGCGCACCCACGCCGAGCTGGCGCAGCTCAAGTCGAACTTCACCGTGCTCGACGTCGACGACCAGGTGCGGCTGCTGAAGCAGCTATTGCAAGCCGACAACATCGACGACAAGCGCTGGCCGGCACGCATGCTCGCCGGCCTGATCGACGGCTGGAAGAACCGCGGCCTGATGCCGTCGCAGGTACCGTCAGGCGAGGCCGCGATGTTCGCCAACGGCAAGGGCGGCAAGCTCTATGCGAGCTACCAGGAGCGACTCAAGATTTTGAACGCCGCCGATTTCGGCGATCTGCTCCTCGAAGATATCCGCATCTTCCGCGAGCATCCGGACATCCTGCGGCAGTACCAGCAGCGCTTCAAATTCATCCTGGTCGACGAGTATCAGGACAC
>JAEWFG010000026.1 GCA_023388935.1 Pseudomonadota bacterium | reverse complement strand
ACGACAACTTTGCTCCGGTTGCTCAGGCTGCGTAACGCAGTTTGAAAGACCATCTTAAAGTCCTAACGGGTTAAGCTCCGTTAGGCGGGGTTCGGAGGCACCTGGCAACAGAAGCCTCCACTTACCTTTATTTCTTCCCCGGCGGGGACTCCTGCCGACCCGTGAGGCGCGGTATTATCGTTGCTCGGCGAGTCGGACCGGCAGGGCCCAACTCCTGGAATGCAACAGGACCACCATGGCGACCGATCATATCCGATACGATGTGCTGGCCCGCGACGCACTGCGCGGCGTGCTGCGGAAGGTGCTGACCGATGCCGCGGCCCATGGATTGCCGGGCGAGCACCATTTCTTCATCACCTTCGTGTCGAACGCAGACGGCGTGAAGATCTCGCCGCGGCTGCTCGCACAATATCCGGAAGAGATGACGATCATCCTGCAGCACCAGTTCTGGGATCTGACCGTGCTCGAGGACCGCTTCGAGGTCGGCCTGTCCTTCGGCGGCATTCCGGAGCGGCTGATCGTGCCGTTCAGCGCTATCAAGAGCTTCCTCGATCCGTCCGTGAAGTTCGGCCTCCAGTTCGATACCTCCGATGCCGCCGAGGCCGAACCGGAGACCTTGCCGGCAACTCCCGCGCCATCGGCCGTCGCGGTGCCGGCGTCCGCCTCTGAGACGGCGGAGGCCGCCGAAGAGCCGACCCCGCCGAGCCAGGGCGGGGCCGAAGTCGTGCGGCTCGATCGTTTCCGCAAGAAATGATCCAGGCGCGGCGCGAAGCCGTCGCGTCGGGCCAGACTGCCTATATAGATAAGCACATGAAGAGGCCGTGCGGCATTTCGCGCGGCACAATGGATGTGCTCATGGCCAAAACTGCTCACTCAAAGACTGCTCACTCAAAGACCGCCCACCGGAAGACCGCCCGCCGCTCCGCAACCCGCACTGAGACCGACAGTTTTGGTCCGATCGAGGTCCCTTCCGATCGCTATTGGGGGGCGCAAACCGAGCGCTCGCGCCAGAATTTTCGCATCGGGCAGGACCGCATGCCGATCTCGCTCGTGCATGCGCTCGGCATCGTCAAGCTCGCCGCGGCGCAGTCGAATCGCGAACTCGGCCTGCTCGACCAGCGCCGCGCGAACGCCATCATCCGCGCCGCACGCGAGGTGATCGACGGCAGCCTCGACGATCATTTTCCGCTTGTCGTATGGCAAACCGGCTCGGGCACGCAGACCAACATGAACCTCAACGAGGTGATCGCCAACCGCGCCAATGAGCTGCTCGGCGGCGAGCTCGGTGCCAAGAAGCCGGTACATCCCAACGATCACGTCAACATGAGCCAGTCGTCGAACGACTCGTTCCCGACCGCAATGCACATTGCGGCCGCAAGCCGCATCACCTCCGATCTCGTCCCGGCCCTCGGCGAACTGCTGCACGCGCTGCGCAAGAAGGAGAAGGAGTTCGCCGGGATCGTCAAGATCGGCCGCACCCACACCCAGGATGCGACGCCTCTGACACTCGGCCAGGAGTTTTCCGGCTATGCCGCGCAGGTCGAAAGCGGCATCGCCCGCCTCAAGGTCGCGGTGAAGGACCTCTATCCGCTGGCGCAGGGCGGCACTGCCGTCGGCACCGGCCTCAATTCGAAGCCACGCTTCGCAAGACTGTTCGCAAAGCACGCTGCTGGGATTACCAAGCTGCCCTTCACCAGCGCCGCCAACAAATTCGAGGCCCTGGCCTCGAACGACGCCTATGTTCTGGTGCACGGCGCCATCAATTCGGTCGCGACCGGCCTGTTCAAGATCGCCAACGACATCCGCCTCCTGGGATCGGGCCCCCGCTCGGGCCTCGGCGAACTGATCCTGCCGGAGAACGAGCCGGGCTCCTCGATCATGCCGGGCAAGGTCAATCCGACGCAATGCGAGGCGATGACGATGGTGTGCTGCCAGGTGTTCGGCAATCACACCGCGATCACGGTGGCCGGCAGCCAGGGCCATTTCGAGCTCAACGTCTACAAGCCGGTGCTCGCCTATAACATGCTGCATTCGATCCGGCTGATGGCCGACGCCGCGCGCTCTTTCACCGAACACTGCGTCAGCGGCATCCGCGCCGACGAAAAGCGCATCAGGGAGCTCATGGAGCGCTCGCTGATGCTGGTGACCGCGCTGGCGCCCAGGATCGGCTACGACAACGCGGCCAAGGTGGCCAAGACGGCACATGCCAACGGCACCACGCTAAAGGAGGAGGCCCTGCGCCTCGGCTTCGTCCAGGCGGACGAATTCGACCGCCTGGTCCGCCCCGAGAAGATGACCGGCCCGGGATAAAATTCCGAAATCCGATGGCGACCCGTAATATTACGGAGGCCCAACGCACAGAAATATAGGGCTTTGAGGGCGGGATTTGATTACCGTCAATGTTTCGGCGGGGCGGCGTGTTACGCAACCATCCCGCCTTGGCGGGCGAAATTCACCGTTTAATCGCCCGAGAGGTCGATTGACGAGGACGAGCGAATGGCGATCAAGTCTGGCGGGGCGCAACGCGGCGCTCTGCTTCTGTATGTTTCATCCTGCCTGAGGAGGATCGGATGATGGAGACGCGGCATGGGGAACGTCATCAACCTGAATCGTTTCCGGAAGCGCGCCGAGCGGGAAGCCACGGCGAAGCAGGCGGACGTCAACCGGGCGAAGTTCGGTCGCACGAAGGCGGAGCGATCGGCGGAGGAGAGGCGCGCGGACAAGGCGAAGGAGCACCTGGACCAGCATCAGATCGATCGCGAGGATCAGTCATGAAGTCGCCCGTCGTCAAACGATCCATCGTCGTCGCCGGTCACAAGACCAGCGTCAGCCTGGAAGAAGCCTTCTGGAACGGCATGAAGGAGATCTCTGGCCTGCGCAACATGACGCTGTCCGAGCTCGTCGGCGAGATCGACGGCGCCCGCCAGCAGGGCAATTTGTCCTCGGCGATCCGTCTGTTCGTCCTCGACTACTTCAAGAGCCGCGCCCTAGCCGTCCCGCCGGAAAGGGTCCCGGCCCAGTAGCCGCCGGGGGCGTCTCCTGACCTGTCCCGGCGCCCGCACTTTAAAATCGCTCTAAGGTGCAGTTCCGGCCGGCCCGCGCGCTTGACCTCCATGCCCTGCGTTGAAAATACAGGGCATGACAGACACCAATGACACGCGCCCGCATATGCCGCTGGGTCTGGCCCAGCGCGGTTATGCCGGCGTCATCCAGCACCTTTCCGCCAGGGACGCAGGCTCGGCGCTCTCCGACATCGAGCTCGAGAGCCGGCTGATCGAACTCGGCTTCGTCGAGGGCGCCCGGGTCGAGGTTCTGCATGAGGGGCTGGTCGGGCGCGACCCGATCGCCGTCCGTGTCGACAACATCACGATCGCGGTGCGCCGTCGTGAAGCCATGGCCATCATCGTCGCCTGACGCGACCGGACGTCTCATTCCAGATCTCTTGCCGGGCCTTTTGATCACATGGAATTACCCCTGCTGCATCTCGCCCTGGTGGGCACACCAAACAGCGGCAAGACCTCCCTGTTCAATGCGCTGACCGGCAGCCGGCAGAAGGTCGCGAACTATCCCGGCGTCACGGTCGAACGCAAGGAAGGCTTCTTCGTCACCCCGCAGGGACGCCAGGTCTCCGTGGTCGACCTGCCCGGCACCTATTCGCTGCGCGGCCGCAGCCCGGACGAGGAGATCACCCGCGACTTCGTGCTCGGCAAGGCCTCCGGCGAGACCCTGCCCGATCTCGCGCTGTGCGTGGCCGATTCGACCAATCTGCGGCTGACCATCCGCCTGCTGCTCGAGCTCAAGCGCACCGGCCGGCCGATCATCCTCGTGCTCAACATGTTCGACATCGCGGCGCGCCGCGGCATCAATGTCGATTTGGAGCGGCTCGCCAAGGAGCTCGGCGTGCCCGTCGTCACCTCGATCGCGGTGCGCAAGGGCGGTATCGCCGACCTCTTGAAGCTGACCGACGAGATTTCGGCCAAGCTCGCCGCTGAGCCGCACGAGAACAGCTGGCGCGCGCTCAGCGTCTCCGAATTGCGCGCCACCCAGCGCGAGGCCGACCGCATCATTGCCGACTGCGTCAGCCTGCCGAGCCGGCCCGACACCTGGACCGCGCGGATCGACGCCGTGGTGCTGCATCCCGTCGGCGGGCTCATCGTCCTCGCGGCTATCCTGTTCGTGATGTTCCAGGCAGTGTTCGCCTGGGCGCAGCCGCTGATGGAGCTGCTCCAATCCGGCTTCGATGGGCTCGGCGAGCTGGTCCACGCCACCCTGCCCGACGGCCTGCTGCAGAGCTTCCTGCAGAACGGCGTGATCTCCGGCGTCGGCAGCGTGATCGTGTTCCTGCCGCAGATCATCATCATCTTCCTGTTCATCCTGCTCCTGGAAGATTTCGGCTACATGGCGCGGGCCGCGTTCCTGATGGACCGCATCATGGGCGGTGCCGGCCTGCACGGCCGCGCCTTCATTCCGCTGCTGTCGAGTTTTGCCTGCGCCATTCCCGGCATCATGGCGACGCGCGTGATCGACAACAAGCGCGACCGGCTGACCACGATCCTGATCGCGCCGCTGATGACCTGCTCGGCACGCATTCCGGTCTACACGCTGATCATCTCCGCCTTCATTCCGGCCAGGGAGGTGTGGGGCTTCATCGACCTCCGGGGCCTCGTGATGTTCGGCCTTTATGCGGCCGGCATCATCAGCGCGCTGCTCGTCTCGTTCGTGATCAAGTTCTTCATGCTGCGCGACTATGCGCCGGCGCCCTTCATGCTGGAGCTGCCGGACTACAAGGTGCCGCAGCTGAAATCGATCGCGATCGGCATCTTCACCCGCGCCAAGATGTTCCTGCAGCGCGCCGGCACCACGATCTTCTCGATGATGGTGCTGATCTGGTTCCTGGCCTCGTTCCCGCAGCCCCCTGCCGGCGCCACCGAGCCCGCCATCGACTTCAGCCTCGCCGCGATCATCGGCAAGGCGATCGAGCCGCTGCTCGCCCCGGTCGGCTTCAACTGGCAGATCGCGGTCGCCCTGATCCCCGGCATGGCGGCGCGCGAGGTCGCGGTCGCAGCGCTCGGCACCGTGTATGCGATCGAAGGCGGCAAGGCCGCGGCCGAGCAGATCGGCCAGGTGCTGGCAACGAAATGGTCGCTGGCGACCGCGCTGTCGATGCTCGCCTGGTACATCTTCGCCCCGCAATGCGCGTCCACGCTCGCCGTGATCCGGCGCGAGACGGGGAGCTGGACCTGGATGGTCGTGACCTTCACCTACATGCTGGTGCTGGCCTATGCCGCGAGCCTTCTGACCTACAACGTCGCGGTCGCGCTCGGCGCGGGGTAGCGTCTCTCGAACCCAAAACGCGAAAACAACCCCATGCAAAGTAGCCGGTGGTTGTCGGAATGATCCCCGGTGACTCCTGCGAAGCCGTTGATGCATCGGGAAAATACATCGCATGATGGGCAGATCGCCGCAAAACCCATCACTCCCTGACACGCTCGGGCGGCGATGGGTTTCGCCAGAGCTCTACCCATCCTGCGCGCTGCGCTCCATCCGCGCTGCGGCTGCGCGCCGGTTGACCCGTCGGGCAAAACAGCGGCACAATGGCATGATCGAAAAAGCTGACTGGCTTCAAACGCCGAAGCACTTCCGAGTCTGACCCGCCGCGATCTGACGTTTAGAATCAAGCCACCATTTTCTCACCCGACTTGGCCGCTGTGGGCGTTTCTTTGCGTGACCGCTTGAGGTTCTTATCGACCTCCTTCGACCAGTTCCCGTAGTACGCCAACGCGCACAGAATGCCGATCCCTGCGGCGCTTATCAGAATTTGAGTGAGCAAGGTTCCAGAACTGATCGTCAGGACGAAATAGCCGAGGAATGAGAGAAATATGCCGACGCAGAACACCCGCAGAGACTGTTGACCGCATTTGATCAACGGATCGCAAATGGGACTCTTCAGCCCCTTCCAATCCATCGGCATGAATCGGATCACGAGCAAAGCGATCACAACGAAATGTACAGCCCGGTAGGGTGCAAGATTTGTCTTGTCGTTCGGATTGAAGGCATCAAACATCCAGGCCGGAACGATCTGTCTTACACTTTCGAAGGAGGCCGCCAGCGTTAGGATGAGAGCAAAAACCAGATAACCGATGCCCAAACTCACGACCCACCGTGAAATGAGGAAAGGTCGGATTTCCGTGCCTCCACCGAGCGCGGTCCACGCGCCCAGGCAGAACAGGAACTGCCAACAGAAGGGATTGAAGAACCAATAGCCTTCAGGATAGGCGGCAAGATTCCAGCCGAAATGACGGGCCGCGAGATAGAGCAGGAACGACGCCAGTAGCGTGAGACCAGGACGTCGCAGCATGATCCATAGCACCAACGGAAACAGTGCCATCAGTACGATGTAGAGGGGTAGCACGTCGAGGTTGACCGGTTTGAATCGCAACAAGAGGCCTTCTATCAGAATCGTGAAAGGCCTCTCGCCCAGTCTTGCCACATTGAATTGATGGACGATGGTGTCAAATTGAAAGCGGTAGGCGACATATCCGACTGTCGCGACGTAGATCACAAACACCATGACATGCGCGACGTAGAGTTGCCAGACGCGCCTCAATAGCCGTGTCGCACCGACGACAAAGCCGTGGTCTCGCATCATGCGGCCAAAGACCAGCGCTGCCGTGTATCCTGATATGAACACGAATAGATCAGCCCCATCGCTGAAGCCGTAGTTGCGCGTGGTGATCTAGTTGACCGCGTTATTCGGCATGTGATTGAGGAAAATCGCCCAATTTGCCACTCCTCGCAGCAAATCAAGACGCAGGTCGCGGCCCTGGGAAGGAAAGACGGCTGTAATCTTCATCTTGGTTCGCGAGCGTGGGCAGACTTATGATTGGGCGGTCCGCGAGGCCGATCCAACCGATCTACGTCCGCCTGTTCGTCAATTTTGGATGTGAGTTTTGGCGCTTTGTTGTGGTGCTCGCACTTCGCGCTTAGCGTCTGAAACTTTGGACTATCCTTGGCGTAGACAAAAATGTCGACGGCCATTTTGCGACACTTGTCTTCGTTCGGTAGTGGATGTGAGACGGCAGCAACCAAGCCGAACGCATCATATAAGATCAAAAACAACTTCATATTTTCCTCTCAAGTAACGCCAGGCGCCGATCCCGCCAGTATCGAGATCCTTCGCGACAGTCTATCATCGCCGCGGCTCCGCTCTTGCTCGCCCATATCGCTGGCTGACGCGGCCGAGGATGGATCGATTTACGATTGGCGAAACGCTCGCTTCAGGACGCCCGAAAACGGTTCATTCCTGATCCATTCCGAAGTCAAACGTCTCTGCGGGTGCTCCCTTGCGCACGGTGGCAAATTGACCGAGCGGCAGCGTCAACGCGACTGATGAAGAGTTCAGGTCCACAAGTTCGAGCTTCAACTGCTTCCCGGAGTCCAGCTTCGCAATGAGATCAGAGTTCACGGGGGCGGCCGCAATGCAAATGTTGGTCAGACACCAATTGAAAGAAATATGAGTCGGGAGCCCCTGATCCACGCTGACTTTGATGCCCTTTTGCAGGTTCGCCCCTTGTGGAACGAAAAGTTGCAAGCGAGCCGCACCATCAGCGCGTCGGATCAGATCGACTCTGGTCACAACCTGACCAACATCGTCGGTACCGGTCGACGTCGTACGGCAGATCGCAGTCCCGTCACTGGAATTGAAGCAGAGCTTTCGCCAAGACGAGTATTGAATCGTTTGAGGTAGACGCACTCTTGGAGGTCTTGCTTGCAATTCCTCATTGGAGGGAGGGCTGGCTATTTGCTGTTGCACACTGCTCGTGGCTGAATGGTTTTCAAGAAATTGGCTTACCAGCGGAGACCAGATCGGTACTGCGTCGGGGGAATCGATCATAAAATGGCCGTCGCTTCCGAACCCTGGCAGCACGTGATATTCGGCGTTTCCTCCCGCCGCCACAAAAGCGTCATGCATCCGCTTCGTGAGTGCCGGCCCGAAATAGCTGTCGTTCTCCGCGTATATCCATAGCATCGGCACTCGCGCCGACCGACCGAATTCCCCCGTAGCTGCGACGAGCTTATCGGGAGCACAGTTGTTGTTGGGTTTGCCGTCTACTCTGCCTCCGCGTCCCGCCGCAAAGGTAATGATGGCCTGAACTGACGATGGGTTCAGGCTAGCAAGAGCAATCGATCCCCATCCACCGCCGGACTGACCAACCACGACGACCTTGCCGGGCTGAATCGTCTTCTTCTTGCTCATGTAATCGATGACCCACTCGTTCAGAGTGGCGATGGCAAGTCCCGGGCCCCGGAAATTCGGATTGTTGCAAGTGCCGACGTGTCCAAAGACCGCTCCGTAGAGCCCCTGATCTTTGTCATCAAGGCTGCTGGCGCCATATCTCACCGGCGATATAACAAAATAGCCTCGGCTCGCGAACCATTGCGCTGCCGCGCGGTACTCGATAGTCGGGAACATCGACCGTTCCTGAGCGCCGAGCGCAATTCCGTGATTCATAATCAACAGAGGAAATGGGCCGTCGCCGACCGGCCTGACCACGAAGGCAAGCACAGGTAGCGGGAAGGGAAGCGCCCAGATTTCCTCTTGGATTGTTGGCGATGCTGCTCCGTCTTCTGCGGCGGCCGGGGATTGAAGAGCCGGTAGAGATGCCAGCACGGTTAGAGCAAGCAGAAGCCGCTTCAGCATCCTCTTATTCCTCTCTCAAGGAAAGTTGCCACACAGCGGTCGTGTCGGCTGCTGCGCCATTAGCCATTGGAAGACTAAGTAGCCGAGGCACGCGTCCTTTGACATAGATCAAGCGCCGAAGTCGGAGCCGACCGTCGCGTTGATAGGGCGCTTGTGGCCCGAAGCCGCCTCTAAACGTGCGCCCGGCGCAGCTCAGGGAGCGTGCGCCGGGCGTTAGTGCAACCTACCGAAACAACTCGGTGGCACCGATCGATCAATCCGTGACTAGCTTTTCACTGATCCTGGACTGATGACTGATCGCCGTGCAGACTCGCGAAACAGGCTGCGACGATCCAGAGAAGCTGATCTTTTGGAGGAATGGCTTGTCTATTGCAGCTGCAAGCCTGCTTCCATCCTCGGAGACTCGGAAAAGCCTGCTGTCTCCCTCAATGGAGAATTTCTGACCGGCATTTGGCCCGGCATTCAGCAGGCCCTGAAAAGTGCCGGGGGCCATGGTCATGCGGTAGGCATGCTCTCCCTCGCGCTTGTAAGTGAACGAGTAGGAAATCGTACCTGCGCTTACCGCCGTACCATAAGCATTGGGAGGCGGAACGATGGTCACGAAGGTCTGTTTCGCTTCACTCGTTCCATCACCACGGTAGATAACCAGCCCCTCCGTGGTGAGTTGGCTGTAGTTCGTTTCACCGATCGGGATCGTGTAATTTCCATTACTGTCCTGCTTGAATCCGGCCGGTGCAACGAGGCAGACTTGAGTACCTACGAGATGGTAAGTTCCTTTGAGATTATTCTCAGCAGCGGATGCAGGCGCTACTGTATTCAATGTCGCGACAAATGCCGCGCAAAATATTGCAACACGCATTTGCGTCCTCCTGAATTCTGAGGCCCCATATTTTTATTTTAACTCAAGATCCGTGCTCTTGATTGAGCTGCATCAAAGTCTGCGCCACCAGCCAACGAGATTACAGCACTGCAAAGACCCTGATTACAACTCCATCGAAACTTGTACCCTTGGGTGCTATTGGCCCTTCTGCACAACCTCCGGCTACGTCCGCTGCGCCGCTATTGGCGGACAGGCGGACATCAGCCGTGCCTGGTTCAGCCCCGATGTATGAGTACACGGCCTAAAGCGCGATGAGATTGGGATGAATCGTCATCGCGCCTCAGGTTATTGTTCGAGCATGATCTTCGCGCAAACGCGTTCCGCGTTTGTCGCGAGGGAAAACCGCTTCACACTTTGCGCTGACGCGGCCCTTCGGGTCCGGATCATGCTCTAGCTCCCAACGCCAAAGCACTTCCGATTGTGACCCGATTCGGGCCTCCTCCGACGTCCGCTTTGGCGCCGTCGCTTGGGGCGTAGCAGATATCACCTCTTTGCAACAAAACGGCCGTCCCCACGCTGCGCCTTCCGTCGTACGATCTGATGCCGGTCAGAATGTAGAGGCGGCAGATGAGAGTCCGCAGGCGTCTTGTTGTAGCTGCAGTGCTGAGTGCCACTCTCGTTGCCACATCCGGCATGGCTGGGGCCGAATGCGACGCCGCCAGGCCGATCGAGCCGTTCGCATCGCGCTTCGATGTCCACGGTGACGCAGTCTATGACAGGAGCACCGATCTCACCTGGACGCGATGCAGCTATGGGCAGCAGTGGACGGAAGGCGGCGGCTGCTCCGGCTCCGTCAAGCTGCTCGACTGGGACAGCGCCATGGGACTTCACTTGCAGGGTGACGCAAATTGGCGGCTTCCGCAGCGAGACGAACTGCAAAGCATCGTGGCACCGAACTGCAAGAGGCCGGCGATCAACGAAACGGTATTTCCCGGGACACCGTCGATCCAGTACTGGACAAGCACAGCAAGCGGACCGTCCTATGCGTGGGTCGTATTCTTTCGGACCGGCATGCCAACGTGGAATTTTCTGAAGACGACGCCATTTGCCGTGCGCATGGTGCGGACCGGCAGATGACCGCTACCCACAGCATCTTTCAACGCCGCCGCTCGACCTCGCGCTCCGCGGGCGTGACGACGCCTGGCCGCGTGGACGCAGCGATCGCATAGCAGGCGATTTCCCGCGGCATTTGAGTCCGGTATTGGTTCCACGGGCGAGGTGTCGTGCGTTTCGTGGAGGTCCGGACAGTGGGGCATAGCGGACTAGATTTACCCAGATTGAGTTCTTCGCGTTTTGACCCGAGGCAGACCTCTTCTGTTCATCGAAAATTGAGCATTTGGCAACGCTAACGGTTGACGTTATGTCATAATGCAACCAAGAGAAGTTGAAAGCAAAGTAATCGAGCGTGATCGTCATGCACCGCATCTGCGAAGCCGCTCGCCAGCGGGAAGAGCGTCCTTGAGCGTTTGCTCGTGAACAGGTCCGTTGATCTGTCCCATCCTTAGTTATCGTAACGCGAGGTCAGCTTGTGGCCCTGAGCTGAACAACGCAACAGCCGTCGCTATGTCGGCTGCCTGCGGGAAACCGGACGCCACGGATCGTTGGGCTGACTGCCGCTCTTGACCCAACCCAGACCCTGGCTGCCGGATGCGTCGAGCAGTTGAGGCTGTTCTTGAGGCTTCCCGTTGAAGGGGTTCTCTGTTAGGTTTTTCATCAAGTTCTCGTGTGTCCGCGGCGTTGGAGGTTGCCATGGCCTCATACGATTCTGAAAAAGTGGCGCACATTCATGAGGAGCTGCACAGTCATCTACCGCCTGAGCCCGGGCTGCGCGTCAAAGCGTTGGAGAGTCTGCTCGTTGAGAAAGGCTTGTTGAAGACTGATGCCGTTGACAAATGGCTCGACAATCTCGCGGAGAAGATCGGCCCAAAAAACGGCGCGCGCGTAATTGCCAGATCTTGGGTCACTCCCGAATTTGAAAGCACACTTCGCAATGATGCCATGAAGGCCTTCAAGGACCTTGGCTTAGCGGAAGCTGGCGGTTACGAATTGAAGGCTGTGTTTAACAGCGACACTGTGCACAACCTAGTCGTATGCACCTTGTGCTCCTGCTACCCGCTCCGCTTGATCGGAATGTCGCCAAGCTGGTACAAGTCAAATGAGTATCGCGCCCGAGCCGTCCGCGAGCCTCGGGGCGTTTTGGAGGAGTTCGGTGTAAAGCTGGACCGGGACGTGGAGGTCAGAGTTTGGGATTCCACCTCGGAACGACGATATATCGTCGTACCGCAGCGCCCCGCAGGGACCGAAGACTGGTCTGAGGATCAACTCGCTGGGCTCGTCACTCGAAATTCGATGATCGGCACGCATCGCGATCTTCGCTCGGGCGATGGAGCCGCATAATGGACACCGTGCACGACATCGGTGGCCGCCAGGGCTTCGGGCCGGTCCATTGGCAACATGATCATGATGAGATGGCGTTCCATGAGGAGTGGCAAGCTCGCGCTTGGGCCATGTCCATGTGCATGTTTGCTGTCTGGCGCGGCAACCCCGAAGTGTGGACGCTCGACTGGTTTCGCCACGTGCGCGAACGGATTGACCCGATCGATTATCTGACGCGCAACTACTACGATCAATGGGCCCAGAGCGTCGCCGCGACCTTGATCGACAACGGGACGATCCAATTGGAAGAGCTTTTGACCGGTTCGAGGACCCGCGAAACGTCCGCAATAGCAAAAGAGGGCACCAAGAGCGGCGGCACAGCGGAGAAGTCTCTCACCGATCGCAATGAGTTCACCGGAAGCGAGCCTGCATTCTCGGTTGGACAGAAAGTGCGCACAAAGATGTCGATTGCCGCCTTTCATACCCGCTTGCCGGCATATGTACGTGGCCGCGTCGGCGTGATCGAGAACCATCACGGATCTCAACCACTTGCTGATGCTAGCGCTCGCGGTGTGATCAAACCAGAACCCCTCTACACGGTCGCATTTGAGGCAGCCGATTTGTGGCCGGAAGAGCGAGCCAGTCGGGACCGTGTGTTCGTTGATGCTTGGGAAAGTTACCTTGAACCTGCCTGAAGATCCGCTTGGCCCTCTCCGACGCAAGGACGGTGATCCTGCGTTCGATGATGCGTGGCAAGCGCAATCGCTAGCCATTGCTGATACGCTTGTTGGTGCGGGGGTGGTGACCGCGACGGGTTGGGCCGAAGCATTAGGCTTCGAGCTTCAGTCAGCGGCGCGAGCAGGCGAGCCTGATAGTGCGGATACCTACTACCTTGCCGTTCTCGGAGCGGTAGAGAAGCTTCTGCGTCAAATCGAAATAGTCGGTCGAGACGAGCTTGATGCTCGCGTTGAAGCGTGGCGGCAAGCGTACTTGAGTACACCGCACGGCAAACCCGTCGAGCTTCAGGCGGCTCCCAAATGCGTGCATTGTTAGCGGCATTGACCTCTTATTCAGGCGCCACAACCAGAACCCCTAGGCGATAGGTCACAACGGTACCGGCGCAGATTTTGCTGCGGCGCAAGAGTCAGGTTATGGCCCTTCTGCGACCTCCGGCTACGTCCGCTGTTGCACCGCTATTGGCGGACAAGCGGACATCAGCCGTGCCTGGCCCAGCCCCGATCTATGAGTACACGGCCTAAAGCGCGATGAGATTGGGATGAATCGTCATCGCGTCTCAGGTTATTGTTCGAGCATGACCTCCGCGGAAACGCGTTCCGCGTTTGTCGCGAGGGAAAACCGCTGCGCACTTTGCGCTAACGCGGCCCTTCGGGTCCGGATCATGTTCGAGCTCCCAACGCCAAAGCACTTCCGATTGTGACCCGATTCGGGCCTCCTCCGACGTCCGCTTTGGCGCCGTCGCTTGGGGCGTAGCAGATATCAC
>JAEWFG010000059.1 GCA_023388935.1 Pseudomonadota bacterium | reverse complement strand
GGTTCGATGAGCGGGATGTGGAAACGGAGCCAAGGGTGAACCACTAAGGCACCGCCAGACGAAAGAGGCGGCCAACAGATATGTTCAGCCTACCGCCACCGCGCCACATCTCGACTCTACCCATTCTGCGACATCCAGCGATGTCCGCCGTTGCGCCGCTATTGGCAGAGAAGCGGACATCAGACGCGCTGGAGCCGGGCACTCCGATCTAAGCAGGATGCGGTCTTAGGCGTGCCTACTCGTCGCCTTCGTCCTCATCGTCTTCCTCTTCGTCGTCATCCTCTTCCTCGTCGGGGTCCTCTTCATCCACGTGCTCGAGCACGGCGAGCGGCAGCGTCTCGCGGAACAGGTTGCCTTCCATGCCCATCCAGAGGCAGAGCACCTCGTCCTCCTTCACCTCCGCAACCGTGAGTGGCTGGCCGCCGGATTTCAGCATCACGACATCGCCGGCTTTCATTTCCATGGATTGTCCTCCGAGTTGATCGACTCGGACGAGACGCTAGCAAGCGGTCATGACAGGCGGAAAACGGGCGGGCGGGGAGTCATGGGCCGCGCAGTCCATTCGCGGCAAGCTCGAAATGCCCTGAGGCGGCTTACGCAAGAAGCGCTTCCATCGCAAGCCTCGCGACGATGGCATAATGCCCCTGTTTTGCCCGACGTGTCAAAGGCGTTTCGTAAAATCCGCAATTCTTTGATTTTACAGCACCGGGCTACTGTGCATGGGGTTGTTTTTCGATATTTTGTTGTCGCGCCCTGGTCAGACCTGGTCCGGCACCAGTTCGGTCAGCGAGCGGATGATGCGGTCGGGCTTGACGGTCGAGCCTTCGGGCAGGCCGTCGCCATGCACGTCGATCCAGATCGAATAGATGCCGAGGCGCTGCGGCGTCACGACTTCCCATTCCAGATTGTCGCCGATCATCCAGGTGTCTTTCGCCGCGACGCCGAGCGCGTCCATCGCGTGCAGATAGGCGCGCTCCTCGGGCTTGCCGAAACCGTGCTCGCCTTCGATCTGGATGTGGTGGAAGCGGTGCAAGAGCTCGAACCGCTCGACCTTGGCGCGCTGGGTGTCGGCGGCACCGTTGGTCACCAGCGCGAGCTTGATGCCGAGCGCGTTCAATTTGTCGATCGCTTCATGCGCGCCGGGGAAGACGAACATCTCCTCCTCGCGATAGGCGGTGAAGCGGTCGGCGAGACGAATTGCGAGATCGTCGGGCAGGGCGCGGTGGCCGGCTGCCGCAAGCGCGGCAAAACCGCCCTTGACCGTCAGGTGCCGGGCCTCGGCGAGCTTGAGCCGCCAGGCGGCTTCCGCATTGGCCCAGAAATTTCGCGCGAAAGCCAGCACCGCGGTCGCGACCTGCTGCGGCGGCAGCGGTGCAAGCTCTTCGGCAAACTCGTTCGCGATCGTGTTCCAGGCGATCTCGGGCCGGCCATAGGCCGACAGGATGGTGTCGTCCATGTCGATCAGCATGGCGCGGGGAAGCGACTTCATTGCGGTCACGGCCATTTCACCTCCGGTGGCAGCGACGACAGGATCGAGTCCACGTTGCCGCCGGTCTTGAGCCCGAAGATGGTGCCGCGGTCGTAGAGCAGGTTGAATTCGACATAGCGTCCGCGCCGGACCAACTGCTCCTCGCGATCCGCCGCCGTCCAGGCGTTCGCGAAATTGCGCCGCACCAGCTCGGGATAGATTTTCAGGAAGGCACGACCGACGTCCCGGGTGAAGGCGAGGTCGGCGTCCCAGTCGCCGCTGTCGTGCCAGTCGTAGAAAATGCCGCCGACGCCGCGCGCCTCTTTCCGGTGCGGCAGGTAGAAATACTCGTCGCACCATTTCTTGTACTTGTCGTAATCGGCAGCGCCGTTCGGCCCCGTGCATGCGTCCTTCATGGCGGCGTGGAAGGCGATGGTGTCGGCATCGTCCTGCGTGCGCCGGCGGTCGAGCACCGGCGTGAGATCGGCGCCGCCGCCGAACCAGGCCTTGGTGGTGACGACGAAGCGCGTGTTCATGTGCACGGCCGGCACGTGCGGGTTGCGCATATGGGCGATCAGCGAGATGCCGGAGGCCCAGAACCGAGGATCTTCGGCCGCGCCGGGAATCTGCGCGCGAAACTCGGGAGCGAATTCGCCGTGCACGGTCGAGCAATGCACGCCGACCTTCTCGAACAGCCGTCCGTGCATGATCGACATCACGCCGCCACCGCCGGGCGCGCCGCTGTGGTCGGTGCGTTGCCAGGGCGTGCGCACGAAGCGGCCGGCCTCGCCTGGGTAGAGGCCTTGGGGCGCGTCGTCCTCCAACCGTTCGAAGCTCGCGCAGATATCGTCGCGCAAGGCTTCGAACCAGGCGCGGGCGCGGGTCTTGCGGTTTTCGATCAGGCTCAGGTCCATCGTGGATGCCATTCCGTCAGCCTTGCGGACCGTAATAGGTGCAGCTCTCATTGCAACTGTCGCGGTGGATGCTGACGCGTGTGAGCTTGCCGATATGCTGCAGCCGCTCCCAGACGAAGCGCGAGAGGTTTTCCAGCGTCGGCGTGCCCAGCGCCTCGATCTTGTTGAGGAACTTGTGGTCCAGCGTCAGCCGCACGTCCTCGATCGCGCGCTGGACGAGGCCGAGATCGACCACCATGCCGGTCTTGGGATCGGGCGTGCCGCGCAAGGTCACTTCGGCGCGGAAGGAGTGGCCGTGAATTTCTTCGCTCGCCGCGCCGAACGTCGTTCCCGACAGTGAGTGCGCCGCCTCGAAGCGGAATGATTTCGTCAATTCCCACATCTGTTCGAAAACCAATCCTATCTGATGCCGAGCGACTTATGCGTCTGCACGCTGAGCCGCCATTGCGGATGGCGCAGGCAATAGTCGATCGCGCGCGCGGTGTTCTCGGCAATCTCTGGTCCGTCCATCGGCTGGAGCGAGAAGCGCTCGAAGGCGAGATCCTCGAAGGCCTCGGGCGCAGCGAGCGCCTGCGGATAGACCAGCTTCAGTTCGTGGCCGCGGCGCAGCACCAGTTCGCTGCCGCCCTTGGGGCTGACGCAGATCCAGTCGAGCCCCGCGGGCGCAGCCATTGTCCCGTTGGTCTCGACGCCGATCTCGAAGCCGCGGGCATGGAGCGCCTCGATCAGCGCGGCATCGACCTGCAGCAGCGGCTCGCCGCCGGTGAGCACCACGTAGCGGTTGTCGGACGCTGCAGTCCATTGCGCCGCGATGGTGTCGGCGAGTTCCGCGGCCGAGGCGTAGCGTCCACCGAGCGTGCCATCGGTCCCGACGAAATCCGTGTCGCAGAATTTGCAGGTCGCGTCCGCGCGATCGGCCTCCCGGCCGCTCCAGAGGTTGCATCCGGCAAACCGGCAGAACACGGACGCGCGCCCGGCATGGGCGCCTTCGCCTTGCAAGGTCAGGAAGATTTCCTTGACGGCGTAACTCAACCTTCTCTCCTCAACGTATCAAACTTGCGGGTTCCGGATCTGCCGTAGCGCTTCGCCTGCGGCCATCGCCGCGGTCATCGCCACATTGAGCGACCGCAGCCCCGGCGCGATCGGGATCACCAGCCGCGCATTCGCGGCCGCGACCACCGCGTCGGTGACGCCCGCGCTCTCGCGCCCAAATAGCAGGATGTCCGACGTCTGGTAACGGAAATCGCGGTAGTCGGTGGCAGCTTTGGTGGTGAACAGCAGCAGGCGGTAGCCCTGTGCCGCCCGCCAGTCCTCGAATTTCGACCAGGAGTCGTGGCGGGTGAGGCTGACATGGTCCAGATAATCCATTCCCGCCCGGCGGAACAGGCGGTCGGATACGGGGAAGCCCGCCGGTTCGATGATATGGGCGGCCATGCCCAGGCAGGCGCAGAGCCGGAGAATCGTGCCGGTGTTCTGAGCGATGTCGGGTTGGAAAAGCGCTATCTGCATGGGCTGTGCCGGGGTCAATGCGGGCCGGAAATGTCTCAATAAAACATCGCTCGCCCGGGAATTCGTGCATTGCACGCTCCCGCGCCGATAGCGGGCTTGCGCTCGCCCGGCAAGGGTGCCAATAGAACGATTCTGGACTGCTGTTTCACCCGTTTCGGCGTGAACAAGCAAAGTTCTGCCGCCGCGGGGGGCCGCGGGCGCCGGCAGCCTTTCCGGGGACCTTTGGGCGCCCCCCGGAGCGGTTCCACCGGTAGCACAAGAAGAAAGGGTTGGAATCGTGACGACAGCGTCTTCGGCGGAGCATCCGACACGCCGTGATTTCTTATTCGTTGCAACGGGGGCAGCTGCAGCAGTAGGGGGCGCGGCTGCGCTCTGGCCCTTTATCTCTCAAATGAATCCGGATGCTTCGACCATCGCCGCCGGTGCGCCGATCGAGGTCGATCTCAGCCCCATCGCCGAGGGGCAGGACATCAAGGTGTTCTGGCGCGGCAAGCCGATCTACGTCAGCCACCGCACCAAGAAGCAGATCGACGAAGCGCGCGCCGTCAACGTGGCGAGCCTGCCCGATCCGCAGAGCGACGAGGCCCGGGTCAAGGCCGGCCACGAGCAGTGGCTGGTCGTGATCGGCATCTGCACCCATCTCGGCTGCATCCCGATCGCTCATGAGGGCAATTACGACGGGTTCTTCTGCCCCTGCCATGGCTCGCAGTACGATTCGTCCGGCCGCATCCGCCAGGGACCGGCGCCCGCGAACCTGACGGTGCCGCCGTACCAGTTCGTTTCCGACACCAAAATCCAGATCGGCTGAGCCTCGGACCTTCGTCCGAAGCTTCGCGCCGTCTCGTCGTTTTATTTCCTCAGGATCGCATCATGAGCGGACCATCCGACTACCAGCCGAGCAATCCGGCACTGCAGTGGATCGAGCGGCGACTGCCGATCTTTGGTCTCATGCACTCCTCCTTCGTCGCCTATCCCACCCCGCGCAACCTGAACTACTGGTGGACCTTCGGCGCCATTCTCTCCTTCATGCTCGGGATGCAGATCCTGACCGGCGTGATCCTGGCGATGCACTATACGCCGCATGCCGATCTTGCCTTCAAGTCGGTCGAACTGATCGTCCGTGACGTCAACTACGGCTGGCTGCTGCGCAACATGCATGCCAGCGGCGCGTCGATGTTCTTCTTCGCGGTCTACGTCCACATGCTGCGCGGTCTCTACTACGGCTCCTACAAGGAGCCGCGCGAGGTGCTGTGGATCCTTGGCGTCATCATCTACCTCCTGATGATGGCGACCGGCTTCATGGGCTACGTGCTGCCGTGGGGCCAGATGAGCTTCTGGGGCGCCACCGTCATCACCAATTTGTTCTCAGCCATTCCCTATTTCGGCGAGAGCATCGTGACCCTGCTGTGGGGCGGCTATTCGGTCGGCAACCCGACGCTGAACCGCTTCTTCTCGCTGCACTACCTGCTGCCGTTCCTGATCGCGGGCGTCGTGGTGCTCCACGTCTGGGCGCTGCATGTCGCCGGTCAGAACAATCCTGACGGCGTCGAGCCGAAGTCGGAGAAGGACACGGTGCCGTTCACGCCGCATGCGACCATCAAGGACATGTTCGGCGTCGCCTGCTTCATGCTCCTCTTCGCCTGGTTCATCTTCTACATGCCGAACTATCTCGGCGACGCCGACAACTACATCCCGGCGAACCCGGGCGTGACTCCGCCGCACATCGTGCCGGAATGGTACTACCTGCCGTTCTACGCGATCCTGCGCTCGATCCCGAACAAGCTCGCGGGCGTCATCGCGATGTTCTCGGCGATCCTCATCCTGTGCTTCCTGCCCTGGCTCGACAGCGCAAAGACGAGATCGTCGAAGTATCGGCCGCTGGCCAAGCAGTTCTTCTGGATCTTCGTCGTGGTCTGCATCCTGCTCGGCTATCTCGGCGCGCAGCCGCCGGAGGGCATCTATGTGATCGCCGGCCGGGTCCTGACGGTCTGCTACTTCGCCTACTTCCTGATCGTGCTGCCGCTGCTCTCGCGCATCGAGACGCCGCGGCCGGTGCCGAACTCGATCTCGGAGGCGATCCTGACTAGGGGCGGCAAGGCGGTGGCATCCGTGGCCGTCGCGCTCGTCGCCGCAGGTGCGCTGTTCCTCGGCAGCTTGCAGGATGCACGCGCCTCCGAGGGCAGCGACACGCCGCCGGGTAACAAATGGTCGTTTGCCGGTCCCTTCGGCAAGTTCGATCGCGGCGCGCTCCAGCGCGGCCTGAAGGTCTACAAGGAAGTCTGCGCCAACTGCCACGGGCTGTCCTTCATCGCCTTCCGCAATCTCGGCGACCCCGGCGGCCCCGGCTATTCGCTCGCTCAGGTGGCGGCCTTCGCCTCCGACTACAAGATCAAGGACGGTCCGAACGACGCGGGCGACATGTTCGAGCGCCCGGGCCGGGCAGCCGACTACTTCCCCTCGCCATTCCCGAACGAGCAGGCTGCCCGTGCGGCGAACGGTGGCGCCGCGCCTCCCGATCTGTCGCTGATCACCAAGGCCCGCTCCTACGGGCGCGGCTTCCCCTGGTTCATCTTCGACTTCTTCACCCAGTACCAGGAGCAGGGCCCGGACTACGTCGACGCGATCCTCCAGGGGTTTGAAGACAAGGTGCCGGAGGGCGTGACCATCCCGGAGGGCTCCTACTACAACAGGTACTTCCCGGGCCACGCCATCAAGATGCCGAAGCCGCTCAGCGACGGCCAGGTGACCTATGATGACGGCTCGCCGACCACGGTCGCGCAGTATTCCAAGGACGTCACCACGTTCCTGATGTGGACCGCCGAACCGCACATGGAGGCGCGCAAACGCCTCGGCTTCCAGGTGTTCGTCTTCCTGATCATCTTCGCCGGCCTGATGTACTTCACGAAGAAGAAGGTGTGGGCCGACGCCCACTAAGCGGCTTGAGGCGAGACAAGAAATGAAGAAGTCCCCGAAAGGGGGCTTTTTTGTTGGGTTGGTCATTCCGGGACGATGCGTAGGATCGAGCCCGGAATCCATTCATCCACCAACTCAGCTGCCTAATGGATTCCGGGTTCGCGCTATGCGCGCCCCGGAATGACGTGAGGGTGGATTGCGCCGCGCGCTCTCAGCGTCCAAAATACCTCCAACCGCTCCCCCCCAGAAACTCATCGGAGGACAACATGGGAACCGCCATCACCTTCAAGCGCCCCGACGGCAAGGACGCATCGGGCTATCTCGCCAACGCCGCGCGTGGCAACGCGCCGGGCGTGGTCGTGATTCAGGAATGGTGGGGTCTGCAGGACCAGATCAAGGGGCTGTGCGACCGCTTTGCGCTCGCTGGTTTCGATGCGCTCGCGCCAGATCTCTACAAGGGCAAGGTCGTGCCGTATCACGACACGGATGCGGCCGGCAAAGAGATGAACTCACTCGACTTCATGGATGCCACCACGCAGACGGTGCGCGGCGCCGCGCAATTCCTGTCGCGCAACGGAGCCAAGGTCGGCCTGACCGGCTTCTGCCTCGGCGGCGCCGTGACAATCATCGGCGCGACCAAGATCCCGGAGCTCGCGGCCGGCGTCGTGTTCTACGGCATTCCGCCGGAGCAGGCGGCCAAGCCCGCCGACGTCAAGATCCCGCTCCAGGCCCATTTCGCCAACAAGGACGACTGGTGCACGTCGCAGGTGGTCGATGCCTTCGAAAACGGCATGAAGGCTGCCGGGAAGTCGCTCGAGCTGTTCCGCTATGACGCCGAGCACGCCTTCGTCAACGAGCAGCGCCAGGCCGTGCACGACCGCGAAGCCGCCGAACTCGCCTGGGGCCGCGCGACGGAGTTTTTCCGGAGGCATCTGGGGTAGTTAACTCGTAGCCATAGCCCGGATTGCGCTTCCGCTCCGTCCGGGCTACCGCACGGGCGTGCCCTTGACGCCACCCCCGTGCCATGGTGAGTATCCGGCCATGAGCACTGCCGTCCGCCCAACCCGTCTTTGGTGGCGCACCTCCTGAGAGGTGGCCGGTGCGATTTTCCTTTCCCAAATCGTCTGAGGTCGCCAACGCAGTGCGGCGGCCTGATCGTTTGTCCTGTGTGGCGTTCCCTCGACAAGTTTCGTAAGAGGACCCCATGAACAGGATAGTCTTTGCCCTCCCGGCCAGAAGCGATTACGTGACCCGCGCCGGCCTTGCGATCACGCGCGTGGCGGAGCAGTTCACCGGCGGCGCCAACCGGCTCGACGATCTCGTCAACCTGCTCGACCGCCGCCGCGGCGTGGTGCTGTCCTCAGGCACGACTGTACCCGGCCGCTACGAGAGCTTTGACCTCGGCTTCTCCGATCCGCCGCTCAAGCTCGAGACCGTTGGCGTCAATTTCAAGCTGGAAGCGCTCAACGAACGCGGGCAGGTGCTGATCGCCTTCCTCGCCGACGTCTTGCGCGAGCCTAGCGTGGTTGTCTCCGAGAAGACCGTTTCGCGCCTGTCCGGCCACATCATCCGCGGCGATGCGCCGGTCGAGGAGGATCAGCGCACCCGCCGCGCCAGCGTGATGTCGCTGGTGCGTGATCTCGTCGCCGCTTGCTCCGCCAATGACGACGGGCTGCTCGGCCTGTTCGGTGCTTTCGCCTACGATCTCGTGTTCCAGATCGAGGATCTCGTACAGAAACGCACGCGCGAGCAGGACCAGCGCGACATCGTTCTCTACGTCCCCGATCGCCTGCTGGCCTATGACCGCGCCACCGGCCGCGGCGTGGTGCTGACCTACGATTTCGCGTGGAAGGGCAAGTCCACCGCAGGCCTGCCGCACGAGACGGCTGAGAGCCCGTACCTCAAGACGCCGCGGCAGGGTTTTGCCGATCATGCGCCCGGCGAATATCAGGCGACGGTGGAGACCGCGCGCGCCGCCTTTGCACGCGGCGATCTCTTCGAAGCCGTGCCGGGGCAGCTCTTTGCCGAGCCCTGTGACCGCTCGCCGGCCGAAGTCTTCCAGCGGCTCTGCGTCATCAATCCATCGCCCTACGGTGCGCTGATGAATCTCGGCGAGGGCGAGTTTCTCGTCTCCGCATCGCCGGAAATGTTCGTGCGCTCGGACGGACGCCGCGTCGAGACCTGCCCGATCTCCGGCACGATCGCGCGCGGCACCGATGCGATCGGCGACGCCGAGCAGATCCGCCAGCTCCTGAACTCGGAGAAGGACGAGTTCGAGCTCAACATGTGCACCGACGTCGATCGCAACGACAAGGCGCGGGTCTGCGTCCCCGGCACCATCAAGGTACTGGCGCGGCGCCAGATCGAGACCTACTCGAAGCTGTTCCACACCGTCGACCACGTCGAGGGCATGCTGCGCCCCGGCTTCGACGCGCTCGACGCCTTCCTCACCCACGCCTGGGCCGTCACCGTCACCGGCGCGCCCAAACTCTGGGCGATGCAGTTCGTCGAGGATCACGAACGCTCGCCGCGGCGCTGGTATGCCGGCGCGATCGGCGCCGTGAATTTCGACGGCAGCATCAACACCGGCCTCACCATCCGTACCATCCGCATGAAAGATGGACTCGCGGAGGTGCGTGTCGGTGCAACCTGCCTGTTCGACTCGGATCCGGCCGCAGAAGACCGCGAGTGCCAGGTCAAGGCCGCGGCGCTGTTCCAGGCGCTGCGTGGCGATCCCCCGAAGCCGCTCTCGACCTTTGCGCCTGACGCCACCGGCTCGGGCAAGCAGGTGCTGCTGATCGATCACGACGACAGCTTCGTGCACATGCTCGCCGACTATTTCCGCCAGGTCGGCGCCGACGTCACCGTGGTCCGCCATGTGCATGCGCTCGACATGCTCAGGCAGAAGAGGTGGGATTTGCTGGTGCTGTCGCCGGGCCCCGGTCGCCCTGAGGATTTCGGGATCAAGAAGACGATTGATGCGGCGCTGGAGAAGAAGTTGCCGGTGTTCGGCGTCTGCCTCGGCGTGCAGGCGATCGGCGAATATTTTGGTGGCGAGCTCGGGCAACTCACGCATCCCGCCCACGGCCGGCCCTCGCGGGTGCAGGTGCGGGGCGGGCGCTTGATGCGCAACCTGCCGAACGAGATCGTCATCGGCCGCTATCATTCGCTCTATGTCGAGCGCGACAGCATGCCGGAGGTCTTGTCCGTCACCGCGAGCACCGAGGACGGCGTTGCCATGGCGCTGGAGCACAAGACGCTGCCGGTCGCCGGCGTGCAGTTCCATCCGGAATCGCTGATGTCGCTCGGCAACGAGGTGGGCTTGAAGATTGTCGAAAACGCGTTCCGGCTCGATGCGGGCGCAAAGTAAATGCTGTCATTGCGAGGAGCGAAGCGACGATGCAATTCAGACCGTCTCCTCGTAGAGGGTCTGGATTGCTTCGCTTCGCTCGCAATGACGGCGGATAAACCCAAAGTGAGACACAAATGACCTTTGACCACGATCTGAAGGCGAGCGTCCGCACCATCGCCGACTATCCCAAGCCGGGGATCATGTTTCGCGACATCACCACCTTGCTCGCGGATGCGCGCGCGTTCCGCCGCGCGGTGGACGAACTCGTCAACCCATGGGCCGGCAACAAGATCGACAAAGTCGCCGGCATGGAGGCGCGCGGCTTCATCATCGGCGGCGCGGTGGCGCACCAGCTCTCGGCCGGTTTCGTGCCGATCCGGAAAAAGGGCAAGCTGCCGCACACCACGGTGCGCATCGCCTATTCGCTGGAATACGGCATCGACGAGATGGAGATGCATGTCGATGCCATCCAGCCCGGCGAGCGCGTGATCCTGGTCGACGATCTTATTGCTACCGGCGGCACCGCGGAAGGCGCGGTGAAGCTGCTGCGGCAGATCGGCGCCAACGTCGTCGCAGCCTGCTTCATCATCGACCTCCCTGATCTCGGCGGCGCCGCCAAGCTGCGCGCCATGGACGTGCCGGTACGCACGCTGATGACGTTCGAAGGGCATTAAGGGCCGTAGGGATCGTCAGATCGCCTCGGCTTTCAACTCCGCCCGCCAATACAGCGCGCGCTCCTTGAGGAGCGCGTTCCTGACATAGGCGGTCTCCTCATCCTCCAGACGCTCGCATTCGGCAAACGTCAGGCCCGCCTCGCCATGCGCGTTCCAGGCGGCCTGGAGAGTGCGGCAGGTGTGGCTGCCTTGCCGGAGCGAAAACCAGATCCGGTTCTGGATTGTCTCCAGGTTCGGCGCCTGGCCGACCCAGGCCTCGCCCGACGCCTCGCAGCGGACCACGTAGATGCCGGCAATGGTCTTCCGCTCCTTGTAGGCGGCGATCGCTGCTTTCCGGTCGATGGTCACGGGGAGGGCCATGCTGTGAGACGCTGCTGCGCAAATTCAGTAACGGCAGGCCGGTGATGCGTCAATATTATCCGGGTAAAATATTTCAGGATGATTGCAGGATCAAGCTGAGCTCCAGTTCCCGAAAGGCGAAATAATTGCGCCGGGTCCACTGGTGCAGCTCGGTCGAGGCGTCCTTCTCCTGGCGCAAATAGCCGGTGAAGGAGAAGTTCAGCCGGTCGATATAGGTCTTCAGGAAGCCTGGCAGCGCCGGCAAGCGGAACACCCGTCCAGCGGCCATCGCCGGCGGCAGCTCGCCTCGCACGACATATTCGTTGTCCACCGTGATCAGGTTGATCCGCGGAATCTGCCCGCGCAGCATCTGATAGGCGCGGGCAGAGGCGCGGTCGGTGTCGGCAACGAACAGGATCATCGGCACGACATGCCGGCGCGCGGCCTCTTTCAACAGGCCGATCTCGTCGGTCATCTTGAAGAACTCGTCGAAGGCGTGGAAACCGAGGTCAATGACCTTGGCAAGCCCATCATCGATGATGACGCGGTCCATCAGCTGCATCTTGCCATAGGTGTCGATCACGTCTGCGGTCTCCGTGAGACCAGGCAGATAGTCGAGCAGCGACGGCTCCTTCACATTGACGTCGAAGGCCGTGACGTCGCCGTTCTTGAGCAGCAGGAATTCGCTCAACAGCCGCGCCAGCAGGGTCTTGCCGACCTGCGGGCGGGGCGAGCAGATGATGTAGACGGGTGTTGCGGGCATCACGAACGATTATCTGAGCGAACTCACCGCCCAATCCAGCCGTATCCGCACGTCGCTCGCAACTATTTTTCGTTGCTGCGGACGGTGGGCTTGGCGCCGACGATGTCGGTCAGCCGGATGCGGTCGTATTCGCTCCAGACATTCGCGAGCCAGTGCCGGACATAACCGCGCAGCACGAACGAATAGTTCGCGGCTTCGTCCTTGATGCCCTTGTTGGCGACGAATTTCAGGAACGGGACAGATGATACCTCGACCTGCTCGTAGGCCATTTCGTTGAGCTTCGGGATGGTCAGCTCGGTCGCGTCCTTGATGCGGTGGAAGTAGGAATTGTAGGTCGCCTGGTCCCACTGGAAGAACTGGGTGTCGTTGATGAAGTTCTTCACCAGGAAATATTTTGCGCCGGTCATGTAGCCCGCGGTCTCGGCGATCTCCTCCAGCGAGGCGATCGAGGGACCGAGGATGTGGAACACCGCGAAGGTGATCTGGCCGGCCTTGGCCGCGTCGAGGAAGCCGATGTCGCGCAGCGAGGCGAGCGCCGGTGAGAGCAGGCCGGCGCGAACGTCGATTACGGTCACCGACGGGCTCACCGCATTGAGCGTGTCGAAGATCTTCATCTGATCGGCCGTCGTCGTCATATCGACGATCTCGGTGATGTCGGGGTGGAAGCGCTTCAGGGTTCCGCGCGGCGACTCCGTGTCGAAGGCACGCGTCGGCACGTTGTTGGCGGAAAAATAATCGAGCAGGGTGCGCGAAACCGTAGTCTTGCCAACCCCACCCTTGTCCGCGCCTACCACAACCACTGCCGGCTTTGCCATTTCTGTCCCCTAACGCGCCCTCCGATTGCGCCTTGCAATCGGCCGGGCCCCAAATCGATGTCCCAAGTCTGCTGTTGGGCGCGAACATGGCAGAAACAAGGGAGAATTCAAATCCTCGGTCCCCGCATGCGGCAATTCCCGGAGTTTTTCTCAATTGCCGCGATGCCCGCCTCAGGTGGCGGCAAATCATGCCTCAATGGCGGCCCCAAGGACCCATAGGATTGCCTATAGGATTCCCAATGGGATTGCCCATCGGGGTGCCAGCCGAGGTCCGGGCGGGGCTCGGTTCGGGGGCCGGATTGGCCGGTTTCCCGGCGTCGTTCCATGGGCCCTGCGGCAGCGGCGCTGGGGCGTCCTGCTGGTCCGGCTCTTCCGTCTCCTCGGTCGGCGTCGGCAGCAGGCCGGGATCATGGCCACCGGCGAATTTGACCAGCGCGTCGACCCGGGACTGCACCGAAGGGTGGGTGGCAAACAGGTCGGCAAAACCCTCGCGGGGATTGTCGACGCAGAGCTCCATCACCGCCGAGGTCGCGCCCGGCAGTTCGCCGCGATTCTCGATCTTGCGCAGCGCCGAAATCATGGCATCAGGGTTTTTCGTCAGTTCGACTGAGCCTGCGTCGGCGAGGTATTCGCGCGACCGCGACAGCGCGAGCTTCACCACCTGCGACAACAGCCACGCCATCACGATCAGCACGACCGCGATGATGATGACGATCACCGCGCCGCCGCCGGAACTCTTGCTGTCGCTGGATGACGAGGACGATCGTGACGACGAGGAGGAGCTCGGCAACCATGAGCCGCCGGAGCCGGAGCTCCAGTTGGAGCTCGTGAACAGGCGGAAGAACAATTCGCCGAAGAAGCCGACCACGCCGGCGATGATGACGGCGACCACCATGAGCTGCACGTCGCCGTTCCTGATGTGGGTCAGCTCGTGGCCCAGCACCGCCTCGATCTCCTTGTCGTTCAGCGCATTGAGGAGGCCCGTGGTGACGGTGATCGAATATTGCCGCGGATTGAGGCCGGTCGCGAACGCGTTCAGCGCCGGGCTCTCCATGATCTTGAGCTTCGGCATCCTGATGCCACGCGAGATGCAGAGATTTTCGAGCAGATTATAGAGCCGCGGCTCTTCCTGCCGGGTGACGTCGCGACCGCCGGTCACCGCATCGATCATCGACTGGTGGAAGAAATAGGCGATCACGATCCAGAGGGCCGCCGCGATCGTCGCGAAGGGAGCGGCTTTGAGCAGGTCGGCGAAGGCACGGCTCAGATAGTAGACGACGGTCTCGTTGCCGTTGATGACGACCTCGGCGACCAGCGCGCCGGCATAAACCAGCACGTAGACCAGCACGAAGAGGCCGGCGAGCAGCAGCATCGAACGAAACTTGTTCGAGGCGATATGCGTGTAGAGACCATACGCGGCCATGACGCGATGCCCTGCCGGCCTATCGGCTCAAATCAGAACTTCACCTGCGGCGTCGTCTCGACCTCGGTGCGGCTCGCGCCGAGATCGAAGAACTCCTTCCTGGTGAAGCCGAACATGCCGGCGAACAAGGCTGCGGGCATCTGCTGGATGCCGGTGTTGTATTCCTGGACCGCGTTGTTGAAGAAGCGGCGGCTCGCCGCGATCTTGTTCTCGAGGTCGGAGAGCTCGCTCGCAAGCTGCTGGAAGTTGGCGTTGGCCTTGAGGTCGGGATAGGCCTCCGACAGCGCGATCAGGCGGCCTAGTGCGCCGGAGAGCTGGTTCTCGGCGGCGGACACCTGTGCCGGTCCCTGCGCCGACATCGCCGAATTGCGCGCCTTGATGACGTCATCGAGCGTGCCGCGCTCATGCGAGGCATAGCCCTTCACCGTCTCGACCAGGTTCGGGATCAGGTCATGGCGCTGCTTGAGCTGCACGTCGATATCGGCAAAGGCCTGGCCGACGCGCTGGCTCAGCGCCACCAGGCGGTTGTAGGCGCTGAAGGCGAACAGCACGAGGACGACGATAACGCCGAGAACGATCCAGCCGGTCGACATGGAGAACTCCTGGTGGGGGAAGAAGGTGGGCGCAGCCTAGACCAAATTGACGCAGGGCGAGAGCCCCGGCGCAGAGGGGAGGTAAGGCTTGGTCGGATGAGGAACCATCCAAGTTCAAGGCAAAAGCGCCGAACGAGGTTAACTTTCGGATATGACGGCATCGCCCCAGCGCCAGCGCCGGGCGCTGGCATACGCGGCCTTGTCCCGCCGTGGCACTTTGGCGATGGCGACACCGCCCCCGGTGCAGAGCGTTGCCGTGATCTCGGCCTTGCCGACATCCGGCGGCGCCAGCACGCGCACCGCGCGGCTCTCGGGCGGCGTGCGGGTCAGCGCGACATAGATGAAGCGCTCGTCCTCGAACGGCACCTCGGCGCCCTTGATCTGGCGGTGCGCCTGGGAGCGCGGCAGGCGCTGGGAGAAATGGCACCAGTCGGGCGCTGTGAGCGGGCAGGGCCTTTCGTGCGGGCAGGGCGCCGCGACGAAAGCGCCAGCCGCGATCAGCTGCTGGCGCAGCGCGAGGATGCGTGAATAGCCAGCGGGCGTGCCGGGCTCGATCACGACCAGCGCATGACGGGCTTTCGCCCACATCGTCTGCGCGAGTTTACGCTGATCGCCTTCGCTGAGCTCGCCGATGACGTAGCTCGCAACGACGAGATCGGCTTGCGAGACTTCCGCGAGGTTCGCGCCGGCATCGCCCGGCAGATAGCGGCATTCCGCCAGACGCGAGCTGTCGTGCGCCAGTTCGAGCGCAAGCCGGCTGAGGGTGCCGTTGGCATCGAGCAGGGTGAAATCCTGCAGCGACGGAAACGCTTCCGCGGCGGCCCAGCTCGCAGTGCCCGGGCCCGCGCCGACGTCGAGCAGGCTTTCCGGGGCGAGATCCGGTGCGATCCCGGTCAGCGCATTCAGGCTCGCGGCGACGGCGGCGTAGGTCGCCGGCATGCGCGCGAGCGCATAGGCGAGCGCATCGGCCTCGGACTTGATCGCGCCGGAGCCGCCGCCTGCGCGATAGGTGTTCGATATCTGCGACGACCGCCGTGCGGCGTCGGTGCGCGAAAAGCCCTGGAGCTTGGCGTCGAGGGCGGCCTTCAGTTCAGCGGGCAGGGTTGGGGCGATCATCATCCGTCGTCATGCCCCGCGCAGGCGGGGCATCCAGTACTCCGAGACAGTGCCGTCAACCGAGAAGCCGCGGTGTACTGGATCATCCGCTCCAGTGCGCAATTGCGCACAAGGCGGATGATGACGTCAATGGTTGTCGGACGCGCGCGGCCTCAAGCCACGTTCTGGTCGAGAATGTCCACCGCCTCTGCCAGGCTCACCGACACGAGTTGCGAGACGCCGCGCTCGGCCATGGTGACGCCGAACAGGCGGTTCATCCGCGCCATCGTGATCGGGTTGTGCGTGATGATGATGAAGCGCGTGTCGGTCGAGCCGGTCATCTCGTGCAGGAGGTTGCAGTAGCGCTCGACGTTGTGGTCGTCGAGCGGTGCGTCGACTTCGTCCAGCACGCAGATCGGCGACGGGTTGGTGAGGAACACCGCGAAGATCAGCGCCATCGCCGTCAGCGCCTGCTCGCCGCCCGAGAGCAGCGACAGCGTCTGCGGCTTCTTGCCCGGGGGCTTGGCGATGATCTCGAGGCCGGCTTCCAGCGGGTCGTCGCTCTCGATCAGATGCAGCGCGGCTTCGCCGCCGCCGAACAGCTCGACGAACAGGCGCTTGAAGTGGTTGTTGACGACCTCGAACGAGGTCAGGAGCCGCTCGCGCGCCTCCTTGTTGAGGCTCTGGATGCCCTGGCGCAGCCGCTTGATGGCCTCGACGAGATCGTCGCGCTCGGTGACCAGACCCGTGTGCTGGGTCTCGACCTCGCGCAGCTCTTCCTCGGCGCGCAGGTTCACCGCGCCCAGGCGCTCGCGGTCGCGGCGCATCTTTTCGAGGTCTTCCTCGATGTCGTGCAGCGGCGGCAGTTCGGCGCCGGGCTCGATCTCGGCAAGGCCGGCAACGGCCTGCGGCTCGACTTCCAGCATGTCGCGGATCTCGCGCTCGATGTCTTCGAGCCGGCGCCGCGCGCCCTCCATGCGCTCCTCGGCACGGGCGGTGGCCTCGCGGGAGCTGGAGAGTGCTTCGAGCGTTAGCTTCGCAGCGCGATCGGTTTCCGCCATCAGGGTTTCGGCGGTGGCGAGCGCGTCGGCGGCGACGCGGCGGTCGTTCTCCGCGTATTCGATCTCGGTGATCAGCGCGCTGCGCTTCTCGGCGAACACTTGCGGCGCGTTTTCAAGATCGCTGCGCTCGATCGAGACTTCGGTGATGCGGGCCTGGATGGTGTCGATATGGGAGGCCGCGCTCTCCTTGCGGTTCTGCCACTCGGTGCGTTCGGCCAGAATCGCCTGCACGCGGCGATCGGCGAGCTCGGCTTCGCGCGCCAGCGCCTGCGCCTCGGCGCGGACCTGGGCGGCCATGCGGCGATGGCCTTCGATGTCGCTGCGGACCGCGGCGAGACGGGTCTCGGTATCTTCGCTCGACGGCAGCTCGGTGATCCCGGCCTCGGCGTATTCGTATGCGGCCTCGGCCTCGGCGCGGTCGGCGGCGAGGCGGCTGTGCGCTTCGATCAGCGCCGATTTGCGGGCGGCGTGACGATTGATCTCGCGCTCGGCCGTGGCATGGCGCTCGCGCGCGACGTTGAGCTCGCGCTGCGCCGCACGCCAGGCTTCGCGGCTGGAGCCCTCGGTGCTCGCGGCCATCTGCAGCTCGGACTCGGCATTCTCCAGCGCCTGGCGCTTGATCTGCGCGTCGATGCGGGCCTGCTCCAGCTCGTTCTCGATGTCGACGAGGCGGGCGCGCTCGGCAAGCCGCCGTGCCGCACCGGTCGGTGCGTGAGCGGCCGCGACGAAGCCGTCCCAGCGCCAGACGTCGCCCTCGGGCGAGACCAGCCGCTGGCCGGTCTTGAGTTGCGAGACCAGCTCCGCGCCGCGCTCGCGCGGCACCACGCCGATCTGCGCCAGGCGGCGCGCCAGTTCGGCCGGCGCCTGGACGTGGTTGGCGAGCGGCACGACGCCCTCGGGCAGCTCCGGATCGCCGTCGGTGACGGCGCCGGCATTGGTCCAGCGCATCGGCGCCGACGGATCGACCGGCGCATCGAGATCGTCGCCGAGCGCGGCGCCGATCGCCTTTTCAAAACCCTTGTCGACGGTGATGCCGTCGATGATCGGCGGCCACAGATTCTTGGTCTCGCCATTGACGATCTTGGAGATCGTGCGCGCTTCGGTCTCGAGCCGTTGCACGCGCTTGTCGGCCTCGACGAGCGGTGAGCGTGAGGATTCCAGCGTCTGGCGCGCGGCGATATGGGCGGATTCGCTCGCCTGTGCCGCAGCTTCCGAGGCCGCCAGCGTCTGTTCCGCGGTCTCGACCGTCGCGGTCAGCTCGTCGAGATCGCCAAAGCCGCCGACCTCATCGGCAAGCTTCTGCTCTTCGGCTGCGACATTCGCGATCTCCTGGTCGAGCCGGGCAAGCTTGTCGCGGTGGGTGCGGACGTTGGCCTCTAACTGGTTGCGCTTGGCGGTGAGATCGGCCAGCGCAGTGGTGAGCTCGGCGAACTGGCTCTCGGTTTCGGTGAGCGTCGCTTCGGCTTCAGAAACGCGTTCATCGACGCCGGAGCGCTTCTCGACGCGCGACTTGATCTCTTCCTTCAGTTCGGCATCTTCGGTGTCGAGCCGCTGCAGCGCCACATCGGCATCCATGGTCTGCTGCTGGGCGCGCGAGATGTCGCCTTCGAACTGCGCGAGGCGGCGCTCGAGTTCGGCGACGCGCTCCTTGGCGCGCTCTTCCTCGCGGTCGAGCAGTTCGCGGGCATTGGTCAGGCGCTGGAGCCCGGCGGCAGCGCGGGCTTCCGCATCGCGCAGCGCCGGCATTTCGGCGGCACGGATCGCCTGGATGCGGGCGGCTTCGGCCTGGTGCTGGGTGCGCTCGGCCATCTCGCGGACCGCGAGATCGTGGGTCTGGCCGGACTCATTGACGTCGGCATGGGCGCCGATCCAGCGCAGATGGAACAGCGTGGCTTCGGCCTTGCGGACCTTGGCCGCAACTTCGCGATAGCGCACGGCCTGACGGGCCTGCTTCTTCAGGCCTTCCATCTGCCCGGAGAGCTGACCGATCACGTCCTCGACGCGGGTGAGGTTGGTTTCGGCGGCCTTCAGCCGCAATTCGGCCTCGTGGCGACGGGCGTGCAGGCCGGCGACGCCGGCGGCATCTTCCAGCACGCGGCGGCGCTGTTCGGGCTTGGCCTGGATGATCTCGCCGATCTTGCCCTGGTGGACGAGAGCCGGCGAACGGGCGCCGGTGGCGGCGTCGGCGAACAGGATCTGCACGTCGCGGGCGCGCACGTCGCGGCCGTTGATGCGATAGACCGAGCCCGCCTCGCGCTCGATGCGACGCGAGATTTCGAGAAGCTGGCTGTCGTTCATCGCCGCAGGCGCGGTGCGATCGGTGTTGTCGATCGTCATCGTCACTTCGGCGTGGTTGCGTGCCGGTCGGTTGCCGGAGCCGGCGAAGATCACCGCGTCCATATCGGCGGCGCGCAGCGATTTGTACGAGGTCTCACCCATCGCCCAGCGCAGCGCTTCGACGAGATTCGACTTGCCGCAACCGTTGGGTCCGACCACGCCGGTCAGGCCGGGCTCGATGACGAAGTCGGTGGCTTCAACGAAAGACTTGAAGCCGTGAAGGCGCAGGCGGGTGATCTTCATAAACACGCATCTCTGTTGGCAGGCGCGAATCCCCCTGCCGGGACAATACCATGGAAGGCAATGTCGCTGTCCGGGCGACTCGCGCGAGGCGCCTCATGCGGCGGACAATGGCTGCGGTGCGCCGCGAGGGCAACCTGCGAAAGCCGCTTTTCCCAAGGGATTTGTGACGGGAATGATACGGCTTTTGAGATGCGAATCAGGGCTGGTGCGCTGAGAATCAGCTCTTCAGCAGCGGGGTGATCTTCTTGGCGAACTCCTCGAACGAGGCCTCGCCCTTGATCTTCTCGCCGTTGATGAAGAAGGTCGGCGTCGAATCAACCTTCAAGACGTCGCTGGCATATTTTTGGTCGGCGGCGATCTTGTCGAGCAGCGCCTGGTCCTTCAGACAGGCCTCGACCTGCTGCTGGGTGAGGCCGGCCTGCTTGCCGATCCGCGTCAAGGTCTCCGTGGTGTTCTTCGTCACCCAGTCGTTCTGCTGGCGGAACAGCATGTCGGTGACGGCGAAGTATTTCGACGCATCACCATCGGCGATGCAGCGCGACAGCATCGAGCCGGCGGCAGCTTTGATGTCGAGCGGGAACTCGCGGAAGATGTAACGAATCTTGCCGGTGTCGATGTATTCCGACTTGATCTTGGGAAACACCTGCGTGTTGAAGGCCGCGCAATGCGGGCAAGTCATCGAAGCGTATTCGGTGATGGTGACGGGGGCGTCCTTCGGGCCGAGCGCCATGTCGGGCAGCGACACCGGCTTGGCCACATCGGCTGCCGTCTGCGCCATCGCTTCAGGGATCATGGCCTCGGAGATGAACCGCAGCGGCGACAGTCCGGCGAGCGCGGCAAGCCCGGTCAGCGACAGCATCGTGGTGAAGGCGCGGCGGGTGATGATCAAGGTCGGCTCCCGGAATTGGCGTGGTTTCGCCCCAAGGGGTTTAATCGAGTTCCCGCCCGGGCGGCCTGTCGCTAGCTCGAAACGTCGTTTGAGGCAATGGCGAGCGGCAGGGACGGGTCCAGATTAGCGTCGGAATGAGGCTCAATTTCGCTTGATGGCGGCCCCGAGCCGCGCCAGCGCCGTCTTCAATTGTTCATCTTCGATGTCGCCCAGGCTCTCCGCCACCTTGGCCACCGATTTGGGGTCCGGCGGGCCGGGGCGGACCGGCCGGCGGGCGCGCGACAGGGGGGCCTGGCGGAAGGCCAGCTTGCCGACCGCGCTCCAGCCGAAGAAGCGGTTGACCCGTTCCAGGATGACGTCGGCGGAGTGCTGGATCTCCAGCGCCATCGGCCCCTCGACCCGCAGCACCAGGGTCGCCGGCTCCTGCGGCTGGCCCTCCACCGGGCGCGGCCACTGCATCTTGAGTGGCTCGGCATGGGCTGCGATCTCCGGCCCGGCAATCTGCGCCCACCGCGTCACCAACTCGCGCGCGGCAAAGCCCTGCTTGGCATAGGCCTCGGCAAAGACGTCGTTGAGCAGCAGCGACAGCGGCTTGGCGCTGATGGGACCGGGTTTGGACATGGGGCCTTATAGCACTGCGTTCCGTCTGCCTCACCATCTTCGAGCAGTCCGCGAAGAAAGACGTGGATGCCGGCGACGAGCGCGGGCATGACGTGGAGAGATCCGCGCGACGTCGCTACAGTAAGCTCATGAGCCCCAGATCCGCCTTGAAGGCGAAATCGGCACCTAGCCTGCTGGAGAGTGTGGCGCGCCCGCTCGCGCTCCTGCAATGGTACGACCGCCACCGACGCCGATTGCCCTGGCGCGCCGCACCCGGCGAGGCATCGGATCCTTACCGCGTCTGGCTGTCGGAGATCATGCTCCAGCAGACCACGGTGAAGGCGGTCGGCCCCTATTTCGAAAAGTTCGTCGCGCGCTGGCCGGATGTCACGGCCCTGGGGCGGTCCTCGCAGGATGACGTGCTGCGGATGTGGGCCGGGCTCGGCTATTATTCGCGTGCGCGAAATCTCCATGCCTGCGCGGTCGCGGTGACGCGGGAGCATGGCGGGGTGTTTCCCGACACTGAGGAAGGCCTGCGCGCGCTGCCGGGCATCGGTCCCTACACGGCGGCCGCGATCGCCGCGATCGCCTTCGATCGCCGCACCATGCCGGTCGACGGCAATATCGAGCGGGTGGTGTCGCGCCTGTTCGCCGTCGAGGAGGAATTACCGCAGGCCAAGCCGCTGATCCAGCAACTGGCGGCGACGCTTCTTGCCGACACTCGCGCCGGCGATAGCGCGCAGGCGCTGATGGATCTGGGCGCCTCGATCTGTACGCCGAAGAAGCCGGCCTGCTCGCTGTGTCCGCTGAATGAGGATTGCACGGCACGCGCGCAGGGAACGCAGGAAACGTTTCCGCGCAAGGCGCCGAAGAAGAGCGGGACGTTGCGCCGCGGTGCGGCCTTCGTCGTCACGCGCGGCGATGAGCTTCTCGTCCGCACCCGTGCCGAAAAGGGCCTGCTCGGCGGCATGACGGAGGTGCCCGGCTCGGACTGGCTCGCCGGACAAGAGGACGCGACGGCGAGGAAGCAGGCGCCCGAATTGAAGGCGCTGTCACGCTGGCAGCGGAAGGTGGGTGTGGTCACCCACGTCTTCACGCATTTTCCGCTGGAGCTCGTGGTCTACACGGCGAAGGTCGAAGCCCGCACCCGCGCGCCCGAGGGCATGCGCTGGGTGCCGATCGCGACCCTTGCCGGCGAGGCGCTGCCCAATGTCATGCGCAAGGTGATCGCGCACGCGCTGGATCTTTGATCAGGCCTATCTCTCCTGACAGCACGTTGGCAGCAGCGCTACGCTATCAGCGCACGATACGGAGGCTCGCATGGTCAAGACCGCGCTCGACAATTTTCCAATGCCGCCTTGCGCGAAGCTGCTCGGATGGCGGCTGCTCGATGCCCGTCCGGAAGAAGGCTGGATCAGGCTCGGCTTTGAGGGCAAGCCGGAGTTCTGCAATCCCGCGGGCTTCATCCAGGGCGGCATGCTCTCGGCCATGCTCGACGACACGATGGGGCCAGCGGTGCTCGTGATGAGCGAAGGCCGTCTCTACACCACGACCATCAGCATGACCGTGAATTTCCTTAGTCCCGCAAAACCCGGACCGATCATCGGCGAGGCGAGGGTGACCCAGCTCGGCAAAACCATCGCCTTCGTCGAGGGCAAGCTGACGGCGGAGGACGGCACGGTGCTCGCGACGGCAACCGCGAGCGAGCGGCTGCTCGAAGCGGCGAAGGCGGTGCGGTGATCTCTCTCATCGCGCTTTAGTGCACCACCAATACCGGCACGCTTCCGTCGGCCAGGACCTCCGATGTTTGACTCCCAAGGAATAGCTTCTTGAGGCCGCGACGCCCGTGAGAGCCCATGACGATCAAGTCGCAGCCTTTGGACTTTGCTGTTTCGATGATCGTAGTGGCTGGGTGCGCATTTGGAACATGCAAGAGTTCTACGGATATCCCGGTCTGCCCGGCCATGACGCGAGCTTCATCGAGCACTTTGTCCGCACGTTCCTTGCAGGCTGCGTCATAGCGATTAAACTCGTCCGCAGAGGGAATCCATCCCGAGGCGTGTCCGTTCCCATAATAGACCGGCAGCGGTTCTGTTACGGTGATGACCGTCACTTTGGCGTTCAATGCCTTTGCCAAGGCAATCCCGTTCTTAACGCCTTTTCTCGCGACATCCGATCCATCCGTGCTCAAGAGAATATTGGCGTACATTTGGGGGCTCCCTTGCTCGTCGAACATTTTCCCCAAAAATAACGCTGGTTGATGTGGCCCGATCGTCGCCGTCCGCCCACGCACGAACATCGCCCTGTCGCGTTATTCTAGTGAGCGAACCCCATCAGGGCGGCGATCCTCAGTGAATAATGGATCACGATCAGTATGCCGATGATGAACGCTGCGACGCAGATCACGACCCACCATTTGATCCTCCTGGTCATCGGGCCCTCTGCCGGGTGTGCGTCTCTCAGGGGAAATGGCTGGGTTCTATCAGAAAGACGACCCCGACGCAGAGCAGCACGCCAGTGACGAAGCCGATCAGGAACCCGAAAAAGAATTCAGTTTTCATCGAGGTGATCATGAGAAGCCCGACGCGCCGCTGCTGATCATCGAAGGAAGTGAGTGCTCCGGCATTTGTGCATTTACCAGAAAAGAGCGGCCCTCGCTATGGATGCGACATACGCCGCGACGGTTCATCCCGGGGATGATGATGTGGTCATCACCGAGCCGAACCGAGGGCGTCAAGTTGCAGGAGGAGAGCCCCGGTCAATAGCGGGCCATGACCGGTGCGCCCCATTCGCTGAAACGATAGTCCAAGGGCACCAAACCCTCTACGTGCTCGCTCTCGTCGCGTCCGTCTTCGACACGATCGGCGGCTTGGCGTTCAGCGCCTCGACCTGGAATCCCGCGACGCGCTTGTAGTTCGCGGCGATGTCTTCCAGCTCCTGCTGTGACAGCACGTCGGTGACGACCTTGTAACCATCGGGCGCGCGCTCCTCGACGAGCTGCATCACCTGCTCGGGACCGTTCTTGCGGTTGAGCAGGACGAGGTCGGTGGTCGCGGGTCTCCGCTCGGCCTCATAAGCCAGCAGCGCCGCGGTCGTCGGACCATGCGCCAGGATCTCGCGGGTGATGACGCGGGCATCGAGGATCGCCTGCGAGGCGCCGTTCGAGCCGATCGGGTACATCGGATGTGCGGCGTCGCCCATCAGCGTGACGCGGCCGAACGTCCATTGCGATACCGGATCGCGGTCGACCAGCGGATATTCGTAGGCGTGCGGGCAATTCTTGATCAGGCCGGGCACGTCGAGCCAGTCGAACTGCCAGCTCTCGAACCAGGGCAGGAACTCCTCGAGTCGCGCGGTGCGGTTATAGTCCTCGCGCCGCCACTGATAGGTCGGTGGCATGTGGCGCTCGGCGACCCAGTTGATCAAATGGTTGCCCGCGGCATCCGGCTCTCTCGAAATCGGATAGCAGACGAATTTCAGGATCTCGTGCCCGGCCATGATCATGGTGCGGCCGGTGAGGAAGGCCTTCGACGGCGTGACGCCGCGCCAGAGGATGCGGCCGTTCCAGATCGGCGGGCCCTCGTTCGGATAGAGCTTTTCTCGTGCGGCGGAATGGATGCCGTCGGCGGCGATCAGGATCGCGCCTTCGTAAGTGCCCGCGGCCTTGCCGGTCGCCCTGTCGATGAAGTCGGCGCGCACGCCGTCGCCCGTCTCGCTCCATCCGGTCAGGTGATGGCTGGTCAGGATATTCTCACGCCCCAACCGCTCGACCGCGGTATCGAGCAGGAGCTGCTGCAGCGTGCCGCGATGGACCGAGAATTGCGGCCATTTGTAACCGGCCTCGAGCCCGCGCGGCTCGCTCCAGATCGGCTTGCCGTGCTTGGAGAAATAGGCGAGCTCGCGGGTGCGGACGCCGCTGGCGTCCAGCTTGTCCATCAGCCCGAGCTCGATCAGCTCGCGCACTGCATGCGGCAGCACGTTGATGCTGACGCCGAGCGGCTTCAGTTCCGCGACGCTCTCGAATACTTTTACGGGGACGCCGATCTGATGCAGGCTGAGCGCAAGCGTCAGTCCGCCGATGCCGCCGCCGGCGATGAGTACGGTCATGACAAACCCCTCCAATTGCGGGCGTCTTGGCACAGGCGGGCGGCGGTGGGCAACTGCGAAGAGGACGTCGTGCTATGGACCTTGGGGCCGCCAGCCGTTAGTTTCCAGTTTTCCCATGAGGTCCGACATGCTCAAGCTCTACTACGCCCCCGGCACCTGCGCGCTCGCCACCTACATGGCCCTGGAGGAGGCCGGCGCCGACTACACGGCCGAACGGCTGAGCTTCAAGACCAACCAGCAGAACAGCCCGGAATATCTGGCGATCAACCCGAAGGGCCGCGTGCCGGCACTGGTGACCGATCGTGGCGTCCTGACCGAGACGCCGGCGATGCTCGCCTATATCGCGCAGACCTTCCCCAAGGCGAAGCTCGCGCCGCTCGACGATCCCTTCGACTTCGCCCAGGTGCAGTCGTTCAACTCCTACCTCTGCTCGACCGTGCACATCAACCATGCGCACAAGATGCGCGGCGCGCGCTGGGCGACCGAGGAGAGCTCGTTCGCCGACATGAAGCAGATGGTCCCGAAGACCATGGGCGCCTGCTTTGCCCTGATCGAACAGAAGATGTTCAGGGGACCCTGGGTGATGGGTGATCAGTTCACGATCTGCGATCCCTATCTCCACACGATTTCGCTCTGGCTCGAAGGCGACAGTGTCGACATCAACGCCACGCCGAAGGTTGCCGACCATTTCAAGCGCATGTCCGACCGGCCCGCGGTGCGCAAGGTGATGGACGCGCAGAAGGCGTAAGCTCTTGTAAGGGTGGGCAAAGGCGTAAAGCGCCGTGCCCACCAATTTTTTCCCGCTACGACAGGGATGGTGGGCACGCTTCCGCCTTCGCTCTTCGAGCTATAGCGGACAAGTCGCTTTGCCACCCTGCGACCTATGAAGCCTTGGGCAGACCGCCGCGTATTCCTCTCAATTCCGGCGTGGGCGGGAACCTTTGCATTCCGCCGGCGTTCCCTCGGTTCTCCGGGGTGATTGTGCGCCCGGCAACCTGCGTTTTTGGGAATTTCATGCTGGCTGGGGCTTCGGAGGGTTCAACACGTTTAGACCGCAGCTTTTCCGGACGCCGCGATCGATTGAGGGACGCGACTGCGGCTGCGCACCGGGAGCTCGATGGGCAGCTTTCCGCGTTCGATCTCACCATCTTTTCCGGCTATCGTCGTTTTCTTCAAGCCAGCGCAGGCGCCCTGCTGCCACTCGAGACGGCACTCGTTGAGGCCGGTGTTGCCAAAATGTTTCTGGACTGGCCGGAGCGATCGCGCCGCGCCGTGATTGCGGCTGACCTCGGCTGTCTCGGCAGCTCCGTGCAGTCCACGGTGTCCGTGCCGCCGCTGACGCATAGCGGCATGCTGGGCACGATGTACGTGCTGGAGGGCTCCCGGCTCGGCGCGAAATTCCTGCTGAAGACGGTCGCTTCTGCCGCCGATCCGCGCATCGGCGAGGCCACCGCTTATCTCAGCCACGGCACGGGCCAACGGCTTTGGCAGAGCTTTCTGGCAAAGCTCGCAAGCGATGAGATGTGCGACGAGGATGAAGTGATCGAGTCGGCGCGCACTGCCTTCGCTGCGTTCGAGCAAGCGGCGGATCGCGCATGAACGAGGCGGTCAATCTCACCAATTGCGATCGCGAGCCTATCCACATTCCCGGCAGCGTGCAGACGTTCGGCTTCCTGCTCACCGTGCTGTCGGATTTCACGATCTGTATGGCGTCGGACAATGCCGGCAGCTTCCTCGGAACGGATGCCGCCGATCTGCTTCAGCAACCCTTGTCGGGCGTGATCTCGCAAGCCGCCGTCGAGACCATTCGCGGCCGCGTCGATCATCTGAGCGGTCCGGACGCGACCGAGCGCCTGTTCGGTGTCGAACTCCAGGCGGGCAAGCCGCTCCACGATCTGTCCATCCATTTTTCCGGCGTCTATCTCGTCATCGAAGCGGAGCCCAGCGTCAGCGAGCCCGGCGTCAATTCCGGCGAGCTCGTCCGCCTGATGCTGGAGCGCATCCGCAAGACGCGCGGCATGGCCGAACACGGCGCGCCAGCTCAAGGTGCTGACCGGCTTCGACCGGGTCATGGTCTATCAGTTTCACCCGGACGGATCGGGCGAGGTGATTGCCGAAGCCGCGGAAGCGAGCCTCGAACGTTTCCTCGGGCTGCATTATCCGGCCTCCGACATCCCCAAGCAGGCCCGCATCCTCTATCAACGCAACTGGCTGCGCATCATCGCCGATATCAACGAGAAGCCGGCCGCGCTGCTGTCGACGGCTACGCACAATGCTGGGCTGCTCGACCTTTCGATGAGCGTGCTGCGCTCGGTCTCGCCGATCCATATCGAATATTTGCGCAACATGGGCGTCGGCGCCTCGATGTCGGTGTCGATCCTGCGCGACGGAAAGCTCTGGGGCCTGTTCGCCTGCCACCAATATTCGCCGCGCTACATCTCGTTCGAGAAGCGCACGGCATCCGAGCTGTTCGGGCAGATGTTCTCCTGGATCGTCGAAGGGCGCGAGCGCGAGGGTGACGTCGCGTATGAGGCGCGCGCTCACCAGGTTCAGGAGCGGTTGATCGAGACCGCCGCTTCGCATGAGCACAGCCGGCGTGCCGTCGTCGACTTCGTGAGCGACTTCCGCAGGATGATCGCTTGCGACGGCGCGGCAATCTGGTCCGACAACAAGATCACGCTCGACGGCGAGACGCCGACCGAGGACGAGGTGAAGGAGCTTGTCGCCTTCATCAACCGGACCTCGCCGGGCCGGATCTGTGCCAGCGCCGAAATCGCCAAGATCTATGCCTCGGGCAAGGCCTTTAGGGATCGCGCGGCGGGATTTCTCGCGATCCCGATCTCGCGCACGCCGCGCGATTGCCTGATCTTCTTCCGGCGTGAGGTCTTGCGTTCGGTGACCTGGGCCGGCGATCCCAACAAGACCTACGACGAAGGCCCGAACGGTCCGCGCCTGACGCCGCGCAAGAGCTTCGAGCTCTGGCAGGAAACCGTTGCCGGCCAGTCGAAGCCGTGGTCGGCGGCCGACATCCGCATCGCCGAGAGCCTGCGCGTGACGCTGCTCGAGGTGATCCTGCAACTGTCCGACCTTGCGGCTCGCGAGCGCCGCGGCGCGCAGGAGCGACAGGAACTGATGATCGCCGAGCTCAATCATCGCGTCCGCAACATCCTGAGCCTCGTCCGCGCGCTGGTGGCGCAGAGCAAGGACACCGCGACCTCCGTGGAGGAATTCGCCGGCGTGCTCGGCGGCCGCGTCCAGGCGCTGGCGCGGGCCCACGACCAGATCACCAATCTGAACTGGGCGCCGGTCGCGCTGCGGACGCTGGTCGAATCCGAGGCCGGCGCCTATCTCGGCGCCCGCGCCGGTCGCGTGAAGATGGGCGGGCCCGACGTCGCGCTCGATCCCAAGGCGTTCGCGACGCTCGCGCTCGTCGTGCACGAGATGATGACCAATTCCGCCAAGTATGGCGCGCTCGCCGATTCCACCGGCCAGGTCGAGGTGGTCTGGCGGCTCGATCCGAATTCGAGCCTCGAGATCGAGTGGAAGGAGAGCGGCGGGCCGCCTGTGCAGCCGCCGTCGCGCCGCGGGTTCGGCACCACCATCATCGAGCGTTCCGTGCCGTTCGACCTCAAGGGCGAGGCCGAGATCCGCTTCGATCTGCTCGGGGTCCAGGCCAAATTCGTCATTCCCCCCAACTTCGTCGAACTGATGCCATCAATCGCGGGAGCGGCCATGCGAATGGAAGAACAGCAATCCACCCGTCCCCGGATTTCCGACACGGCGCTGATCGTCGAGGACAATCTGATCATTGCCATGGCGGCGGAGGTTATTTTGCTCGATCTCGGCGCCCACCACGTCGACACCGCGGCGAGCGTCGACCAGGCGCTGCGCTCGATCGAGCGCACCCGGCCGAGCTTTGCCCTGCTCGATCTCAACCTCGGCAATGAGAGCAGCATCAAGGTGGCGCAGAAGCTGAAGGAGATCGGCGTGCCCTTCATCTTCGCGACCGGCTATGGCGAGCGCGCGCCGATCCCGGAACAGCTGGCGTCCGCGCCGGTGGTCCAGAAGCCCTACACGCTGGAAGTCGTCGAGAACGCGCTCGGCAAATTGCAGCAGACCAACGTTTAGGCGCTTATTCCGGGGGCACGCTTGGCGGGCCCCCGGTGCGATGGCGCAATCAGGCGACCTTGGTCGTCATGTGCTTGAACATGTTGCGGCGGGCCTCGTCGTCCATCTCGGCCTTGAAGGTGAACTTGTCCTTCAGGGCGATGGCGCGTGCAGCGGCGGGCCGTGCCGAAATCTCGTTCACCAGCCGCGTCACGTTCGGATACTTCGCGGGTGCGTCCTCGCCGAGCACGAAGGCGGCCATGCGCGCCCAGCCCCACAGCGCCATGTCGACGATGGAGTAGGCATCACCGACCATGTAGCGGTTCTTCGCCAGATGATCGTCGAGGATCTTGTAGTGGCGGTGGCCTTCGAACTGGTAGCGGTTATGCGCGTAATCCTGGTCCTTCGGCGAGAAGTGCTTGAAGTGCACCGCTTGTCCCGAATAGGGGCCGAGGCCGGTGGCGATGAACATCAGCCATGACAGCGTCTCGCCGCGGACGGCGGGCGAGGGCAGGAATTTTCCGCTCTTCTCGGCGAGGTAAAGCAGGATGGCATTCGAGTCGAACACGATCGTGCCGTTGTCGTCGATCGCCGGCACCTTGGCGTTCGGATTGATCTTGAGGAATTCCGGCGTGAACTGCTCGCCCCTGCGGGTGTCGACCGCCACCGGCTCGAAGGGCAGGCCGGACTCTTCCAGATAAAGCGCGACCTTGGTCGGGTTAGGCGACCCGTTGAAATAGAATTTCAGCATTGGGCATCTCCCTGTTCTTCGTTAGCCGGGATCGTTCGGGGCATCATTGCCGCGGGCGGCCTTCTCTTGCCTGAAGTCACGCCGGTCGCACAAGGAATGAGTTTGCCGGGCGGTATCTGCGCGCGACGCAGATCAGTCCCGTCATTCCGGGGCGCGCGAAGCGCGAGCCCGAAATCCATTGGGCGGTTCGTGCCGTGGTTCGATGGAGTCCGGGCTCGCTCGCGTTGCTCGCGCCCGGAATGACGGAAGAAAGGGAACTTATTCCGCCGCCATGCCGGCGCGGATCTCGGCGCGCAGCTCGTCGATCAGCTTGAGACCCTTCTTGGTCTCGATATGCCAGAAGGTCCAGCCGTTGCAGGCTTGCGCGCCTTGCGCCACCGCGCCGATGCGGTGGATCGATCCGACCTTGTCCCCTAACATGATGGCGCCGTCGGCGCGCACCAGTGCGCCGAGCTTCTTCTTGGCGTCGAACAGTTTCGTGCCGGGCATGATCATGCCGCGCTCGATCAGCTCGGAGAACGCGACCCGCGGCGCGTCGCGCGCGGTCATGAACGGGGCGAGGCTCTCTTCCGGCAACGGCTCGACGGCAGCGATGCGCGCCTCCGCCGCCTTGGCGTAGGTCTTGTCGCGCTCGAAGCCGATATAGGACCGGCCGAGGCGCTTTGCGACCGCGCCGGTGGTGCCGGTGCCGTTGAAGGGATCGAGCACGAGATCGCCGGGCTTGGACGACGACAGCAGCACGCGCGCGAGCAGGCCTTCCGGCTTCTGCGTCGGGTGCACTTTCTTGCCGTCGGCGCCCTTGAGGCGCTCCTCGCCGGTGCAGAGCGGGATCAGCCAGTCGGAACGCGCCTGCACGTCCTCGTTGGCCGCCTTCAGCGCTTCGTAGTTGAAGGTGTAGCCCTTGGCCTTCTCGTCGCGCGCGGCCCAGATCATGGTCTCGTGCGCGTTGGTGAAGCGGCGGCCGCGGAAATTCGGCATCGGGTTGGACTTGCGCCAGACGATGTCGTTCAGGAGCCAGAAGCCGAGGTCCTGCATGATCGCGCCGACGCGGAAGATGTTGTGATAGGAGCCGATCACCCAGATCGTCGCCGACGGCTTCATCGCGCGGCGGGCGGAGAGCAGCCAGGCGCGGGTGAAATTGTCATAGGCAGCGAACGAATCGAACTTGTCCCAGTCGTCGTTGACGGCATCGACATGGGATTCGTCGGGGCGCTTGAGGTCGCCCTTGAGCTGAAGATTGTAGGGAGGATCGGCGAACACCAGGTCGACCGAACCAGCCTGAAGCTTCGACATCTCCGCGACGCAATCGCCGACGACGACACGATGCGAAGGGGATTCAAAATTTGTGCGGGGCGCCCTTGCAGACGCCCCGCGACGCGACACTACCATGACTCAATAGCTCTGACTCAGGCGACGCTGTCGGCGACGCGGGACCAAACAACCGACTGGCCGTTACATTGCAGCGGCAAAGTAAAAATCGACTTAACCCGCAACGTTCGTGAGCGAGCATCGCGTCGCGTGTCGCGTGCGGTTCGCTGCGCGTGCATTCGTCTTGTTTTACAGTGCATTTCGCGTTTCTTCGCGTTGCGGCTGTAATCATGGCTGCAAAAAGGCGCCAAATTTCTCTCGGAAAAAATTGCTCGACCTCCGGAAAAAATTGCTGGCATCGGCATGCCGCCGCACTAGGCAATTTTTGCCGGCCGCGATATTGATAAGCGCAACGGAAATTTTACCTATGTGGCGCGTTGAGCTTTCGCGCTGTTGCGCGCCACCTACTGCAATCCGGGACCTCACTATCAGGACCCTAAAGGGAAGCCGCCATGCGCTACGATGATTTCCGCCGCAGCGACGACGTCGAGGATCGTCGCGACGAAGGTGGTGGTGGCTTTGGCGGCGGAGGAGGCGGGTTCGGACTGCCGATGGGGGGCGGCGGGCTCGGCATCGGCACCATCATCGTGCTCGGCCTGATCGGCTATGCCTTCGGCATCGATCCGCGCCTCCTGATTGGCGGTGCCGAGATCCTCAGCGGTGGCAACCAGGCACCGACCTACCAGACCGATCGCCAGGCGTCGGGCAAGCGCGGTGCGCCCACCGACGAGATGGGCAGCATGATCTCCGGCATCCTCGGCGAGATCGACGACCGTTGGAGCGAGATCTTCCAGGCCAACGGCCAGTCCTATACCGGTCCCAAGGTCGTGCTGTTCCGCAACGCCACCAATGGCGGTCGTTGCGGCATGGCGCAGTCGGCGATGGGCCCGTTCTATTGCCCGCCCGATAAGACCATCTTCCTCGACACCGGCTTCTTCCGCGAGGTCGAGACCCGTTTCCGCGGTTGCTCCGGCAAGTCGGCGTGCGATTTCACCACCGCCTACATCATCGCCCATGAGGCCGGCCATCACATCCAGAACCTGCTCGGCATCATTCCGCGCGTGACGCGGCTGCAGCAGCAGGCTGGCAGCAAGGCCGAGGCCAATGCGCTCCAGGTGAGGGTCGAACTGCAGGCCGACTGCCTGTCCGGCGTCTGGGTCAATCGCGAGGCGAAGAAGCGTCCGAACTTCCTGGAGCCGGGCGACATCGACGCCGCGCTGACCACGGCGAGCGCGATCGGCGACGATACGCTGCAACGCCAGGCGACGGGACGCGTCGTGCCCGACTCCTTCACTCACGGCTCGGCCGCACAGCGCAAGCAGTGGTTCATGACCGGCTACCAGCAGGGCACGGTGCAGGCCTGCAACACCTTCGGCGGCGGGTCGCAATAGCGACGACTTCGTGCCCCGGACGCAGCGCAGCATGCAATGCTGCGCTGCTGAGCCGGGGCCCACAAGGCCGGCCCTTAGGTCCATTGGAGTGGGTTGAGAGGAAAGCGATGGCGTCCATCGACGAGTCAAAACAGTTCATCCCGCTCAACATCGCGGTGCTCACCGTTTCCGACACGCGCATCCTCGCCGACGACAAGTCCGGCCAGACGCTCGCCGATCGCCTCACTGCGGCGGGCCATCGTCTCGCCGCGCGCGAGATCGTTACCGATGACGTCGAGGCAATCCGTGCCATCGTCCGCCGCTGGATTGCGGATGCCGGCGTCGACGTCGTCATCACCACCGGCGGCACCGGCTTCACCGGGCGCGACGTCACGCCGGAGGCGATCGAGCCGCTGTTCGAGAAGCGCATGGACGGCTTCTCGATCGCGTTCCACATGCTGAGCCACGCCAAGATCGGGACGTCGACGATCCAGAGTCGCGCTACCGCAGGCGTAACCGGAGCGACCTACATCTTCTGCCTGCCCGGCTCGCCCGGCGCCTGCCGCGACGGCTGGGACGGCATCCTCGCCGCCCAGCTCGACTACCGCACGCGCCCCTGCAATTTCGTCGAGATCATGCCGCGGCTGGACGAGCATTTGCGCCGGCCAAAGGCGCAAGGCGCGACGGTGTAGTCGCAGATGATGACTCTTCTTCCCTTCTCCCCTTGTGGGAGAAGGTGGCGCGAAGCGCCGGATGAGGGGTCTCTATCCCAGTATGAGAATGCGAGAGAATTGCGCGCGGAGACAGACCCCTCACCCGAATGAGTTCGTGTCTTCCAGCGTCGCTGCCCTCTCCCGCAAGGGGCGAGGGCGCATCAACGTACATCTCGCGCGCTGCGCATCTCACTCGCTGCGAAATTACAGCTCCCGCTCCCAGGTCTCGCCGATCAAATTCTGCCCGAAGCTGCGATGCGGCTCGGTGGCGGTCAGCTTGAAGCCGGCGCCTTGATAGATGCCGCGTGCGGCGACCAGGATGCTCTGCGTCCATAGCGTCATCCGCCGAAAGCCGCAGGCCTGCGCGAAGGAAACGCATTCGGCGACCAGCCGCTGGCCGAGGCCCTGGCCGCGCGCGGCGGGGTTGAGCAGCAGAAGCCGCAGCTTGGCGACGTCGTCGCTGGCCTTCACCAGAAACACCGAGCCGACCGGGCGCCCCCCGATGTCGGCGATCCAGCAGCGCTCGCGCGATGGATCATAGGACGTCATGTATTTGGCGACGATCTCGGCCACCAGAGCCTCGAAGCCGGAATCGAAACCGTATTCGCTGGCATAGAGCGCGCCGTGGCTCTGCACCACCCAGCCCATGTCGCCGGGGCGGGGATCGCGCAAGATCGCGCGTAGGGTTGGCGTGCGCGGCAGTCCGAGCAGCCGCTCGATTGTCTCCATCGCCCCGGTCAGCCGTTGGCGGTCGTCGTCCGGCAGCGGCCGCAGCATCGCGGCGACGTCGTCCTGCGTCACGCGCTCGAGCCTGGCAAACGCCTGGCGGCCCTTCGCGGTCAGGCTGAGCTGGTACTGGCGGCGATCGGTCGCGAGCGGCTTGCGCGTGATCAGCCCGCTCTCGTCAAAATTCTGCACGATGCGGCTGAGATAGCCGGGATCGAGCCCGAGCGCGATGCCGATCTCCTTGGCTGATTGCTCGCCGGCAGTTTCCTTACCACCATGGGCGAGCTCGTAGAGCACGCGCGCCTCGCTCAGCGAGAACGGGCTCTTCAGGAGCTGCTGGTCGAGCACGCCGAGCTTGTGGGTGTAGAAGCGGTTGAAGGCGCGAACCGCCTGGACCTGGTCGTCAGCGACCTGTTCGGTCGCAGGACTGGATGGCGAAAGGCTTGATGGCATGGGGGCACCTCGATACTTGCCATTGTCAAGCAAATATTTGACTTTGGCAAGTATTCGGTGCGTTCACCCGACCATGACGATCCGGCTTCGCAGCAGCGTCCGGGAGGAGCGGCCGAGCCGCCGTAGCAGCCGAGCCTCCGAACGGCGGGCCTGGGGCGGGTAGCCGCCGATCCGGTCGTAATGATCACGCGCAATCAAAAGTCCCTGATCGCCGCGAGGGCCGACGAGCTTGCGCGCCATGGAGCGCAGGAAATCGCGGATCCCGGTATCGGCGTAGGGGGAGCGGGCATAGCGGAAGACGGCTGCCCGATCCCGGCCGCTGGACGAGACGGCCTGGATGAACTGGGTGGTCTCGTCGATCCAGCCGGTTTCCAGCACGGCGCCGGCGGGCAGGAACATCAGCCAGGGCGAGCGGGCCTGGAGCGCGCCGGCGGCAAGGGCTGCCCCTTGTGAGGATCCTTCGTAGCCGATGAAACGGCAGCCTGCGACGTCGGCAACACGCTCGATGACGCCGTTACGGGTGCCGTCGACCAGGAGCACTTCCCGGATGATGCCGGCCGCGGCGCCGGGTACCAGGGCGGCCAGAGTTGCGACCGCCGTCTGCTCGACGCCGTCGGTCGGAATGATGACGCTCAGCATGATTGAGGCTTCGGTGTCGGCACTTCGGGAGAAGCGTTGTTATAATGTTGTCATAAACACGCGGCGTTGCCGAGTGCAACTTTTTGGGCGGCCCCTCGGCCTTCGATGGTAAACCGCCGGCACCTGATCGCAGCCGAATGTGTCGCACGCAGGGTGGCAATATTGTCGAATGTTTCTGCCGAATTGTCGAATGTTTCGGCCGAAATGGGCTTCCAACTCTGACATAGTCCTTACGCCTGGGAAAAACGTGCAATCGCGCGGAGCGAGACAGTCCCATGAACACCGATCTACCACTTGTTGGCACGATGCCCACATCGCCGAAGCCGGACGCCGCGCCGACCTTGCGGATCCGCGCGCTGATGCTGGGCGAGCGCATCAACGCATCCGGGCTCGAACTCGGCACGCTGGTGTCCTCGACGCCGGCTGCCTTCCGCGTCCATGGCGGCCTTGCCGTGATCTTCCGCTACGGCGTCGTGGTGCTGATCGGCCTCCTTCCTTCGGAGGAAAAGGTCCTCATCGACAGCCTGAAGTCGCGCGTGATCGGCGAGCTCAGCCCCTATGAGGAGGAGACCGCGCAGGCGCAGCTTTGCCACGACGAAAACGCCGAGGTGATCCAGCCGGGCGGACCGATCTGTCTCTCGAAATTTTCCGACGAACGGCTGCTGCTGATCGCGGACGCGCTTGCCAAGAGCACGTCACTGGCGCGCGACGAGCGGCGCGTTGCTGCGGTCTTCGACGTCATCGAGCCCTTTGCGCGGGAGCTCGCCGAGAAGGGCCGTACGTCGCGGCGGCGCAAGGGCATTTTGCAGCTCATCGGCAATGCGCTTCTGGTCCAGCAGCGCGTCGCCGGCCGCGTGGCCGTCGCCGAGAAGCCGGACGCGCTCTGGGAAAAGCCGCAGCTCGACCGGCTCTATGCGCGTCTCGAAGACGAGTACGAGCTGAAGGAGCGTCTCGACACGCTCGAGCGCAAGCTCAAGGTCGTCGCCGAGACGGCCGATGCGCTGACCGACTTCATCGACACCCAGCGCTCGCTGCGGCTCGAAATCGCGGTGGTGGTGCTGATCGTGATCGAGGTCGTCATCGGCTGCATCCAGATCTTGTCGGGGACGCATTAGTAGTCGGATCGACCCTGCCGCTCGATCAATCCCGCCGCGAGCGAGTTGCACGTTGCTGTGCCCTCGCCCCTTGTGGGAGAGGGCAGCGCCGTCAGGAGACGCGAACTCGCTCGGGTGAGGGGTCTGTCTCCGCATACTTACCTGGATATGAGTGCGCGGATAGAACCCCTCATCCGGCGCGCTACGCGCGCCACCTTCTCCCGCAAGGGGAGAACGGAAGTCAGTGGTCGGCCGAATTTGATCTCAACGTAGCCTAAGTGATTGCGGGACCGCTTCATTGCAGCACCGCGGCGCAATGCAGCGCGATCGTCAATTCCTCGTTGGTCGGAATGATGAAGACATCGACGGCGCTGTCGCCGCCGTTAATGCGTTCACGCGCCTCATCATTCGCAGCGACATCGATGCGCACGCCGAGCCAGGCGAGACGTGCACCGATCGCGCTCCGGATCTCCTTGGCGTGCTCGCCGATACCGCCGGTGAAGACCAGGCAGTCCATCCCTTCAAGCGTGTTCGCCATCACCGCGATCTCCTGCGCGGCACGGAAGGTGAAGAGACCGACCGCCTCCCGCGCCGCGGTCTCGTTGCTTGCGAGCAGCGTACGCATGTCCGAGGAGATGCCGGAGACGCCGAGCAGGCCTGACTCGTGATAGAGCAGGCGTTGGACATCCTCGACGGACATCTTCTCGTGCTGTTGCAGATAGAGCAGCACGCCTGGATCGATCGTGCCGCAGCGCGTGCCCATCACGAGGCCATCGAGCGGCGTCAGCCCCATCGTGGTGTCGACACTGCGGCCGTCGCGCAGCGCGCACAGGCTCGCGCCATTGCCGAGATGTGCGATGACGGTGCGCTTCGCAACGAGCTGCGGCGCGATCCCGGCAAGACGGCCCGCGACATATTCGAACGAAAGGCCGTGAAAGCCATAGCGCCGGACGCCGCGCTCTTCATAGCGCCTCGGAATGGCGAAGCGGCTCGCCGGCGGCGCAATGCTGTGATGAAAGGCGGTATCGAAACACGCAATCTGCGTCAGCGCGGGCCGGGTGGCTTTGATGGTGCGGACCGGCTCCAGGCAGCGAGGCTGGTGCAGCGGCGCCAGCGGTGTCAGCGCCTCCAGCTTTGAGTAGACGTTATTAGTCAGTTCGACCGGACCCGAATAATCCGGCCCACCGTGAACGATGCGGTGGCCTACGGCGCGCAAGCTGTGGCCGCCGAAACGGTCCTCGACGAAGCCGAGCACGTCGGCGAACAGATGGCCGCTATCCGTATCTGACGCCGCTCTCTGCTTCTCGAAAAGATGCTCGCTCGCGGGGCTTTTCATAACGAGCCGGGGTCTCGCCTCGTGTTCGTCGAGCAGCCCCTTGCAGAGCAGGGCAGGCTCGGCCGCCGAGATGTCGAACAGGCCGAACTTGATGCTCGACGATCCCGAGTTGAGGACGAGGACCGCGTCGAACGCCGTCATGACGTCAACCCGTCTTGCCCGGCCAGACCCAGTCCCGCACCGCCGGCATGTCCTCGCCATGCTCGCGCACGTAACGGAAGTGCTCGATCAGTGTGTCGCGGAATTGCTGCTTCACCTGCGCGGCTTTGGTCGCAAGCCCCGGCACGCGCTCGATCGCCTCGATTGCGAGGTGATAGCGATCGAGCTCGTTGAGCACGACCATGTCGAACGGGGTCGTCGTGGTGCCTTCCTCGGCATAGCCGCGCACATGCATCCCATCATGGTTGGTGCGGCTATAGGTCAGCCGGTGGATCAGGTAGGGATAGCCGTGATAGGCGAAGATCACCGGCTTGTCGCGCGTGAACAGGCTGTCGAAGTCGCGATCGGAAAGGCCGTGCGGATGCTGCTCCTTCGGTTGCAGCGTCATCAGGTCGACGACGTTGACGACGCGGATCTTCAGCTCGGGCAGCGCCTTGCGCAGCAGATCGACGGCGGCCAATGTCTCCAGCGTCGGCACGTCGCCGGCGCAGGCCATCACCACATCGGGCTCGCTGTTCGCGTCCTCCGTGCCCGCCCAGGTCCAGATGCCGATGCCGGCATCGCAATGCGTGGCGGCTTCCTGCATCGACAGCCATTGCGGCGCCGGCTGCTTGCCGGCGACGATCACGTTGACGCGGTTATAGGTACGCAGGCAGTGATCGGCGATCCACAGCAATGTGTTGGCGTCCGGCGGGAAATAGATGCGGACGATATCGGCCTTCTTGTTGGCGACGAGATCGACGAAGCCGGGATCCTGATGGCTGAAGCCGTTATGGTCCTGGCGCCAGACATGCGAGGTCAGGAGATAGTTGAGCGAGGCGATCGGGCGGCGCCACGGCAGATGCCGCGTCACCTTCAGCCATTTGGCGTGCTGGTTGAACATGGAATCCACGATGTGGATGAACGCCTCGTAGCAGGAGAAGAAGCCGTGCCGTCCCGTGAGCAGATAGCCTTCCAGCCAGCCCTGGCAGAGATGCTCGCTCAAGACTTCCATCACGCGGCCGTCCTGCGCGAGATGCACGTCGTAGGACTCAATGGGCTCCATCCATACGCGTTCGGTGACCTCGAAGACTGCATCGAGCCGGTTTGACGCGGTCTCGTCCGGTCCCATGATACGAAAGTTGCGCTCCTGCGCGTTGAGGCGGATGACGTCACGCAGGAGTTTTCCGAGCTCGCGCGTTGCTTCCCCGGTGACCGCGCCGGGCTGCGGCACGTCGACTGCGAAGCTGCGGAAATCGGGCAGCTTCAGCTCCTTCTTCAGGAGGCCGCCATTGGCGTGCGGGTTGGCGCCCATGCGGCGGCTGCCTTCGGGCGCGAGCGCCTGCAACTCGGGAACAAGCGTACCGTTCGCATCGAACAGCTTCTCAGGCTCGTAGCTGCGCATCCAGTCTTCGAGCACCTTCAGGTGTGCCGGATTCTCGCGGCAGTTCGCAACCGGAACCTGATGCGCGCGCCAGAAGCCTTCGACCTTGAGGCCGTCGACTTCCTTGGGGCCTGTCCATCCCTTCGGGCTGCGCAGCACGATCATCGGCCAGCACGGCCGCTCCACGGTCTTGCGGCCGTCGCGCGCGTGCTGCTGGATCGAGCGAATGCTGGCGAGCGCGACGTCGAGCGCATCCGCCATGATCCGGTGCATCAGCTTGGGATCGTCGCCCTCGACGAACAGCGGCTCGTGGCCGAAACCGCGGAAGAGAGCGCGGATCTCCTCGTCGCGCATTCGTCCGAGCACGGTCGGGTTGGCGATCTTGTAGCCGTTGAGATGCAGGATCGGCAGCACCGCGCCGTCATGGGCGGGGTTCAGGAACTTGTTGGAGTGCCAGGAGGCCGCGAGCGGACCGGTCTCGGCCTCGCCGTCGCCAACGACGCAGGCGACGATCAGGTCGGGATTGTCGAACGCCGCGCCATAGGCGTGCACCAGCGCGTAGCCGAGCTCGCCGCCTTCGTGGATCGAACCGGGAGTCTCCGGCGCCGCATGGCTCGGAATGCCGCCGGGAAAGGAGAATTGCCGGAACAGCTTGCGCAATCCGTCCGCGTCGCGCGCGATGTCCGGATAGATCTCGCTGTAGCTGCCCTCGAGATAAGTGTTGGCGACCATGCCCGGCCCGCCATGGCCGGGACCGCAGATATAGAGCACGCTGAGGTCCAGCGCGCGGATGACGCGGTTGAGATGGGCGTAAACGAAGTTCAGCCCCGGCGTCGTGCCCCAATGGCCGAGCAAGCGCGGCTTGATGTGCTCGGGCCGCAGGGGCTCGCGCAGCAACGGATTGTCGAGCAGGTAGATCTGCCCGACGGAGAGGTAGTTGGCGGCGCGCCAGTAGCGATCGAGGAGATCGAGGTCGCCGCGCGCGGCGGCCGATTGTTGTTGATTTGTCATCTTGCTGCTGACCTTCACCCAGCGACCGTCACCAACTTCGTTGCGGCCCGATCGATCCCTGCCCGGCATCAAACGGGATCCCCGTGACGCTGGTGTTGCGTGAGGTCAAAGGACCGCGCCCGAAATTTGGGCGGCTACTTTGCATGGGGTTGTTTTTCCGTTTTTTGTTTGTGTTCTTGATTTGTTCCAATGTCGTGCTATCTTGGCTTCATGAGTCCAGCATCTTCTTCTGCTCTCAAGCAC
>JAEWFG010000425.1 GCA_023388935.1 Pseudomonadota bacterium | reverse complement strand
GCCTGGGGCCGCGGTGGTGGTGCAGCCGGTCGGGCCGCCTGCGGCGGGCGCGACGACTGGTTCTGCGGTTTGATCTGCTCGCGCGCGGCCGAGGTCGGGGGCGCGGCCGGTCTTCCAGCTGCGGCCGGCGGCGTGCCTGCCGCCGCCCCTGGCGGAGGTGAACCGGCCGGCTCGCGCGCTGCAGCCTTGGCACGATCAGCAGGCCCGGCCCCGGGTGGGGTCTGCGCGATCGGCGGCTTCGGCGGTTGGCCTGGCGCCGCGGCCGGGCTTGTTGCGGTCGGCATCGTCGCCGGAGCCGTAGCAGTCGGTGCTCCCGGATGCGTCGGCGTCGTCGCGCCGGGTGCGGTCGCCGTCGGTGCGGGCCTGCCGTTTGGCAGAGGCCTTACCCCCGCCGCCGGTGGACCACCCTGAGCGCCGGGAACCGGAAGCGTGTTGGCCTGGGGCAGCCTGGTCTGTGGCGCGGCGGCTGGCGCAGCGGTCGGCGCGACATTTGCCGGCGTCGCCGGCGGCGTCCCCGGCCTTGCTGTCGGCTGTATCGTCGCGCTCGGCGGCATCGGCGCCTTACCCTGCTGGATCAGGGCCGCGCGCTGGGCGACGGCCTGCGGCACGGCTGGACCTGCCGGGTTCGCGCGACCGGCAACCGCCGGCACCAGATTGCCCGATCCGGGCACCACGCCTGCCGGCGCTACCGCCGGCCGGTTGATGACGGTGTTGATGACCGTGGTGTTGTGGATATTCTGGTAGATGATGTTGTTCGGCGGCGGTGCGACGTAGACCGGCGGCCTGACGAACACCGGGATCGGCACGAACAGCGGCTGCGGCAGCACGAACAGGCCGACCACGGGCAGCGGCGGCGCCAGCACGATGAAGTCCGGCGGCGGTGGCGGACAGAAATAGATCGGGGGCGGCGGTGGCGGCACGAAGCCGAACACGGGATCGCCGAACAGCAGCACGGGACGGTCGACATAAACGATCTCCTCCGGCGGCGGCGGCGGCACGTCATAGTCCATCATGGCAAAGCTCGGTGGCGGCTCGAGCGGCGCTGCCATCATCACGAGCCTGCGCCGTGCATCGCCAGCATGCGGCCCCCGCTCATAGCGGCGCAGATACGACCAATAGGCGTCCCGCGTATCGGCGCGATAGGTCCGCCGCCAGGTAATCGCCTCGCGGCGCGCAGCGACGATCGCGGTCACGCGCTTCGAGAGCGGGTCACTTGGATAGGCAGCGAGAAACTCTTCGTAGGCCGGCAGCGTATCGCGCTCGAGCGCGGCGGCATAGGCATCCTGCACGCCGAGATCGCGGATCGGCCTGTTGCGGATCGCGGCGACCTGGTCGGGCGCGGCCTCCGGCGTCGGTGCATCGGGCCCGCGCTCGAAGAAGCTAAACTGCGCCGAAATCTTCTGCTCGTTCCAGGGCACTTGCGCGCCCTTGCTGGCCTCGTTGACGCGCAGGCGGGTACGGTCGAACACATCCGGCAGCGTCAGGCCGCCGGTGCGGATCATCTCCGCCAGCGACTGTGCGTAGATTCCATACGGCCCCGGCTCTTCCGGCGCCACCGTGCCGGGCGCGGCGTTGAAGGCGATCAGCATGTTCGGATCCGGCTCGACCAGCGCCAGCCCGCTCGCGATCGGCTGACCGCCGCCCTCGATGAAGGGCTGCGCCCGCGCGGCATCGAACACCACGATGTTGGCCTTGAGCGGAACGGCCGCGAGCTGGCGGGCGTAGTCGCTGATGCGCAGGCCTTCGGTCGGAATGTCGGTGTCGCGGCTGATGTTGGAATCGACCGGGATGAAATAGTTCTCGCCGGCAAGCTGCACGCCGTAGCCGGCAAGATAGATCATCGCGACAGTGCCCGGGCCGGAGGCCTGCGCCTTCTGGATGAAGTCGCGAAAGCTCTTGCGTAGCGTGTCGCCATCGAGATCGCGGGCGCCGACCACATCGAAGCCCGCCGCCTGGAGCGTCTGCGCGATCAGGCCGGCATCATTGGCGGTCGTCGCCAGCGGCGACTTGGCGTAGGCGCCGTCGCCGACCACGAGCGCGATGCGCTTTTCCTGCTGCTGCGCGCGAACCGGATCGAGCGCGCCCGCCGCAAGAAACAGGATCGGAAGAACGAGACAGAGGAAGGCCTTGTTGATCCCACGCATGGCTTGCTTGCCCGCTATTGTTTGGTTGAGCTGTCACCGCACATGAGACGCGCGGCCGGCTGAACGGCGCTTGAACGAAAGGCGCGGATTGAGGCAGTGGCATGGCGCCCGGCCAACGTCAAACGCCTGCGTCAGGTCGGTGTCAGCTTCAAGACCGCAAAGCAGCAGAGCCCGGTCAGCCTGTTCAGCCCTGCGCGATCAGATCGACCTTTCCCGTCGTGAGCCGGTAGATCCCGCCCACCACCTTCAGCTTGCCCTGCCCTACAGCCGCATCGAGGATCGGTGCGGCCGACTTCAGCTTGGCAACGTTGTCGATCACGTTCTGCCGGATCGCCTTGTCGAGCACATCGCCACCCTGCTGCATCGCAGCCTTTGCGGCGGGCGCGATCGCATCCACCAGCGAGGGAATGTGCCCTGGCGGCGGCTTGTCGTCCTTGATCGCCTTCAGCGTCGCATCAACCGCGCCGCAGGCATCATGTCCGAGTACGAGGATCAGCGGCGTATTGAGCACGGCCACCGCATATTCCAGACTGGCGATGGTCTCGTTGCCGGCAAAATTTCCGGCAACGCGGCAGACGAAGAGATCGCCGCGCCCGGCATCGAAGGCATATTCCGGCGCGATGCGTGAATCGGCGCAGCTCAACACGGCCGCGAACGGGTTCTGGCCGCCGGCCAGCGCCTCACGCTCGTGCTTGAAATCATGGCGTCGCGACACGCCGTCGACATAGCGCGCATTGCCCGCCATCAGACGCTTCAACGATGCGTCCGGCGACAGCACGTTCTGCGGTTTCGGCGGCAGTTTCGTCTTCTTGGCGACGGCGGCTCCGCCCAAGGCCAGCCCGAGCGCCGCGACGGTCAAGTGAAGGAACGACCTCCGCGAAGACCCGCCGCCGATATTGCGGTCATGGACGCAGTTCTCGCACATGCTTTGCTCCTCCATGCCGAGCTGCCTTGATCGATGCAGCAGCGGTCGTGCCGCGCATCTTAATCGACGGTCTGCAACTCGGCGAGCTTCGTTCGCGCGGTCGCCTCGTCCAGCGCGACAAGCTCGGCCGGCCCGGGATTCGTATCTCCCGCCGTTGCGACGGAAACAACCGCAAGCCCGGCGAGCCCGCCGAGGATTGCTCCCCCCGTCGCAGCATCGTGCCTGGCGCTGCTCTTGATGAGGTAAAAATGCGTCCGGCCGGATTCCATCACGATCTCTCGCTTCGTGTCGCCGGGAAACATCAACTCGGTCACGAGCACGTCGTGGCGGCCGGACGGTCGATCGACAAAGGCATACTTCCCGGCCAGGACCTTGCCGAGCGACGCGCCATCGACCTTCACCTCACAGGCGCAGAACGCCATGCTCAGGCCGCTCCGCTTGTCCTGCAAGAACACCACGCGCGAATGTCCCGCGCGCGGAGGACCGATCTTTTGTGACGCGGATGCAAAGTCGGTTCCGACCCGATCGCTGACGCAGCCCGTCAGCACGGCACCAACGGCAAGCAACAGCACGCCCGGTCGCAGCATAACGCCCCCACCTCATTCCCCGAGGGGCATGCTAGCCAGAAACAGCGCAGGGTTGCAATCGATCCGACATGACTACTCTGTAGCATGCGGAGCCTTCCGTCCGGCGCGCAGCGGACGCAGCTAGAGCTGCTGCACGTCCACGACGCCGGCCACCGCCTTGATCGCGCCGGCGATCTGCGGCGAGACCTTGAAGCGGCCGGGCAGTTTCATCTCCACCTCGGTCTCGAGGTCGAGCATCATGACCAGCGAGACTTCGCCGTCGCCATTGGAGCGCGGCGCGATGCCGGGACTGCCGACCTTTGGCGCAGCGCCGTTTGAGGCGGCCATGTCGGGGCCTGCGAGACGCTTGGCGATCGAGTCCAGCGGCTTGGTGTCGCGCACGAAGATGCGCAGTCCCTTCTGCGTCTTGGCTGCGGCGTCATCGAGCGGCTCTGCATGCAGCACGCGCGCACGAACATCCTCGCCCTGCAATTCCGCGCCCAACTGGAGCAGCACGGCGGCGCCCGGTTCGAGTACGTCGCGATATTGCGCGAGGCCTTCGGAGAACAGCACCGCTTCAAAGTGGCCCGTGGGATCAGAAAGTCCCATGATGCCCATCTTGTTGCCGGTCTTGGTGCGCCGCTCCATGCGCGACACCACGGTGGCCGCGACCTTTCCGGCCGTCGCGCCGGTCTTCACCGCGCGTGAGAATTCGGCCCAGCTCTGCACGCGCAGCCGCTTCAGCACCGTGGCGTAATCGTCGAGCGGATGGCCGGACAGGAAGAAACCGATCGCGTCGTATTCCCGGCGCAGCCGCTCGGCCGGCAGCCACGGCTCGATCTGCGGCAGCATGATGCTGGGCGCATCCGCTGCGCTGCCGAACATGTCGTTCTGGCCGATGGTCGCCGCCTCATGTGCGCGCTGGCACGCGGCAAGGATCGAATCGGCGCCGGCAAAGACGCGGGCGCGGTTCGGCTCCAGCGTGTCGAAAGCGCCGGCGGCGGCGAGACTTTCGATGATGCGCTTGTTGATCGCGCGCGGAATGACCCGCGCGGCGAAGTCGGCAAGCGAGGTGAACAGCCCCCGCTTCGTGCGCTCCTCGATGATCTGCTCGATCGCCTGGATGCCGACGCCCTTCAGCGCGGCGAGCGCGTAGTAGATCGTCTTGTCGCCGACCTCGAAGGTCGCACCGGAGCGATTGATGTTCGGCGGCTCGACCTTGATGCCGAGACGCTGCGCCTCGGAGCGGAATTCGGAGAGCTTGTCCGTGTTGTTGAGATCGAGCGTCATCGACGCCGCGATGAACTCCACCGGATAATGCGCCTTCATGTAGGCGGTGTGATAGGACACCAGCGCATAGGCCGCCGCGTGGCTCTTGTTGAAGCCGTAGTCGGCGAATTTCGCCAGCAGCTCGAAGATGGTCTCGGCCTGCCCCTTCGGCACACCGTTCTTCACCGCGCCCGCGACGAAGATGTCGCGCTGCTTGTCCATCTCGGCGCGGATCTTCTTGCCCATGGCGCGGCGCAACAGGTCGGCGTCGCCGAGCGAATAGCCCGACATCACCTGCGCGATCTGCATCACCTGTTCCTGGTAGATGATGACGCCGAACGTCTCCTTGAGGATCGGCTCCAGCACAGGGTGCAGATATTCCGGCTCCTCGTCGCCGTGCTTGCGCGCGCAATAGGTCGGGATGTTCGCCATCGGACCCGGGCGATAGAGCGCGACCAGCGCGATGATGTCCTCGAAACGGTCGGGACGCATGTCGACCAGCGCGCGCCGCATGCCCTGGCTTTCAACCTGGAACACGCCGACCACCTCGCCGCGCGCCAGCATCTGGTAGCTTTCGGCATCGTCGATCGGAAGCGTCGCTAGGTCGACATGGATATCGCGCGGCTTGAGCAGCTTGCAGGCGACGTCTAGCACGGTCAGTGTCTTCAGGCCGAGGAAGTCGAACTTCACGAGCCCCGCCGGTTCGACCCATTTCATATTGAACTGGGTCACCGGCATGTCCGACTTCGGATCTCGGTACATCGGCACGAGTTCGCTCAAGGGGCGATCGCCGATCACGATACCGGCCGCGTGCGTCGAGGCGTGTCGCGTCAGGCCTTCGAGGCGCTGCGCGATGTCGAAGGCGCGCGCCACGACCGGGTCTTCATCGCGGAAGGCCTGGAGCTTCGGCTCGCTCTCGATCGCGGCGGCCAGCGTCACGGGCGCGGCTGGATTTTGCGGCACGAGCTTGGTCAGCTTGTCGACCTGGCCATAGGGCATCTGCAGCACGCGCCCGACGTCGCGCAGCACGCCGCGCGCTTGCAGCGTACCGAAGGTGATGATCTGCGCGACCTGGTCGCGGCCGTAGCGCTCCTGGACGTACTTGATCACCTCGCCGCGGCGGTCCTGGCAGAAGTCGATGTCGAAGTCCGGCATCGAGACGCGCTCGGGATTGAGGAAGCGCTCGAACAGCAGCCCGAACTTGATCGGGTCGAGGTCGGTGATGGTGAGCGCCCACGCGACCAGCGAGCCTGCGCCGGAGCCGCGGCCCGGCCCGACCGGAATGCCCTGCGACTTCGCCCATTTGATGAAGTCCGACACGATCAGGAAGTAGCCCGCGTACTTCATGCGCATAATGACGTCGAGCTCGAACGCCAGACGCTTGTTGTAATCCTCTTCCGTGGTGCCCTGGGACAGGCCGTGCACGCGCAAGCGGTTGGCGAGCCCCTCCTCCGCCTGGCGCTTCAGCTCGGCCGCCTCGACCGCGGCAGCATCGGAGCTTGCGGCCGCACCGACGGTGAAGAACGGCAGGATCGGCTTGCGCGTCATCGGACGGAACGAGCAGCGCTCGGCGATCTCGACCGTCGAAGCCAGCGCCTCCGGAATGTCGGCAAACAGCACCGCCATTTCGGCGCGGGTCTTGAAGCGATGATCTGGTGTGAGCTGAACGCGATCTGTTTCGGCGATCAGACGACCGCCGGCAATGCAGAGCAGCGCGTCATGGGCTTCGTAGTCGTCGGTCGCGGCGAAATACGGCTCGTTGGTCGCAACCAGCGGCAGGCCTTTGGCATAGGCGATGTCGATCAGCCCGCTCTCGATGCGCCGTTCCTTGTCGATGTTGTGGCGCTGCAATTCGACATAGAGGCGGTCGCCGAACAAACCAGCGAGACGTTCGCAGCGCGTGGCCGCAATTTCGGCCTGCCCGGAGGCAAGCGCGAGCGAGATCGGCCCGTCGGGGCCGCCGGTCAGTGCGATCAGGCCTTCGGTCTCGCCGTCGAACCAATCGAACTTGATGAACGGCGCGTGGCTGTCGGGCGTTTCGAGGAACGCCCGCGAATTCAACCGCATCAGGCTGCGATAGCCGCGCTCTTGGGCTGCCAGCAGCACCACGCGCGAGGGCGGAAGCGCGTTGCGCGCGTTGGGATCCTGGTCGCCGAAATCGATTGCGAGCTCGCACCCGACGATCGGCTGGATGCCGGAGGCGGCCATCTTGTCGGAGAATTCCAGCGCGCCGAACAGATTGTCGGTGTCGGTCAGCGCCAGGGCCGGCTGGTGATCCTTCTTGGCAAGCTCGGCGAGCTTGGCGATCTTGATCGAGCCCTTGAGCAGCGAATAGGCCGAGTGAACGTGAAGGTGGACAAATCCGGCGCTCGGCATGGTCGCGTGACGGCCTCTTGCAGATGAGATGGAGCGGCGCCGGCGCTAAGGGGGATCATGGAAGGCATCCTGCACCCGCCCGGCCGACTCGCCTCACAATGGTGGGACGTCGCCGCCACAGAGTCCACGCCTGAGCGGCCAATCGGCCGCGTCGTCCTGCTTTTCCCCAAGGGCGCGACCCGCCCTAGAGCTGAGGAATCACCTGGGCCCAGATCGCGATCATTCCGACGAACAACGTGATCGACGCCAGTGCGGCGGCTTCTTCCACGAAAATCCTGAACATGGTCTGGCTCCATTGCTAGAACGTATGAAGAACATTGTTCTCATTTCGTTCTCAGGAGTCAAGCGCTTGTGGATATCTCGAAGCGGGATGGTTAACTCACTGAATTCAAACAAAAAAGCCCCGGCCAACGGCCGGGGCTTTCGACGATCGCTTCATGCGAAGCGGTTAGTCTCAGTACCTCGCGACGCCCGGGCCGCCGAACTTGTAGTTCAGGCGGACGAGGCCCATGTCGACGTCCTGCTTGATGTTGTCGGTCACGCCGGCGATCGTCACGTTCTGGTCGCCCAGGAAGATGTGGTTGTACTCGACGCCAACCGACCAGTTCGGAGCGAAGCCGACTTCGAGGCCGGCACCGACGGTGCCACCCCAGCGCGTGTTGCTGGCCGAACCGAGGCTTGCGCCGGTCGCCGTGCTGAACACCTCGTAGTTGTCGCCGACGACGGCAGCACCGCCCTTGGCGTAGAGCAGCACGTTGTTCCAAGCGTAGCCGACCTGACCGGTGATCAGACCGAACGAGTCGATCTTGGAGTGGTTGCGCCGCGCGAACACGGCGCTGAGATTGTCGCCGGAGAAGTCAGCCCAGTTGCCCTGGCCTTCCACGCCGAACACCCACTGGCCAGACTGCCAGCGATAGCCGATCTGGCCGCCGACGGTACCACCGGTGGCATCGTTCGAACCCTCGCGGAGACCACCGACGACGTCCCAGCTCGCGTGCGACGAGCCGCCGCCGCCGTTGATGCCGATGTAGAAGCCGCTCCAGTCATAGATCGCGGCAACCATCGCGGGTGCCTTGGTGTAGGGCCGCGCCGCGAGGTCAGCAGCCACTGCCGGCGCAGCCGCGCTCAGCGCGACGAGGCTCACAGCAGCAAGCAACAATTTCTTGTTCATTTGAATCCCATTCCAGTTTCTTCGTAAGGCCCCCCGGCCGCGGCCATCCACATAACAGCGATCGATGGAATTGCTGTAGCCCCGACGCAACAGTCAGGGTCAAAGGCCCTGCTCCGTTAATGGATGTTTTTGGGAAAGCGCTGGAAACCCTTTGAAACAAGAGTTTCCATGAGTTCCAATGTCGACTACACGACATACGTTGCATGCGCGCGCTGGGATTCACGCGCACACAAACGCGTGATCGGAGAATCGAATGCGTGGACGGATTGCTCTCCCCATTGTCGCCACATTTGTACTCACGCTCGCCACATTCGCGTTTGCGTTCAGCACAAGCACGCCGGCGCGTGCCTTCGGTACTCACCATGCTTTCTGCCTCACCGGCGATGAATGGCCGGGGCTGAGCAACTGCACGTTCGACAGCTACGCGCAGTGTCAGGCGAGCGCGTCGGGCCGCGCGCTCACCTGCATCGCGAATCCCTATTTCGGCGGACAGAGCGATGATCCCTACGCCTATCAAAATCGTCCCCGCGCGCAGCCCCCGGGATATTGGCCGGGCAATTTCGTGCCGCGCTGAGATGCGCCGCGCCTGTCTCGTGCTCCTCGTGACCGGCATCGTCCTCGCGAGCGCGCCTGCGCAAGCGCAGACCTACGATCCGAGCTATCCCGTCTGCATGCAGATCTACGGCCCGGTCGGCTATTTCGACTGCCGCTACGCCTCGCTCGAGCAGTGCCGATATCTCGCCGTCGGGCGTTCGGCGACATGCGTCGTGAACCCGTATTTTGCGGAGAAGAAACCGAAGCCTCCTCACCGGTCGAAGCGCGCCAATTAGGATTCCGCACCTGCCAATCGGGACGCTGACCGGATTACAGTACCCGTTAGGATCGTCCCAAGGATCCGGTGGCATAATTTCTCCCGGCGCGACGGCCGGACGATCGGGTGATCCATGGACTGCACGATCCGCCCTGCCCTCGACGATGACGCCGCAGACATCAGCGCGGTCATCCTGCGTGCGCTGCGCGAAACGAACGCGAAGGACTATTCCGGCGAGATTATCGCAAGGGTCGCAAGCAGCTTCAGCCCGCGCGCCGTGCTGCAGCTGATCGGCAAGCGCACCGTCTTTGTTGCCACCGTTGGCAGCCGCCTCGTCGGAACGGCAAGCCTCGACGGGAGCGTCGTCCGCACGGTCTTCGTGGCTCCCGATGTTCAGGCCCAGGGGATCGGCAAGCTGATGATGGCCGAGATCGAGCGCACCGCGCGTGAGCGAAACCTCCCGTCGTTGACCGTGCCTTCGTCAATCACCGCCGAACCCTTCTACGCCAGGCTCGGGTTCAAAGCGGTGCGCGACAGCTACCATGGTGACGAACGCACGATCATCATGGAGCGATCGCTGATGCCTACTCCTTTTTCTCCGTGATTCAGATCAAGGAATAACCGCGAGTATCACGAACCTCAGGGGTCCCCAGAGCCGTTCATGGCCACGATCACGCTCGCGCCACCTTAGCTTCCTCGGCGAGAATGCTGATGCTCACCAGGAGAACCCAAACTGGGAATACCATTATGCTCCAGTCGAAATAGTAGCTGCCGATCAGAAGAGCGGCAGCGACGGCATACCCTCCGAAAGCCAGCCATCGCGGTGTGAATCCGGTGTAGACGCCTATCGTCGAGGTGGTGATCATGAAAACGGACGCCGTTTTCACCAGGTAGATGTTGATCATTCCGTAGGCCAAGCCGCGCCCGAAATGGAAGGTCGCCGAATTGACCAGAACCTCCGGCGATGCATGAAACGCAAGTATGATCGCCCCCACGACGGCAGCCGCAGCGAACAGCATGGCCAGAAGCAGCAGGCCGCTGCCGAGAAATACGGTTGCGAAAAACTGGTCCTCGCGTTCGCCGAGCTTGTCCCGGAGCGCACCGACGAACCAGAGAAAGGCAACTCCTGCAAAGGGCACAAGGTTCAAGGCGATCACAACATTGGTTGCCCCCGTGTGCAGCCATGCCCCGGTCTCCAGCGGATCTCGCGGGACTGAATGTCGCATCAGCAGAAAGACCGCGAAGAGCAGCACGGAGAACACGACGCCGGCTATGGCGGCCGCTCTCGGGGTTCGCAAATTGGCGTGCGTTACGCCTGTCACGGCAGAGGAGTCACGCATGGCAGAGCTCCCTTACAAGCAGCTGCCCCGTCGATTTGGTCGTTACGAGGCTTGGCTACTGCATGCCGAAACTAACAGGCTTCGCATATTTGCACGTGGTGACGTGCCCAATTTCGCCGACCTATCGCCGTGGTGATGCTCGATCCGGTCGCGCGAAGCCATGCGGCAGGTTTCTCCGGCGTGTGGCGTCAGGCACTCCTGCGGCCCGTGATGAGACCGTAGAGGAACAGAAGGATCACCGCGCCGACGATGGCCCCGATGAAGCCCGCGCTCTCTCCCGCGCGGTACCAACCGACTGCTTGCCCAAGATAGGTCGAAACGAACGCGCCAACGATTCCCAGAATGGTGGTGAGAATGAACCCTTTCGGTTCATTTTCGCCCGGCATGAGGAATTTGGCGATAACGCCGACAATAAAGCCAATGATGATGGTCCAGATAACGCCCATGTCACACTCCTCCTGCGATTGGCTGATGAAATCTCTCCCGCGCCTGCAGCATCGGGTTACCGACCCGGCAGTGCCAAGGATGATTTTGACTTGGCGCGGAGCCACCTAAGGTTGACATATATCAAGCCCTTCAGCGCGGGATGAGGCCCGAGGCGGTGCTGCGGATCGCGTGCGCTTCCGTCCATGCTATTTCCCGCGGTGCCGAAGAGCCTCTACTAGCAGCGAGAATGCCGGCGAGGGCTGGCGCCGGCTGGGATAGTAGAGGTGGTAACCAGAGAACGGCGGACACCAATCGGACAAGACTCTGACTAGTCGGCCCTGGGCAACGTACGGCTCCACGTGTCCCTCCGTAAGATAGGCAAGACCCAATCCCTTGAGCGCTCCTTCAAGGAGAAGGCCCGCGCTGTTGAACACCAGTTGTCCCTCGACGCGCACATTGAGGTCCCGCCCGTCCTTCTCGAACTCCCACGCATAGAGGCTGCCGCCGTGGGTCGGTAAGCGAAGGTTGAGGCAATTATGGTGCGTCAGATCTTGAGGAATCCTGGGTCGCTTGCGCCCCGCAAAATAGGGCGGCGACCCCACGACGGCCATCCGGAGATCGCGACTGACGCGCACGGAGATCATATCCTTGGCGACAAGCTCGCCGGGTCGAATACCCGCATCCACCTGCTGCGCCACGATGTTGGTGAGGCCATAGTCGATGATGATCTCGACGTGGATATCCGGATACTTCGGCAGGACTTTTTCCAGCGCGGGCAACAGGATTTCGGCGGCGGCATACTCCGTAGCCGTCAGCCTGACTGTTCCGGCCGGCTTTTCGCGAAATTCGCTGAGCGCGGCAAGATCGGCATCCATCTCGGTGAACTTGGGTCCGACGCTCAGGAACAGCCGTTCGCCGGCCTGAGTTGGCGTGACGCTCCGCGTCGTTCGGTTCAACAGTCGGACGCCGAGTCGTTCTTCTAAATTCCGGATGATCTGGCTGAGCGCGGACTGCGTCATGCCGAGCTTCGAAGCGGCACGCGTGAAGTTGCGCTCCCTCGCCACGGCGAGGAAAGCAAGGAGGTCGCTCGCGTCTTCCCGATGCATTGATAAGCCGTCCTAATGACTGCATTCGCAATCTATCATCTAATCAGGTGATCGCGGAAGGCTTAGGTTCGCTTCAGACGGCAGTGCCGTCTCCAGCAGGAGGAAGGACCGATGCCAGAAGGGATCACGACGGCAACCGAGCTTCCGGACAACGACGGCGATCCGGTCGCGGCCGAACGCCTCCGCGCCCTCTATTCGGTCGACGAAGCAGGAGCTCTGAGGCCAGCATGTCGGTAACAGCCATGCAGGATCCGGTCGCGGCTCCCCGTGTCGCGGCGACCTTGCTGCCGATCATGGGGGTGGTCTTCGCCGCCTTTCTCGTCATCGGCGTCGCGATGCCCGTCCTTCCGCTCCACGTGCACGACGGATTGGGCCTCGGCACGTTTGTGGTCGGCCTGGTCGCCGGCAGCCAGTTCACAGCCTCGCTGGTCTCGCGACCATGGGCCGGCCACTTCTCGGATAGCCGTGGAGCGAAGCGTGGCGTGGTCGTCGGCCTCGTCGCGGCCGCGGCCTCCGGGCTGCTCTATCTGTTGTCGCTCGGTTTCAGCGGAGCGCAGCTGACCTCGGTCGCAATCCTCCTGCTGGGACGCGGATTGCTCGGCGCGTCAGAGAGCTTCATCATAACGGCCGCCGTGAGCTGGGGTCTCGCGCTTGTCGATTCACGGAGCACAGGCAAGGTCATCGCCTGGGTCGGGTCGGCGATGTTCGCAGCCTTCGCGATCGGCGCGCCGGCGGGCGCCGCACTCTACGCTACCTACGGCTTTGCGGCGGTCGCGCTCGCCACAGCGGTGGCTCCGCTCATCGCCCTGTTACTCGTTGCGCCTCTTCCTACGGTCGCTCCTGCGCAGCACGCGCGTTCCTCGTTTGTCGAAGTCGTCGGTGCCGTTTGGGTGCCGGGCTTTGGCTCGGCGCTCGGTAGCGTGGGCTTCGGTGCGGTGACCACGTTCATCGCGTTGCTGTTCGCGAACCGAGGCTGGGCCAACGGATGGCTCGCCTATACGGCGTACGCCGTCGCCTTCATCCTGGCGCGCGTAGTCTTCAGCCATGCGGCCGACAGGATCGGGGGTGCAAAGGTTGCGCTTGTCTGCGCGTTGATTGAAGCGATCGGCCAAGCGTTAATCGGGTTGGCTGTCCGGCCTGAGATGGCCCTGGCAGGAGCCGCGCTCACCGGCTTTGGCTTCTCGCTGGTCTACCCCGGCTTCGGGGTCGAAGCGGTTCGCCGCGTGCCGATACAGAGCCGCGGCTTGGCCATGGGCGCCTATACCGCCTTTCTCGACCTCGCCCAGGGGCTTGCCAGCCCTGCGCTTGGTTTAGTCGCGACCGGCGCGAGGCTGAACGCCCTGTTTCTCGCCAGCGCCATCACAGTGACGAGCGCCGCGCTGGTTGCGTGGTGGCTGATGGCGCACCCGTTCACAGTCGAAGGAATCCAGCAATGAAAGCGCTCGCAGCGACCTTGTTTTCTCTCGGTCTGTGCGTCGGCGGTGCGACCGCCGGGGAACAGGCAACCAAAGGAGCAAATCCCATGTCGAAATCGGAAAACGTCCGCGCCGTCGCACCCGCGTTGGAGATGTACGAACAGAAATTTCTGGTGGGCGATCTGTGGAACCGCCCCGGTCTCTCTCGTCGCGATCGCAGCGTCGTCACGGTCGCGGCTCTCATCGCCCGCGACCAGACCGTAGAACTGCCGCATTACCTTGCTCTCGCGCTCGACAACGGCGTGAAGCCTGCCGAAATCTCCGAGATCATCACGCACCTGGCGTTCTACACCGGCTGGGCGAACGCGATGGATGCGATCCCGGCAGCAAGGGACGTCTTCAAGAGCCGCAACATCGGGGCCGATCAGCTCCCGCCGGCATCAGGGCCGCAGCTAGCTCTCGACGAAGCGGCGGAGAAGCAGCGGGCGAGCCGTGTTGGCGAACAATTCGGCGAGATCACGCCGAGCCTGGTTCACTACACAGCAGACGCCCTTTTCCGGGATCTCTGGCTGAGGCCGGGTCTTGCGCCCCGGGACCGGAGCCTGGTCACCGTCAGCGCTCTCATCGCGACGGGTCAGGTCGCCCAGATCACCTACCATTTGAACCGGGCAATGGACAACGGATTGACGCGGGAGGAAGCCGGCGAAGTGCTCGGCCATCTCGCCTTCTACGCCGGCTGGCCCAGTGCGTTCTCCGCGGCGCCTTTCGTCAAGGACGTGATCGAAAAGCGACCGCGCTGAAGGAAGGAAAGCCATGTCCCACGTCATCGTCAAGCTCTACTCGGGCAAGTCCGAGCAACAGAAGCAGGCGCTCGCGCAAGCCGTCACCGAAGCGGTGACGGGCGCCCTCAACTACGGAGAAGAGTCCGTTTCTGTGGGCATCGAAGATGTTGAGCCGAGGGACTGGAACGAACAGGTCTACAAACCGGACATTATCCGCAAGCCGGACACCATCTACAAGAAACCGGGATATGACCCGCGATGAGCGGCGGAATGCCATGATCACACGTAGAAGCGTGCTCATCTGCGGCGGTGCCGCCGCTATGATCGGAGTTGGTCGGACGCAGGCGCTCGCGTCTGAAGCACAGAAGGAGTTCCCCATGGACATCGACATCAAGAAACGGATCTCGCCCGTCCCAGAAGGGTTCCCAGGACTGGTTCACCGGCACGGTGCGCGTGGATCCTCTCTTCCAGGCCCCTGACCCTGCCCGCGTCGGCGCGGGCCAGGTCACGTTCGAACCCGGCGCCCGTACCGCCTGGCACACACACCCGCTTGGGCAGACGCTGATCGTCACGGCAGGGCTCGGTTGGGTGCAGCGTGAGGGCGGCCCGGTCGAGGAAATCCGCCCCGGCGATGTCGTGTTGTTTCCGCCGGGATTGAAGCACTGGCACGGCGCGTCGCCCACGACGGCGATGACGCACATCGCCATCCAGGAGTCCCTCGGCGGCAAGAACGTCGATTGGATGGAGAAGGTCAGTGACGAGCAGTATCGGAAGTGATCGAAAGAGGCCGTCGCGGAGGATGGCATGGACGCCAAGCAATTTCTCGTTCTCGGAGCGTCGTGCTGAGACGAAACGGGCTTGAGCATTGAACTGTCGAGTCTGCGCCCCAGCTAGACCGGCGTGTAGATCACGAGCTTCAGCGTGGGATCGTCGTTGGCCTGGAAGCTCGTGTGCTCGAAATGCAGCACGCCCAGGGTCGGATGGGACATGGTCTTGAGGCCCGAGGCGGTGCTGCGGATCTCGTGCGCTTCCCACCATTTGACGAATTCCGGGCTGCCTTGCCGCAGCCGCGCCAGCAATTCGGTGAACGCGGGATCTCCGGCCCAGACGTCGTGGGTTGCGCGAAACATCGCCACCATGCGCTTGGCCACCTCAGCCCAGCCCGCACCGTAAGCCTTTCGCGTCTGCTTGTTGGTCATCATCAGCAGCATCGTGTTGCGATCCTCCTCCGGCAATCGACCGAACGCAAAGACCGCCTCGGCGGCGTCGTTCCAGGCCAGCACGTCCCAGCGCCGCCCGGTGATGTAGGCCGGCTGGTTCAGGCTCTCGATCAGCCGCAGGATCGGCGGCGGCACGATTTCGCGCGTGAATGCGCGGCTGTCGCCGTCGCGCGCCAGCGCCTTCAGGTGCGCGTGCTCGGTCTTGCTCAGGCGCAGCGCGCGCGCCAGCGCATCGACGGTGGTGACCGACGGGCTGACGGTGCGTCCCTGCTCGAGCCGGATGTACCAGTCGACCCCGATGCCGGCGAGCTGCGCGACCTCTTCGCGGCGCAGGCCTGCGGTGCGCCGCCGTTGGCCAGCCGGAAGCCCGACGGTCTTCGGCGACAGCTTTTCGCGGCGCGACCTGAGAAAGTCGCCGAATTCGACGCGGCGTGGGTCGGCCATGATCTCGCTCCCGGCATGGAGGGCCTATTGAATACTAGGATAATACCAGGCCTTCATGGCTCTTCAAGGACGGCGCATATGCCTTCACCCCAGTTGAGAGGTGATGTCATGAAAGCTGCCGTACTCAAATCCTTTGGATCGCAACTCGTCATCGAGAACATGCCGGAGCCGGTGCTCGGCACCGGCGAGGTCATCGTCGACGTCGTGGCCACGCGGGTGCTGTCCTACATGAACGAGGTCTTCAGCGGCGAGCGCAACTACGCGCTGGATCTGCCCGTAATCCCGGGACCGGGCGGCATCGGCCGGGTGCGCGCGACCGGACCGGATGCGACGAAGCTCGAAATTGGCGACTGGGTGTTCTGCGATCCGACGGTGCGCTCGCGCGACGACGCTGTTTCGCCCGACATCACGCTCCAGGCCCTGAGCGCGCGCGATGCCGGCGGAATGCTGTTGCAGAAGCACTTTCGCCACGGCTCGTTTGCCGAGCAGATGCGGGTCCCGACCGAGAACGTCAAACGTCTCGGCGCGATCACGACTGAAGAGGCCAACCGATGGTGTACGCTGGGAACGCTGCTCGTGCCCTATGGCGGGTTCCTCGCGGCGAAACTCCAGCCCGGCGAGACCGTACTGGTGAGCGGCGCCACCGGCAATTTCGGCAGCGCGGCCGTCTCCGTCGCGCTGGCAATGGGCGCAGCCTGCGTGGTGGCGCCCGGCCGCAACGACAGGATTCTCGCTGATCTGGTCCGCCGCTTCGGCGATCGGGTCCGGCCAGTAAAACTCTCCGGCAATGAGAGCGACGACCGCGAGAGCATGAAGCGCGCTGCAGGCGGGCCGATTGATTGCGTCTTCGACATCATGCCGCCCTCGGTCAGCACGACCGTGGTGCGCGCGGCGATCATGGCGGTGCGGCCCTACGGGCGCGTCGTGCTAATGGGTGGCGTCGGCATGGCGGGCGGCGCAGGTCTCGACCTGCCCTACCCCTGGATCATGCGCAACTGCATCACCATCCACGGCGTCTGGATGTACCCCCCGGACGCAGCGAGCCGCCTGATCGCGCTGGTGCGCGCGGGGCTGTTGCAGCTCGACGAATACGAGGTGACGGCGTTCGATCTCGACCATGCCAACGACGCCGTGGCCCACGCCGCCGCCGATGCCGGGCCCTTCAGATTAACGGTGATCAGGCCGTAAGCGGCCAGCCCGCTGCGGCGATGCGCCGTCGCAGCTTGTTTGCCCGACATATCAGATGGCTGGCAGGCGCCACCCCCGATCGCAGCCGGCACCAGCCCGCTACTGTGCATGGGGTTGTTTTTCGCATTTTAGTTCGGGGGGCGCTGGCGCGGCATCGGGATTCACCTCTCCCTTGGGAGAGGTCGGCGCGGAGCCCCGGGTGAGGGGTTCCGGTCTCATGTTAGGCAGCGCCCCCCCACCACCAAAT
>JAEWFG010000321.1 GCA_023388935.1 Pseudomonadota bacterium | reverse complement strand
GCGCAGAGTATGCCGCCGATCAGCACGACGACGCGCGGACCGTATTTGTCGACGAACCATCCTTCGATCGGCACGAGCCAGGTCTCGAACAAGACGAAAAGCGTAAAGGCCCATTGGATCGAGGCGCGATCCCAGCCGAATTTCTTTTGGATGTCGGGGACGAAGAATGTCCAGCCGTATTGGTAGTTCGCGATCATCACCATGGCCGCGACGCCGACTGCCAATTGCGCCCAGCGATACGTGTCACTAACGCGCGCGGCCGTAGGGGCCGTTGCCTGCACCATTTCCGTCATAAAGCCTCCCGTGGCGCCTCTGTTTTTTATGCGAGCGCTGCGGCGGCATTGTTGTATTCATTATGCCAAGGTCAAGCGCTGGCCCGGTCACCGTGCGCAAATGCCGCAGTACCTGCACCGGTTGCGGCTGTGACTCGACACCACTAATAGAAATGGCCCCGGTCTGCGGGGCCATTCATCAAAAGTCGTATGTGGACGGTTCTGAACTGGCGGGCTGTAGCGGCAGCGCGAACGTGCCGGCTTACAGGCCGAAGCGGGGCAGGTCGCCGTTGCGATTCGAAACCTCGGCGCTGGCCATCAAGAGCCGGTCGATCGCAGCCATCAGACGGGCGAACAGTGAGGACGACGGGGCGAGAGCGACGGAAGCGGTCTTGGACATCGGAATTTCCTTTCCTGAGACGGTCAGTAATGCTGTCTCATTTCGTTGGGAAATCTATGTATACCAGATGCCAAAGTCCATTAGCTTGTTTGCATGGCAGCATGCATAGTCCCGCATTGCAGCATAATGCCGCGCCAAAGACGCCGCTTCGGGCTTAGGGTTGAAAGAGAAGGGCCCCGAAACAGGACGCAGGCGCCGAAAAAGCGTCCCTCCAGCTCGGAATGGCGCGAAATCGCGGGGCCCTGTTGTTCCGCTGACGTGGACGGAGCTACCGCAGGTGCGAACGGGGACCGGAGCTCAATGGGCCGGGTCTTGGCAGGGCAGAGCAAAGTCGATAGTGGTCTGCCCCCTTTTTCCAATCATCTGTCAGAGTGGTTCATGTCGAGCGCCTCGCCCGCCGTCTCGATCGGCATCGATTTTGGGACCAGCAACACGGTCGTAGCCCTCGCGGCGGACGACCGCCGGGTCGAGGCCATTCGCTTCGACCATGGCGGGCAACGGCACAGCGTCTATGTGTCGGCCCTGTGCTTCTGGGAGGACCGGCCGGGCGCCGGCGCCCAGGCGGAAGGCGGCCCGTGGGCGATCGAACAGTTTCTCGAAGGGCGTCACGTCTATCGCTTCCTGCAGTCGTTCAAGACCTTCGCTGCGAGCAGCAGCTTCAACACCACCCAGGTGTTCCGGCAGCGCTACAAGTTCGAGGATATTTTGGCGGCGTTCCTGCGGACGCTGGCGCGCCATGGCGGGGACAGGTTCGGCTTCGAGACATCAACCATCACGGTCGGCCGCCCGGTGCGCTTCGCGGGCGGCAATCCCGACGAGGCGCTGGCAATGCAGCGCTACCGGGCCGCGTTCGAGCGCCTGGGCGCAGGCCACGCGCGCTATGTCTATGAGCCCGTGGGAGCAGCATTCTCCTTCGCCCGCCGGCTGGAGCGTGACGCCACCGTCCTGGTTGCGGATTTCGGCGGCGGCACCAGCGATTTCTCCGTGATGCGTTTCTCGCGCACGGGCGGCAACTTGCGCGCCGAGCCGCTCGGTCATGCCGGCATCGGCATCGCGGGCGACACGTTCGATTATCGTATCGTCGACCACGTCGTCTCACCGCGGCTTGGAAAAGGCTCCAGCTTCCGCTCGTTCGACAAGGTGCTGCCGATTCCCAACAGCCACTACACCAACCTCGCGCGCTGGCATCAACTCGCGATGATGAAGAGCAATGGCGATCTCCGCGAGATCCGGGAGCTTTCGCGCACCGCGCTCAAGCCGGCTCTGCTTCAGGATTTCATCACCATCGTCGATCTCGATCTCGGCTTTTCGCTGTACCGCGCGGTGTCCGACGCCAAGGTCGCGCTGTCGGGACAGGATCAGGTGGACTTCCGCTTCAATGGCGGCGGGGTCGACATTGGCTCGACCATCACACGGAAAAACTTCGAAACCTGGATTGCCGACGATATCGCCCGGTTAGGCGCCACCGTCGACAAGGTGCTGGGCGAGGCCGGCATCACCGCGCGCGAGGTGGAGAAGGTGTTCCTGACCGGCGGGACCTCCTTCGTACCTGCGGTTCGGCGCCTGTTCGCCGAGCGGTTCGGCAACGAACGATTGACGTCGGGAGACCAGTTCGAGTCGATCGCCTATGGTCTCGCTTTGATCGGGCACAGCCCGGACCCGGATCGCTGGACCGCAAGCGGCGGGATCGAGGCGAGGGTAAGCGCGTAGCAATCGTTCACAACCGGCTGCAGGTCCGAGGCGCTCTACGCAGGGCCAATCGAGAGAGGGCGCTGAAGATGACGCGTCATCAGCGCGGCTGCCTCTGCGTACTGGCCCGACTCCAGGACGTCCAACAACCGCAAATGCTCCGCGATGTGGCGGCGCATGCCATTCCGATCGGTGAAACTGCGATAAGCGAACAATCGCCGGATTGAATTCACGCGCCGAAGTGATTCCACGAAAAATGGATTGCCGGCACCGCGCGCGATCTCTTCGTGAAACTCGCAGCCGAATTGATAGACTTCGCCGACCGTCATCTTCTCGAGCTCGCCGGCAAGAATCCGCTCCTGGCGCTGACGCAGACGATCGATAACCTCCGATCCTAATCGATAGTCGGGCTGCATGATCGCAGCCGGTTCGATCACGGCCCGGAATGATGCCACCTGGGCCTGCGCTTCGGGGCTCAACACTGTCTCGGTGAAACGCCAACCATAGCCGGGCAGGCGCGAGATCCAGCCTTCGACCGCGATACGATCGAGCAGACGCTGCAACTCGGTACGGCTAAGCGTGTAGCGGCGCATCAGCTCGGCTTCGGTGACGTCGGTGGGCAATCGCCTGGCGAGCAGGTCGGCCGCGACGGCGGCGTAGGATTTCTCCGCGCGGTTCACCGCCGCGATCGCGGATCGCGCAGCGCCGGTACCGGGGCTTCTGGTCAACACGAAGCCGCGGTTCGGCTCACCGCGCGCGAAACCGGCAGCCTCAAGCGCTTTCAGGCCCAGCCGGATAGGGGCGCGCGAGACGTCGAGCGCGTCGGCGAGCTTTTGCTCGATGAGCCGATCGCCCGCCTTCATGCCGTCTCGTCTGGCCAAAGCCAGGATGAGGCCCGCCAGACGTTCGCCCCGATCCGAACCAGTGCCGGCTGGACGCTGTCGAGATGATTCAGAAGCGGACATATCGGCAAGCTCGGAATTTTCTTACTTGACAGACCGTATCGCTGATTGTTCTTTTATACAACAATATACAATAGCGGGAGGGATGCCGGATGGCCCGGGCGCCCGATGTTCATATCTGCGAGGTCGCTGCACGCGACGGTTTGCAAAATCTGGACGTCTTCGTTCCGACAGAAGCAAAGTGCGAGCTCATCGACGCGATTGCCGCTGCCGGCGTCAGCGAGATCGATGCGGGTTCCTTCGTGCCGCCGAAAGTGGTGCCGCAATTCGCCGACGTCGACGCGGTGATGGCGCACGCCGTGCGGCACAGCGGCACGACCACAATCGGTGCCCTGGTGCCCAATTTCAAAGGTGCGGAGCGGGCGATTGCCGCCGGCGTCGGCGCCATCTATTTCGTGATCTCGGCCAGCGAGAGCCACAACCTTGCCAATGTGCGCCGCACGATCGAGGAGCAATTGGAAGGCTTTCGCGCCGTGCGCGCAGCGCTGGATGCCCTCCCGATCGCCGGGCGACCGCGCCTGATGGGCGCCATCGCGACGGCGTTCGGCTGCTCTATTGAAGGCCAGATCAAGGAAGCTGCCGTCGGTCGGCTGGCCCGCGGCTTCGCCGAGGCGGGGGCTGACGAGATCGGTCTTGCCGACACCGTCGGCTATGGGACGCCGGGCCTGGTCAAGGACATCGTTCGCGTCGCCCGTGACGAGATCGGTCCGCAGCTGCCGCTCAGGCTGCACCTCCACGATACGCTTGGGACAGGCCTCGCCAATGCCGTCGCGGGCCTCGATGTCGGAATTCGCCGCTTCGATGCTGCGGTATCAGGGCTCGGCGGATGTCCCTTTGCACCGGGCGCGCGCGGCAATGTCGTTACCGAGGATCTCGTCTTCATGCTCGAGCGAATGGGGCTTTCCACCGGGATCGATCTCGACCGCTTGATGCAGACCCGTGAAATCCTGGCGCGTCACATTGCGCCCCAACACCTGACCGGACACCTGCACGAAGCGGGAATTCCGAAAGTGCTGCGGAGAGCCGCATGAGCGCCGTGCCTGACAAAGCGCCGCTTCGCCCGCTTGAAGGCGTGCGCGTCGTCGAGTTCAGCCAAATGGTCATGGGCCCGAGCTGCGGGCTGATCCTCGCCGATCTCGGCGCCGACGTGATCAAGGTCGAACCGACGAAGGGCGATCGCACACGCTCGTTCAAAGGTCCGGCATCGGGCTTCTTCAACACCTATTGCCGCAACAAGCGCAGCATTGCCCTCGACACATCGACGTCCCGGGGGCAGCAACTGGCGCGACGGCTCATCGAGAGCTGCGACGTCCTCATCGAGAATTTCCGACCCGGCCTGCTGAAGCGCATCGGGCTCGACTACGATTCTGTTGCAAGCTTTGCGCCGCGATTGATCTACTGTTCGCTCAAGGGATACTTGCCTGGCCCCTACGAGAACCGGCTTGCCCTGGACGAGGTGGTCCAGATGATGGGCGGGCTGGCCTACATGACGGGCCTGCCAGACAGGCCGATGCGGGCGGGCGCTTCGGTCAATGACATCATGGGCGGCATGTTCGGGGCGATCGCGATCCAGGCCGCTCTTGCCGAACGGCAACGAACCGGTCGCGGCCGCTACATCCAGAGCGCATTGTACGAAAACAACGTGTTCCTGATGGCGCAGGCCATGATGTACGAAACCGTTACGGGCGAGCCGTCGACGCCGTACTCCGTCAAGCAGAGCCCGTGGCCGGTCTATGACCTCTTTGACACGCGCGACGGCTCGAAGCTTTTTGTTACCATTGTCGGTGAGGAGCAATGGGGCGCATTTTGCCGCGCGTTCGATCGCGAGGCCTGGTTGAGCGATCCGCGCTTCCTCACCGGCCAGGATCGAGTCGATCACCGCGATTGGTTGATCCCGGAGATCGCCAAGATACTCGTCCAGTGGAACAAGTCCGATCTCGCGGCGAAGCTCGATCAACTTGATCTGCCTTACGCGCCGGTCAACAAACCCGGTGATCTCTTTGACGATCCTCATCTCAACGCATCCGGTGGATTGATCGACATCAAGCTGCCGGATGGACGCCTCGCCAGAACGCCACTGCTGCCGGTTTCGATGATGGGCAGCGCCTGCCGAACCGCTACGATCCGCCACAGATAGGTGAGCATACAAGAGACGTGCTGGCGGAAATCGGCTGCACGCCACACGAGATCGCAGAGCTGGCAGCGACAGGAATTGTCACGGCCAGGCCTGAAGCTGCCTGACCACGGCATCAATGAAAACAATATCTGCGAGGAGGAATGCATGAGGATCACGCGCCGCGAAGCTCTCATTGCCGGCTCGGCTTTCGCCGCCACGGGCTTTCCGCGGGTGCTGAGTGCTGAAGAGAAGGTTGCGAAGCTCGCGTTCGGGCCTGTCTCGCCGGTCTACGCGATCGGCATGATCGCCGAGTTGAAGGGATACTTCAGGGACGAGGGACTCGATCCCAAGCTGGTCGCCGGCAATTCCGGCACCTTTGGACGCCAGACGCTCGCTGCGGAGCAGGCGATGTTCGCCCATGGCGACGCCAGTCATCCGCTCCAGCTTTCCGCGCGGGGCAAGCCCTGCAAGATACTGCTCGCGACCGAAATGGTGTGCTCCTACGCCAACATCGTCGTGCGAAAGGATCTCTACGACAGCGGCATCACATCCGTCGACAAGCTGGCGGCTTACAAACGGGCCGACGACGCCAAGCCGATCGTCGCCGCAACCGCCATCGGGTCGGGCACCTGGGTCTACGGCACTTATGTGTTCGAGGCGCGCGGGCTCGGCGACAAGGTGAACTGGGTCGCCGGCGGCGGCCCGAATACCATGTTCCCTTCGCTCGAAACCAGGCAGTTCGATGCCATCATGGCGCCGCCGAGCTGGATCGTCGAAATCGAGAAAAAGGGTTTTGGCAAGGTCATTTACGACACCTCGAAGCCCGGGGAGTTCGAGCGGGATTTTGGCGGCACGGTGCCGGTGCTGGTCATCTATGCGCTCACGGATACGATCGCTCAGGACAAGGCGACGGTGCAGGCCTTCGTCAACGCCATCTACCGGGCCATGAAATGGGTCAAGACATCGCCGCTCGCTGAGGTGCAGGCACTCGTTGCACCAAAGTATTTCTCCGGCGTGGATCCCGATGCGGTCACTGCCGAGCTTGGATTCGACACGTCGACCTGGGCGTATGACGGGACCATAGACAAGGCCTCATTCGAGCGCGGCGCAAAACCCTGGTACCGCAAGGGCACGGACATCCCCGAAACGAAGTACGAGGACGTTGTCGACATGAGCTTCCTCGACGCCGCCAGGGCGAAGTACAAGTGATGTCCGTTGGCCCCGGCCTTGCTCTTGCTCCGCAAGCGGGCAGTGCGGCGACCCGGATCACCGTGCAAGGCCTGACGAAGGCCTTCAGCACGGGCAGCGCGCAATTTACCGCAGTCGACAACGTGTCCTTTGGCGTGCGCCAGGGTGAGTTCGTTGCGCTCCTTGGTCCCTCCGGCTGCGGCAAGAGCACAATTCTCAACATGGTCGCGGGTCTGTTCTCACGCTCGGCGGGGCGCATCCTGATCGATGACGACCAGGTCGAGCCGGGCAGGGTGAACCCGAAGGTCGGCTACGTCTTCCAGCGCGATACGTTGTTCCCCTGGCGGACCGTCGAGCAAAATATCGGGTATGGGCTCGAGATCGCGGGGGTCGCGAAGGCTGAGCGCGCCGAGCGCGTCGCAAAGGCGGTCGAGCGGGCTGGGTTGAGCGGGTTCGCCCAGACGTTTCCGCGCATGTTGTCCGGCGGCATGCGCCAGCGGGTTGCCCTCATGCGAACGCTGATCCTGGAGCCGGAAGTCCTGCTGATGGACGAGCCGTTCGGGGCCCTCGACACGCACACCAAGCTCGAGATGCACAAGACGTTGCTCGAGATCTGGGAACGCGAACGGCAGACTGTCCTGTTCGTGACCCACGATCTCGGCGAGGCGCTGACGCTTGCAAGCCGGATCATCCTCTTGTCCGCGCGTCCGGGACGGTTGAAGGAGGATTTCGACGTCTCATTCCCGCGCCCGCGCGACCCGGTTGGCCTGCGCGAGACGGCAGAGTTCGGCCGCCTCTATTCCCATATCTGGCATTCGCTTGGCGAAGAATTTCGCCGAACCAAGGTAGACTGATCATGTCGTCCCGCCGCGCGGTCATCCTGTTCTGGCAGTTCGCGATCCTCGCCCTGACGCTCGTCATCTGGCAGTGGGGGTTCGAGTGGAGCAAGATGCTCCTGCCCAAAGCCTATGTCCCCAAAATCCTTGATCCGTACTTCGTCGCCAAGCCTTCGCTGATCTGGGGCAGCTTCCTGCGTCTCGGCTGTTTCAGTGACCCCGGCGGCTTTCTCGCCTGTATCAGGAGCAACGACAACAATCTCTGGATAGCCACTCTCGTCACGCTGAAGAATACATGGTGGGGATTCCTGTTTGGCAGCGCGACGGGTATTGCGGCTGGCCTCGTTCTCGGACGCTCCGACTTTCTCGCGCGCGTGTTCAGTCCCTACGTCGTGGCGCTGAACTCGATTCCGCGCATTGCGCTGGTGCCGCTCGTCATCCTGATCTTTGGACTCGGCGACCTGTCCAAGGTGGCGACCGCCTGGCTCGTGGTGTTCTTCGTGGTCTTTTTCAACACGTTCGAGGGCACGCGCGCCGTCGACCGCGATCAGATCGCGGCCGCCCGCCTGATGGGAGCAAGTGAATTCGCGGTTCTCCGGACCGTGGTGATTCCGTCCGCCCTGGCGTGGGTGTTCGCGTCGCTGCTTCCCGCGGTGTCGTTTGCGCTGGTCGGCGTCATCGTGGGTGAGTTCATCGGTGCCGAGCGCGGTCTCGGAAAACTCATCATCGAGGCCGAGGCGCGTGCCAACGCCAGTGAGATGATGGTGGCGATCTTCGTCATGATGATCGTGGGCATCGTGCTGGCCATGCTCGTGCAGGCGCTGCAATCCTATCTGCTTCGCTGGCAGCCGCAGTTCGAGGGATCGGTGTAGGCCTCTTGGCCCCGTTTGAGACCTTCCAACCGGCGCTTAACATGTCTGCTCATCAGGGATCACGGGAAGCTGTGACCGCAGCGCCCAACCGGACGCGATTGACCCTGGCTGCGTCAAAACGCGAATGATCGAAACACGGCTAGAGATACATTCTTCAGTTCGTCGTCTAAGTTGAAGCCGCGTGCGAGCTTAAGCGCTAGAACTGCCTTGGACGAATAACTTCTTCTATCGCGCTCAAGCGCCTTGGCGTTTTCACACAGCCAAGACCCATAGGGGCCACTCGCGAGTCCATCGCTGGCTGGCGAGCTCTAAGCAACTGATCGATCAATCAATGAAGGCCAGGTATCAAGCGGGCCTTCAACATCTCGCCGACATATGGGGATGAGCGCCCTACGGCCCCATCCTGGCCGAGGCGGGATGCCCCGGTACCTGGAAACGCTTGCCCGTATCCGTTACGTTGCTGCCATCAACCTTGAGGATCGTGAAGTCCTGTGTGAGGTAGTTGCCGACGAGAAGGTATTTGCCGTCAGGCGTGAACACTGCGGCCTCCGGCAACCCGCCGACCTCGATGTCTTGGGTCTTGCTGACTTTCTTGCCGTCGATCTTCAGCACCGTGATGCTGCCATTCTTTTCATAAAAATACGCATTTTTCGCGTTGGATCCGCGCAGAATGACTGATACAGCGATATCGCCCCTAGGGCTTATAGCTAGTCCCTCTGGCCCGTCGCCAACTACTACGCGATCGATGATGCGGGGCGGATTGACTTCGAGATCAATGACGCTTGTCGTGTCAACACTGCCGTCCGATGCGCCTGCGTTTCCGTTGTCGGAGGTAAGCGCAATTTTGCCGTCAGGGACGACCGCAACATTGTAGGGCCATTGTCCCGCTGGCAGGTCTATCTTGCTGTACGACACCTTATCGCCCGCGATATCGAGCACTGAAATCTTGTGAGCAGGAAACCGGGCGACAAGTGCGCGCTTGCCGTCGGGCGTGAATGTTACATGCGATACGCTATCTGGCATCGCCACTGTGTCGACAATCTTCAAATCTGTACCGTTTACCGAAAGCACACTGACCGAGTTGTCTCCGCGATTGGCAACCAGCGCCATCTTGCCGTCTGGACTGAAGCTAAGCCCAGATGGCTGTTTACCGCCTGTGAGCGTGGCGGCAAGTTTGGGCGGATTGGCCTGGAGGTCGATCACGTAGAGCTTGTTGTCCAGCACTTGTTTTAGCGCGGCGCCATCTTTGACAACGTCGACGGAGTCGGCCACGAGCGCCACTGTCCCGGTCGGATCAATCGCGACGTTCACCGGTGGTCCGACCACGGAGTTCTTGAGCGGCAGAGAAGCTACGACCTTCGGGCTTTCTGGGTCTGCGACATCCACGATCAGGACTTGGTCCTTGCCCGGGGCGGCTAGGATAGGCTTGCCGTCGTCGTCCCATAAAAGCTTCTCATCGAGACCTACGATCATGAGTGGTTTTGCCTGGGAAGAGCCGACGAGGCTCGTACTCAGCAGGATCGCGGTCGCAAACGACAGTCGTACGGCACAATTAGCTGACATCTTGGCGTCCCTCGCAAATACACCCGGCCTCTGGAGCCGATATTGTCAGCTTACGCCGGGAACCATCCGTTCGCTAGTTGGTGCAATGTCTGCGTGTGGGCCTTGAGCCGAACAACGCAACAGCCGCTGCCATGTCGGCTGGTGGCGGGAAACCGGACGCCACAGGATCGTTGGGTTGACTTCCGATTGTGGACCCACACCGGACATGAGCGCCCTGTCGCTGCCATGCGGCGCTGATGCACGGCGCGGAAGCAAAAGCCAGCGCCCCGCTTTGCAGTGATGCCTTTCCCCTGTACCATCATGCCAAGACCACCGGCGTTCAGCGGTCGCTACGGGCAACGGGAGGGTTTTCATGCGTCGCAACATTATCGCCGCGCTCGCGCTCCTGTTGTGGGGAGCGGGGCTGACCGCCTCCGCGGTCGCGCAGCAACCGGTTAAGCTCGGTGTCCTCAACGACCAGACAGGCCTGTACGCGGATCTGACCGGCATGGGCTCGGTCCACGCCGCGCGCATGGCGGTCGAGGACTACGGCGGCAAGGTGCTGGGCCGGCCGATCGAAGTCATCTTCGCCGACCACCAGAACAAGCCTGACGTCGGCGCCAACATCGCCCGGCAGTGGATCGAGACCGAGGGCGTCAACCTCATCCTCGACATTCCCAATTCGGCTGTGGGGCTCGCCGTGCGCGAGGTGACGCGCACGCACGACGCCGTTGACATCAACACCGGCGCCGCCACGTCGGATCTCTCCGGCAAGGCCTGTTCGCCGCACGGCGTGCACTGGAGCTTCGACACCTACGGCCTTGCGGCGACGATCGGGCAGGCGCTGGTGAAGCAGGGTGGGGATAGCTGGTTTTTCATCACCGCCGACTACGCATTCGGGCATGCCCTCGAGCGCGACACCTCAGCGTTCGTCACGGCCGCCGGTGGCAAGGTGGTGGGGGCCGTGCGCCATCCGCTCAATACCGCCGACTTCTCGTCCTTTCTGCTGCAGGCGCAAGCCTCGAAGGCGAAGATCGTCGCTCTCTCGAACGCTGGCGGCGACACCATCAACGCGATCAAACAAGCCGCGGAATTCGGCTTGGGGCGCGGCGGCGACCAGCGCGTGGCTGCGCTTCTGCTGCAGTTTCCCGACACCCACGCGCTTGGCCTTGAAGCGGCGCAGGGCCTGACCGCGAGTGAGACTTTCTTCTGGGACCTCGACGACGCGACCCGCGCCTGGACCAAACGCTTCCTCGTGCGCAACGTTGGTAAGCCTCCAAGCATGATCCATGCAGGGACCTACGGCGCGACGTTGCACTACCTCAAGGCAGTGGCGGCCGCCGGCACGACCGATGCGACCAAGGTAGTCGCCAAGATGAAGGAACTGCCGATCGACGACTTCTACACCAAGGGCACCGTGCGCGAGGACGGGCGTGTGATGCGGCCCTACTATCTGCTGCAGGTGAAGAAGCCCTCGGAATCCAGATACGCATTCGATTATCTCAAGGTCCTTGCCACAGTGCCGGCCGAGAAAGCGGCGCGGCCGCTGAGCGAGAGCGCTTGCCCGATGGTGAAGCACCTCTGAGATCGGTCGCGGCGACGTGTCGGCGGCTCGCATGCCGTGGGCGTCGCTGTCCTCGGTTGTTCTCCGACCTCGACGGGCCAGTCGATAAAGCTTCGGTGCCCGTCACGGACGCTGTTCTGTAGCGAGCGGCCTTCGAAGGCCGGCACCCTGACCAGAGGGTGGATTGGTTCGCCTGCGCTCGGCTCGGCGCCCCCCGACCCGGATCGCTGGACCGCAAGCGGCGGGCTCGAGGCGAGGGTGAGCGCGTAGCAATCGTTCGCGATTGGTCGTATCTGCTTCGGCTGGTAGCCGTAGTTCGAGGGGGCGGTGGCCTCAACAGGCTAGATGCGAGTTGCTCTCTCGGACAGCTCTTCATTCTCGGTCATTGCGAGCGTAGCGAAGCAATCCAGAATCGTTCCGCGGAGGGACTCTGGATTGCTTCGCTACGCTCGCAATGACGATGTGGGTAGATCCGCGCATACGATCCAACAGATCAGTCCGCGGATGCTCCCTTTGACGCGGATCGCATCTGACGGTGCGATCTGCTTAGGCTACTGGTTGATCTCGGGCTCGACGAGCCGTGCCAGGTTGCGCAACGATTCCTGCCAGCCGAGATAACAGGCTTCCGGCGGGATGACGTCGGGGATGCCGGCCTGCGTGATGTCCACCTCGGTGCCGACCGAGACCTTCTTCAGCGTCACGGTCACCTGAATCTCGCCGGGCAGGCTGGGATCGTCGAATTTGTCGGTGTAGCGGATACGTTCGCCGGGGACGAGTTCGAGATATTCGCCGCCGAAGGCGTGGCTGTTGCCCGTTGTGAAGTTGCGGAACGACATTTTGAATGTGCCTCCGACCTTCGGCTCGAGGTGATGCACGGTGCAGGCAAAGCCGTTGGGCGGAAGCCATTTCGCCAGCGCGTCCGCCTCCAAAAAGGCGCGATAGGCTTTCTCCGGCCTGGTGGCCAGAACGCGGTGCAGGCGGACAGTGCTGGGCATGGTGGTTATCCTCTGAATTGATGGGGCGATGCCATGTCTGTTGCCCATCTATGGCCCAAGGACGAACGAAAAGCCGTCAATCCGACAAATCATCTCGGATTTTGCGGGCTTTTTTCGGAAGCTTCGGCGAAGCGGATCGGGCTGCCGCGAGTGACACGAGGATCAAGCCGGCAGCGGGCGCGCAGCGGCAATGATGCCCATTGCCCCGCCGGGATTCATGGCATCAATCATCGCTGTCGGAATGAGAATTGTGGCGCCACGCTCCTTGGTCGTTTCATAGATGATATTCATGGCGCGCAGCTGCAGAGCAGTCGGACTACGAGCGTAAATGTCGGCCGCCTCCACGAATTTTTGGGCTATCTCCTGTTCGGCCTGGCCGAGCAGAACACGCGCCAGTCTCTCGCGCTCGGCCTGCGCCTGTCGGCTCATCGCGTCCTGCAATCCCGGCGGCACGCCGATGTCCTTGATCTCGACCGAAATCACGGCCACGCCCCAATCCGCGGTCTTGCGTCCAATTTCATCGCGCAGAAGCTGATCGCCCTGCTTGCGCTCGGACAACAGTGTCGACAGCAGTGACGACCCAACCATTTCGCGAAGTGAGGTTTGTGCGACCTGAGTGATGGCCTGACGGTAGTTTGAAATCTCGAGCGCGGCGCGCTCGGGATCATGGATCTGCCAAAATACGATCGCGTCGATATTCACCGGCACGGTATCTTTGCTTAGCGCTTTTTCAGCGTTGATTTCCGTGGTCTGAATGCGTTGATCGAGCCAGGAAGATACCTCTTCGATAAACGGAACGATCACGAACAAGCCGGGGCCGCGAATTGCGGACAACTTGCCCAGGCGAAGGACGACCGCACGCTCCCACTGACCCGCAACCAGGATGGCCTGTGGTATCAGGAATGCGATGATCGCCAAGCCAGCGGCAACGACATACCCGCCGCGCGAACTTCTATCGTAGGCGAGCCAGGCGACCAGGGTCGCAAACGCGAGAACTGTTGCAGCGAGCACCAGGGAGAGCCGACTTCTGCCGTTTCCTTTGAAATAGCTAAACATGACGACTATTCCTTCTGTCTTGCGAGGGCCTTTATCCGATCGGCCAGGGCAAAGGGATCGATGCCCGCCGCAGCGGCCGTAGCGAGGGTCTGTTTTGCCAGACTGTCAATCTGCTTGGTTTGTTCGCGAACACTGATTGCGGGCGGAGGCTGGGCGACAAAACTCCCTCGGCCGCGAACCAGGGTGATGGCGCCCATTCGTTCGAGTTCGTCGTAAGAGTGCCGGACCGTATTGAGGTCAATCTTCAGGGCAACTGCTACTTCGCGCATCGTTGGCATCTGGTCGCCGCGCGTCAGCACGCCCGCCCCGAGGTTGCGCAGAATCTGCTCCCGAAGCTGGATGTAGATGGGAACGCCCGAATTTTCGAGGCGAAGCGATTCTAGTAGTGTATGCATTGACTAGTACACTACACATTAGGTATTATCTCGTCAACGTCTATTCGTCCGCGCCCGAAGCCCCGGACGCGCCGTGCCAGTTCCGAAAAAGCGAAGCGAACGCTTCGTCAAGGAGGCGCTGCAATGACCACGACCTTCAGCACAACGACCCTTTTCCGGACGACCAGAACGAAGCGGCACCTCTTCAGCCACTTCGGAAGATATCGTCGCGCGTTTCAAGAATGGTGCAAACGCGAGAGGCTGCGTGCGGACTTGTGCGCTCTGAATGACAGGGAGCTCCAGGACATCGGCATTACGCGCGGCGAGGTCGACTATGTTGCCTCGAACCGCTCTTACGATCCGCGAGGCGTCAGATCCACCGTTCGGTGACTGTCAGATATTCGGCATCGAAAGGAGCCGCCCATGTCAGCATGTCCCGAGAAAATACGGGTGATCGCTGGCGATCAAGTCGAGATGCAGCCCGATCGGCGAGGTGCTCCGAAGCGACTTTACGGGTGGATCATCGCTCGCGCGATCATCGTCGCGGTACTCTGCAACGCCTGCGCTCTCGCATGTATGAGCGAGGCCCGAGGTCAGTGCAGAGCGCAAGACGTCGTGCAAAATCGCCTGACACACAAGGAGGCTTGTGCGGGCGTCTATCAATGTTGTTTTCCCGCGAAACCATCCTCCAGGAGGGTACCATGCACTTCGGAATCAAAGTCCTGATAGCCGGCCTCATTTTCTGTCCGTTGCCTTTGGCACCAGCGATCGGAGCCGACATCAAACAGATAAACGTCAACGGAACGCAATTCGCCTACGTCGAGGCCGGGCAAGGCGATCCCGTTGTTCTGGTGCACGGCGGACTTCAGGATTACCGCTTCTGGAGCTCGCATCTTGCGGTGTTCGCCAAAAGCCACCGGGTCATCGCCTATAGCCGGCAGAACCATTTTCCGAACGCAACCAGCAAGGACGGTCTGCCCGATGGCGCGGCCGATGCGCATGGCGAGGACTTGGCTGCCATGCTGGCCGGCCTCGGCATAAAACGTGCGCACATTGTCGCCCACTCTTCTGGCGCGCATGCCGCGCTGTTCTTCGCCGCCAATCACCCGGAGATGGTGCGAACGCTCGTCATCAACGAGCCTCCTGCCGCAGCGTTGCTCACCGGAGCGCCCGGCGGGATTGATGTCTTGAAGGAATGGGGCGCGAGGTTCGCCCCCGCGCGGGAAGCGTTCCAGAAGGAAGATATCGATGCAGGGCTGCGGCTCTTTGCGGAGGCAGTTGGCGGACCCGGCACCTACGATCGGCGGTCCGAGAGCGAGCGCAAGATGATGTCAGATAACGCTTTGTCGGCCGTTGCTGATGCAACAACGACCCGCCCGCGCCCGGTGTTCACCTGCGATATGGCAAAGCGCATTCCGGCGCCGACGCTCGTGACAAATGGCGAGCGCAGTCCGGAGTTCTTCCATCGCATCGTAGACGAATTGGTACGCTGCCTGCCTCAGCGCACCCGGATCGAAATTTCCGGCTCATCTCACACCGTGCCAGGAGAAGCACCTCAAGCCTATGATGAGGCCGTGCTTGCCTTCATCGCGAGCCACTAGCAATGTGCGTCTGCCCGTGTTCACGGAGGATTGCCAATCCGGTGACAGCCAGGGCATCTTGCTTGTCCCTTGCGGTCTTGCACATATCTGCGGCCGAGATTGAATGAAGTAGCGCGATTTCCTTGAGACCTTCCGACCGGCGCTTAACATGTCCCCTCGCCAGGGATCACGGGAAGCTGTGACCGCAGCGCACAACCGAAGCGATTGGCCCGTCTCTGACTTCACCAGATAATTTAGTCTGGCCAAGCAATTGGCTCTTTACAGGATTATCTCCGGTCAGGCCTGCGGGATGCGGAAGGGTCTTCCGGCACAATCCGCGGCAGGATATGCTTCAAGATATTCGCGAAAGCTCTGGGCGAGGGCAAGACTATGAGCGATGCGGGTTCGCCGGGCGATGGCGCTGATCTCACGGAACGCAGTAGGCCTGCCTCGCCTCTGAAACGACCTCGCGTCTTCTCTGATCGCCTCCGCAATCGAGTGAGGAATATCGGTGCGGCCGTTGCGTCAGTTGCTGCAATCGGCGCGGTTATCGGCGGCCTGACGGGATATTGGACCACCTGGAAGGTGGTTAAGACGGAGATATTTCACGAAGGTCAAAGCTTGCAGCAAAAAGCAGCGTCGCGGCC
>JAEWFG010000319.1 GCA_023388935.1 Pseudomonadota bacterium | reverse complement strand
GCGGATAGCGGCCAGTCCGTCGGAAGGATGATCGAGCAACATCGTCGTCTCCAGGTTGGATGGATTTTGCAACCTCAGTCTGGCCTCAGACTTGGTCGCTATCCACTCCCCATGGAATCTTCGTCGCTTCGCTCCTCGCAATGACAGAGCCTAGAAAACGCATAGGAGGAACATAATTGTCTCAAGACCTGATCCGCGAAACCGCGTGCGCCGTTGTCGACAAGCTGCGGTCCGGCGACGTCTCGCCGCTTGAGCTGCTGGATGTGCTGGAGAAACGCATCAGTGAGGTCGACGGCAAGGTCAACGCGCTGCCGACGCTGTGCTTCGATCGCGCGCGGACCAATGCGAAGGCGCTGATGCAGAAGCCGGCCGGCGCGCGCGGGCTGCTGGCGGGCCTGTCGGTGCCGATCAAGGATCTGACCGACGTTGCGGGCGTGCTCAACACCCAGGGCTCGCCGATCTACAAGGACAACGTCCCCGCAAAGTCCGACCTCATGGTCGAGAACCTCGAGGCCAACGGCGCGGTCGTCTACGCAAAATCCAACACACCGGAATTCGGCGCCGGCGCCAACACCTTCAACGAGGTATTCGGCGCGACGCTCAACCCCTGGGATACGTCGAAGTCGGCCGCAGGCTCCTCGGGTGGCGCCGCAGTCGCGCTTGCCACCGGCATGGCCTGGCTCGCGCAGGGTTCGGACATGGGCGGCAGTCTGCGTAATCCAGCGGCCTTCTGCGGCGTCGTCGGCATGCGGCCGAGCATCGGCCGCGTCGCCCATACTCCCAAATCAGCCGTCGATCGCAATCTCACCGTCCTCGGTCCGATGGCGCGCAACGTCGAGGATCTCGCACTGCTGCTCGATGCCATGAGCGGCGACTATGCGGCCGATCCGCTGTCGCTGCCGGCGCCTGCGACCTCGTTCCTGTCGGCGGCGCAGTCCGGCAAGAAGCCAAAGCGCATTGCCTATTCCCCCGATCTCGGCATCACCCCGGTCGATCCCGAAGTGAAGGCAATCACGCGCAAGGCGGCGGAACGCTTCGCGGAAGCCGGCGCCGTCGTCGAGGAGGCACATCCGGACTGGCGCGAGGCGCATGAGTGCTTCCACGTGCTGCGCGCCTTCGATTTTGCGATCACCAAGGCCAATTTGCTGCGCACCAAGCGCGAGCTCCTCAAGCCCGAGGTGATCTGGAACATCGAGGAAGGCCTCAAGCTCACCGTCGAGCAACTCGAACGCGCCGAAGCGCAGCGCGTCGGCATGACCGCACGCGCGATCGAGTTCTTCAAGAGCTACGATCTCCTGTTGGCGCCGACGACGATCGTGCCGCCCTTCCCGATCGAGCACCGCTATGTTGCCGAATGCGCCGGCAAGAGGTTCGACAATTATGTCGAGTGGCTCGGCATCGTCTACGCCATCACGCTCGCCTGCTGCCCGTCGCTGTCGCTGCCCTGCGGCTTCACGGCGTCGGGCCTGCCGGTTGGCGTGCAGGTCATCGGCGCACCGCGGGGCGATGCGCAGGTGATCGCGGGGGCGAAGGTGCTGGAGGATATCCTTGGCCTGAGTGGCACCACACCGATTGATCCGAAGGTGAAGAAGTAGTCGCACTCTCGTGCCCCGGACGCAGCGCAGCGCTCCTTCAGCGGTGCGCTGCAGAGCCGGGGCCATGCATCTACAACCTCTCGTGCATCTGGGTCCCGGTTCTGCGCAGCAGCGCTGACGCGCTGCGGCGCGCGTCCGGGATACGAGAGATCACCGCCCGCTCGTCGCCTCCAGGGTACGGCTGTAGCGCGACATCGCGAAGCAGAAGACGAAATAGATCGCGGCGACGAAGATATAGACTTCCACAGAGAACTGCTGCCAGGCGGGATCGATGATCGCCGTCTTCGCCGTTGTGAGCAGATCGAAGATACCGATGATCAGGACGAGGCTGGTGTCCTTGAAGAACGCGATGAAGGTGTTGACCAGTGGCGGGACGACGTGGCGGATCGCCTGCGGCAGAACGATCAGCCGGTTCTTGCGCCAATAGGATAGCCCCAGCGCGTCGGCCGCTTCATATTGCCCGCGCGGCACGGCCTGGAGGCCGGCGCGGACGACTTCGGCAAGATAGGCGCCCGCGAACAGGATGATGGCGATCTGGGCGCGCAGCAGCTTGTCGATGTTGAATCCGCTGGGCATGAACAGCGGAAACATCACGCTCGCCATGAACAGCAGGCTCACCAGCGGCACGCCGCGGATCAGCTCGACATAGAGCACGCTGAGCGAGCGGATCGCCGGCAGCTTTGAACGCCGGCCGAGCGCAACGAGGATGCCGAGCGGAAAGCCGAAAGCGAGGCCGAACGTCGCCAGGATCAGCGTCACTGGTAGTCCGCCCCAGCGGTCCTGCGAGACGAAGGAGAGCCCGAACACGCCGCCCCACATCAACACGCTGATCAAGGCGAGCGCACCAATCCAGAGATAGGCCAGTTCGCGCCGCCATAATGCACGGCGGGTGGAGAGATAGAACAGCGCGATGAACAGCAACACAGACAGCGCGGGCCGCCACTGCTCGTCGAACGGATAGGTGCCGAACAGGATGAAGCGGTACTTTTCCGGGATGATCGCCCAGCAGGCGCCGAGGCCGCGCACCGCGCGGCAGGCGCTGGAGTCGTTTGCCGGCGTCAGCCAGACCGCGTTCGCAATGCCCCACTGCACGAAGCTGATCATGCCTTTCGCGAGAACCGCCAGCAGCACCAGCGAGATGATTCCGTTCGGGACCGACGAGAACAGGTTGGTGCGCAGCCAGCGTAGCACCGGGTTGCCGATCTGCGGGCGCCGAGCGGCACGCGGCGCGTCCGGGATGTCGGTGATCGCCGTCATGGTCAGCGCTCCACCAGCGCGATGCGCGCATTGTACCAGTTCATGAAGAAGCTGATGCCGAGGCTGATGGTCAGGAACACCGCCATGATCAGTGCGATCGCCTCGATCGCCTGCCCGGTCTGGTTCAGCGTGGTGTTGGCGATCGAGACCACGTCCTGGTAACCGATCGCGACTGCGAGCGAGGAGTTCTTGGTGAGATTGAGATACTGGCTCGTCATCGGCGGCACGATGACGCGCAGCGCCTGCGGCAGGATGATCTGCCGCAGCATGAAGCTGCGGCGCAGTCCGAGCGCATTGGCAGCATCCCATTGACCGCGCGGCACCGACTGAATGCCGCTGCGCACGATCTCGGCAATGAAGGCCGCGGTGTAGGTGACGAGCGCGATCAGCAGCGCAAAATATTCCGGCGCCAAGGTGAGCCCGCCGACGAAGTTGAAGCCGCGCAGTTCAGGCCATTCGATCTTCCAGGACACACCGAGCAGCACGGACACCAGCGTCGGCAGTACGACGATCAGACCAAGCGCGAAAGGCCATGCCGGTCGCGGTTTGCCATCGCGCATCTGCTGCGCGATCAGCCGGCGTCGGATGACATAGAACGCCGCAAGCCCGAGTACCGCCGCGCCGAGCACCCAGAGCTGCGGCGAGCCAACAGGGATCGCCGGCAGGATCAGGCCGCGATTGGAGAGAAACACGCCATCGATCGGCCGCCACGCTGCGCGCGCAGCCGGCAGCGCCTGCATCAGCACGTACCAGAACAATAGCTGGAGCAGCAGCGGGATGTCGCGGAGCGTTTCGACATAGACGGCTGCCAGCCGCGACAAAAGCCAATTGGCCGACAGCCGCGAAATGCCGATCAGCGTGCCGAGGATGGTCGCGAGCACGATGCCGACCACGGCGACGCGCAAAGTGTTGGCGACGCCGACGACAAAGGCCCAGAGGTAAGTATCTTTCGGGCTATAGGCGAGCAGACTGTCGGCAATCGGCATGCCGGCCTCGCGACCAAGGAACGCAAAGCCGGTCGTGATGCGGCGGGCGGAGAGATTGGTGACGGTGTTGGACCAGAGGAAGGCGATGACCCCGACCGCGATCCCGACCACCAGGACCTGCCAGAACAGGCCTTGCAGCTCGCGGCGTCCCCATGCGCCGAAGAGGCGGCGGCGCGGCGGCGGTCTCGGAGCATCCATGGTCACAGCACAAAAATCCTCGTTGAAATCAGCGATTTCCGGCAGCGCACGTCAACTGTTGCACCAATCTATAATC
>JAEWFG010000315.1 GCA_023388935.1 Pseudomonadota bacterium | reverse complement strand
CGGAGTTGCTCCATCACACGGTGAACGAGAACATCGCCATTGTTATCGCGACCGGCGAAGTCCCCGCCGCTGTCGTGGACGCAAACCAGCTCGAGAATGCAATTCTGAACCTCGCCATCAACGCGCGCGATGCGATGCCGGGCGGCGGCAAGCTCACTATCGAGACGTCAGTTGTCGACCTCGACGAGACCTACAGCAGGACTCGGCCCGGCATCTCCCCTGGACGCTATGTCGTGGTTGCCGTATCCGACACAGGCGTTGGTATGACCCCAGAGCTTATTGAACAAGCTTTCGATCCATTCTTCACAACAAAGCCTATCGGCCAAGGTACTGGGCTGGGTCTTTCAATGGTCTACGGCTTTGCGCGCCAGTCGAACGGCCAAGTCCGCATTCACTCGACCCCTGGCCATGGAACATCAGTGAAGATCTATCTGCCTGCAGCCGATCAAGGTGCGAGCGAGACCAATTCGCGGCCGGTGTCCTCTCCGCACGGTTCGGGACAAACAGTTCTGCTGGTCGAAGACGATCCCTCGGTCCGATTTTTGATCGGGGAAGTGTTGTCGGAGTTGGGATACCAAACGGTTGAGGCGGAGGACCCGGTCGCCGCAATCAAGCTGCTTGAGCGCGGCGGGCCGATCGATCTTATGATCTCGGATGTTGGTCTGCCCGGCATGAACGGACGGCAGCTCGCCGAAGTAGCACGATCGCACTATCCCGCGATCCCAATCCTCTTCGTCACCGGGTATGCGGAAAACGCTGCGATCCGCGCCAATTTTCTCGGCTCCAATATGGCGATGATGAGCAAGCCGTTTCAGGTGGAGGACTTGGCTGCAAAAATCAGCGAGATGCTTTCATAGGCGTCTCTCGACGCATGAAGTGCCGGCCCTGAAGGGTCGCCCGAGCGGCCTCGACACGATACAATTTTGGACATTTGAAGATGCCGCCGCGATGGGAAGGCTGAGTACGCGTTATACCTCTTCTTACCGAGCTCTGCTCGATAGCCTCAGGCATTTTGACCACCGACATGAAAGGGCCAGCAATCTGGCTCAGAATGAGTTTACTTAGCAAAGTGGCCTCCAACCTGCGCCAAGAAACGGCCGGTTTCCCAGCTCCAGGAACACATCAGGAGATTGGCCGTTGGTCTTGCGATCGCGCCCGGAGCGGGTGAGCTGGCGCGTTATGCCCTTTTTCAAACTGCACGGACCCGATGAGAAGACCGGAAAACAACGCGACCCGCGCTCGAGCTGCAGGATTTCGGCCTTCGCAATCACTGCTGAAAGCTATCACAACGTGGATGGCGCGCCAGAATAAAAAGCCTACTTTATCCGAGGCAATAAGTCGCCTGGTGCGACTGGGACTTACATTGCGCGACGATCAGGATCAGCAGCAGCGGCGCGCTCGCAAAATGGCAGGCGACACGATCGACCGCATGGGCGACGCAACAACGACGGCAGACCACCGAATAATCCGCAAGCGGGATCTGCTTGATGGACCCAAAGAGTTTGACCGCGTGCGAATTGATCGGCCTAGGCGCAGCAAGCCGATTGAGGAATAAGCCGAGCTGCAAGGAGCCTCCGGGACCGGAGGCTTCGGATCACCAGAGACAAAGAAAGGACAAGCAATGAGACAAGATTTCCAATCGCGCGCAAGGAATGAGGCGAACAAGCCAAAGAGCTCGAAACGTTCGCGGCATTGACAGCTTGGCTATCGAAGCCCGCAATGCGGGCGGAGCCATCTTGAGAGTGACATTTGCCTGCAAACGCGTTCGTGATCAAGCGTGAGCTTGCCTCGCATAACGTGCTGCCTGTCTTCGAACCCAAGCCAATCGACAATGTCGCGATCTTCGGAACCGCCGCGTTCAGCTAGGACAGTCGATACGGTAGAGTTTGCGGCGAAAGGGGTTTGCGGGAATGGCTCGACGTGCCTGCCGTTAAGTCGAGCACAGAAACGGTCCGCACGGCCGGCAATGCCGAGCACCGACCCGACGGTAATGTACTGGCGCCAGAAACGAGATTGCCGTTACAACTTCGCGACGAAAAGACATGACGAGGACGTGTGCGAACGGGCAGTCGCAAGCTGTCCTATTTCAAGCGTTCGGCCGCCGCAGTTATTACCGGATAGCGAGCATAGAGCGTATCAAGGCGATCGCGCCACATCGCCACGAACGCGCTCGAGGTGAGACTATCGACCGACTTCCATTCGCGTTTGACCGCCGGCAGCGTGTTGCCCCAGATGGCGCGCCTGCACCATCGCTCGCCCTTTTCCGAGCCCTCCTGGGTTGCGCACATCGACTTCCAGGCAATCCGCTGCGGATGGCCGATGTGTTGGGCTGCTCCTTCCCAACCCTGCTGGTGAATGAGGTAGAGATCGGAAAGGCTCGGCTTCTTCTGCGTCATGATTTCGAACAGTGCAGCCTCGCTGATGAACTTGTAGGCGGCACCCATAGCGTTGTCGCGAGGATTTAGGATGTCGCCCGATCCGTATTTGCCGAACTCAAACTTGCTCAGCTGGAACAGACCGATATAGGAGCCGGTGCGTTGCTTGGGATTGAAATCGGATTCAATTTTGGCGACGGCTTTCATGAAACTGACATCCATTCCGAACGCTTCGGCAGCGCGTTCGATCTCCTGGACCGGCGTTCCGAGCGGAACGTTGCTCAACGTCGACAAGGCGATCTTCGCGGGTTTCTCCGGCGGCGGAATTTCCGAATAGACGTAGTACTTGAGGTACGACGGTTTGCCTTCGACCGGATTGGGGGAAGCAGCGGGCGGACGATCATCTTGTGGCCTTGCCTCGCTTTCTAGTGGCCCTGCCTCGAGGCTCGCGACCTGCAACGTTGGGCCTTGCGAACTGGTTACATCGGACGGGGGCACCGAGGTCGGTGCCGTGGCGCGGAATCCCGCCGCAACGATCGCATTGGCCGAGAAAGCTGTATCGAATTTCGCCTCGATGGCCGGGGCTGGAAATGCCGCGCTGGCATTTGTCAGCGCCGTCGTCACATTCAGCGGGATGCCGCCAAATGCATCAGCCACTCTTGCATTTGGCGTTGCGATGCTCGGGCGCGGTACCGCGATCTGATGAATCCCGGCAAGCGAACTTGCTGTCAGCGCGCCGGCAATCCAGCTTGCTTGCCAAATCTTCAACGTCGCTAGCCGCGCGGCCGCGGTCCCCCCATACATGTCTCCGACTTACACGCAGATTAAGGAGGCGAGGGGATGACAATAGGGCGCATCTGTGGCGCAGGTGAGGTCGGTCCGCTTCGCCAAGATTGGCCAATGGAAATCGCGGTGTTGATGCGCCTCCTGCCGAGTAACAGGACGGTCGATAACGAACTCGATGGGCGCGCGGGCATTGAACGCGGTGCGCAAATGCACTCGAAGTGACAGCGCACGAACCGTTGAGCAGTCAAAGTTTCGTCTGTAGCCGATCGGCAACCCGGCGAGCGATCTCCGCCGTCGCCTCATCGGGGATCGGGAAGACTGAACTGACGTTGATCTCGCCGAGCATGTAACTGTCGGTCTCGTTGGCATCGGACGGACCGAGTGAGCGCTCGTCCGTCGGATGTTGTGGGGTATCTAAGCTCGGGATGCCGTCAGCTCAGCTCCGCGCTCCAACTAGGTCCCGTACTCAACAATTCGACCATTCACGCTTCGGTATGATAACGACCGCCTTTGTGCACACGCAGCATAATGACGCGACGGGGCCACGAGCTGATGTCTCAAGCATGGTTTTGTGGTCGCAATCCAACGATCGCTATGTCGCCAACTCGGACAATGAAGCCTCGGCGCCACGTTCGAAGATGACGGCGCCCTGGCGCTTGGCGATATTGGCAGCGGTTGCGAAGGCTGATCGTGCCTCAGTCTTGTTGCCGCGGTCGAGCGCCAGCAGGCACGCGCCGCGCAAGCGAAAGATCTCGGGCAGGTAGATGCCGACGCCGGCCTCGTCGATTCCGGCGATCGCGCGGTCGAGATGACCGAGCGCGTCCGAGGGCCGTCCCGCGGCAAGCAGAACTTCGGCTGCGAGGCCGAGATAGTATTGCGGCAGCGGACCGGCGGCGGTGGCATTGGCGATCTCGGCATCGATCAGCCGCACGGCGTCTCCAGCGGCTGCGCCGCTTGCGGTGGCCCACCCGACCAGGACCAGACTGCTGGCGCGCCATGGCGGCAGGCCAAACTTGTCGGCCAGCGCGGCCGCGCGATGCGCCGCCGCGTAGGTCGCTTCGCGGTCTCCTCCAAGTTGATAACCGATACCGACGTTGTGCAGCCCGTGCGCGAGACTGTTCGGGTGATCGAGCATTTCGGCCAGCGCAATGCCTCGCGTGAAATGCGGCGTTGCCTGCTGTTCGTCGCCCGATAGCCGCCATGAATTGCCGCACTGGATATGAGCGCAGACGGCGGGATCGTGGCCACCAAAGGCGTGCGCGAGATGACGATGCTGTGTCATGTCGTAAAGCGCGATCACGTGCTGGCAGCCCTCCAGCGCGCCGCCGACGTCGCCGCGAAAATATGCCGTTGAAAACTGGCAATGATAGGCCTCGAGCAACAACTCGCGATCACCGGACTGTTGCGCGAGCGACACCAGCTCGCCGGCGCGGTCGCGCGCGAGGGCCGTTTTTCGCCTCAGATTGGCGTTGATCCAGAGGCCCCATTTGGCCTGGAAAGAAGCGGTGCTGTCGCCGAGCTGCTCGCCGATCTCGCCGGCCTTGGTATAGGCTGCTTCGGCCTCGACGCTTTGCATGCCGTGGGCGACCACGGATGCTGCGCCGAGCTTAAGCCAGAACTCAACTTGCCGGCGCAGGCCGTTTTGCGGCGGCATGGTTTCGGCGAGCTTGAGACCCGCCGTGAAATGCGCGATCGCCTCTACATAGGCCGATCGGCTCACGGCCTGGTTGCCAGCGCGCATGCGGTAATCGCAAGCGAGAGAGAGCTGCCCCGCTTCGCCGAAATGATAGGCCAGCAACTCCGGTTCCTTGGCAGCGACATCGCCAAAACGCTGCTCCAGCGCAACACCGACGCGCCCGTGCCATTCTCGGCGGCGCATCAGCAACAGGCTTTCATAGGCGGCGTCGCGCACCAGCGCGTGCTTGAAGTTGAAGCTCCGCTCGAGGCCTCGCTCCTCAGGAAACACAATTCCCGCGGTAGCCAGCTTTGCCAGCATGTCTTCGAGTTCGTCGTTGTCCTTACCGGCTACCGCTTCCAGCAATGCAAAGGTGAATTGGCGGCCGATCACCGCGGCAATTTGGGCCACCTCGCGTGCGCCGCCGAGACGGTCGAGGCGGGCCATCAGCGAGTCCTTCAGCGTCGCCGGCACCGAATCCTCGCCCGCCGATTCCATCACGCTTCGGGTCAGCTCTTCGACGAACAGCGGCACGCCATCAGTCTTGGCGATGATCGCGGCGATCGTGTCTGCGGTCAGTCCGTGCGCGGCGGCGACGCTCGCGACCACCTGCATGCATTCGGGGCGGCCGAGGCGTCCGAGCGTGATCAGCGTGGCGTGTGGCCTTGACAGCCAGGGTGGCGTGAAATCCGGTCGCGCCGAGACTACGGCAAGGAGCCGCGCGCGGGCGATGCTGTCGGCCAATCGCGTCATCAGTTCGATCGTGGTCGCATCGATCCAGTGCGCGTCTTCCAGCACGATCAGCACCGGATCGCTGTCGCTGGTCCGCGTCATGATCTCGACGATCAGTGCGAGCGTCGCTGCCTTGCGCTGCGCCGGTGACGCGGCGGGAGCTGCCTCAGCCAACGGGTTCGACAACAGCTCGGCCAACAGCGGCACCGCAGCCGGATCGGCGATGTGTCGCGCGCCAAGAAGGGAGCGGAGTTTCTCAGTACGCACATCCGATGGATCGGCAGGCGCAAGGCCGGCAACACGGCTGAGATACTGGATCACCGGGTAGAGCGCGCTGTCGCTGTGATAGGGAGAGCATTGCAAATTGATGCGCGCATGAGCCCCGGCCGCAAGCTCTTGCTGTAGCGCTTCGATCACGCGCGATTTGCCGATGCCGGCTTCGCCGGTCACGGTGACGATCTGGCCTTCGCCTTGCCGCGCCAGATGCCAGCGTTCGCGCATCAGGCCCATTTCATGCGCTCGGCCGACCAGCGGCAGGCGTCTCGCGCGGATCGCAGCAAATCGGCTTTCGACCGAGGCTTCGCCGCACACGCGCCAAGCTGGCACCGGGCGGGAAAAGCCCTTGAGCTCGTGCTCGCCTGTATGGGTGAGTTCGAAAAGGCCGCCCAACAATTTTTGGGTGGACTCGCTGATAATGATACAGTCTGCACCGGCCAGCGCCTGCAGCCTTGCCGCGAGGTTGGGCGTTTCGCCGACGATGGTCCGCTCCTGCGCCGAGCCGGTGCCGATGATTTCGCCGACCACGACGAGACCGGTGGCGATGCCGATCCGCGTCTGCATGCGCGTGCCGTCGGGCATTTCGATTGCGCCGACTTCCGACAGAATTCCAATCGCGGCGCGAACGGCACGTTCCGCCGCATCCTCGAAGGCCTGGGGAAAGCCGAAATAGGCCAGCACGCCATCGCCCATGAACTTGGCGACGAAACCTCCGTAGCGCCCGATCGCACCGGCCACCGCGTCCTGGTAGCGCCGGATCAGACCGCCCAGCAGCTCCGGATCGAGCTTGGCTGAGAGCGCCGTGGAGCCGACCATATCGGCGAACATTACCGATACCTGCCGCCGCTCGGCATCGCCAGAGCCAGGTGCCACAGCCGCGGACGACGCTTTATCGGGCGAAGGAGCCGCGTTCTGGACGGAAACCGGGGCTGCTGCGGTGTTACGCGCCGCTATCGCCTTCAAAAGCCGGCGGCGACTGCCCAGTGAGAGACCCAATCGCTCGAGATCATGGTCATCGAGGTCGGGCAGGATATCTAGGTCGATGTCATTCGCCTCAAACGCGTCGGCGTATTGCTCGAGATTCTGCCCCCGCAACCAGTCGCGCAGATCGCTCATGCCATCGTTTCCCCACCCGGCGCTCCAAAGGCAGATTGGCACATCTACATGACCTTGGGATACAGGACTTTGGATGCGGGATTTCGAGCAGCGGAAGGCCCCCTCCGCCTGAGGTCATTTTGGACAGATGCAGCGGCGGGTTTGGGCTAGACGATTTCCGCTTTGCCCCGCAGCGCCGAAGCCGAGCCAAGGCCCAAGAGCGTTGGTTTTATCGGATGCCTGTGATTCAAACTCCCAAACTGGGAGCTCGAATCCTGCGCTACGAACTTGCCGACCATGAAATGGACCGCCATCAAGCCGATGCTGCCGAACAAGCCGCGTGGCGTTCCTCGGGTGAACGACAGGCGGGTCCTGAATGGCATCTTCTGGGTCCTCCGATCAGGAGCACCCTGGCGTGATCTGCCGACGGCGTTTGACCCATACACCACTCGCTACAACCGCTTCGTCAGGTGGCGGCGGGCCGGTGTTTGGGGCCGCATCGTGGAAGCGCTTGCCGCTGCCCATGATGCCGCTGTCCAGATGATCGACACCTCCATTGTCCGCGTGCATCAGCATGGAGCCTGCATCACAAGAAACCGGCGCCAATCGATGGGAAGGTCCCGCGGCGGCTTGACGAGCAAAATCCATGCGGTGGTCGATGGCAATAGTCTGCCGGTACGGCTGTGGCTGAGCCCGGGTGAGGCCCATGACGTTCGACTCGCCCGAAAACTGCTGTCTCGTCTGAAATCGGGGTCGATGCTGCTTGCCGACCGTGGCTATGATGCGGACTGGATCAGGGAGCTTGCCATGAAGAAGGGCGCGTGGGCCAACATCCCTCCGAAAAGCAATCGCAGCGATCCGATCTGCTTCAGCCCCTATCTCTATCGTGCTCGCAACCAGGTTGAGCGGTTCTTCAACAGGATCAAACAATGTCGTCGGGTGGCGACGCGCTATGATAGGCTCGCCGCCAACTATCTCGCATTCGTTCAACTCGCGTCAATCAGGCTATGGCTGCGCCTTAATGAGCCCGCGTCCTAGTTTAGGCCAGGTTGTTTTAACGTGTCGCGCGTTTGGGTCGCGGAGCGATCAGAACTTTAGCCCAGAGGCGCGCCTTTTCGATCGAACTCAAATGCGAAAACTTTTCGCATTCGACGCGAGGGCGGTTGGCGCAAGATGCCATCATTGCCTATGCCGTCGCCTCACCCGGGATTTGGTACGTGCGCTTTTCCGCCGCGCTCCTGCCCAAGCGTCCTGGGCTGGCCGGGGGGCCGCCATGGCCCGGAGATTTCGTCGCCCGCTTGGCGAGCCTTTCTGAGCCGTCGCCAAAGCGTCTCTTCAGACACGGAGGCCACTGGTGCGGCGCGATTTCACTCAAGTGATGAGCACGGCCGCCGCCAGCGCGGGCCCTGATGTCTATTCTTCGTCCTCGGGATTTGCCCGCGAGCTTTTCCAAGTGAAGCGCCGGCTTCATGAAGCGTCGATCCGCGAGCGCTCCATCCCCGGGAGCACGCTCGGTCGCGCCGTATGGCGCCCTGATCGAATGGAATCAGCGTAGATGACGCATGCGTCATCACAGGCCCGTGCTCAATCGGCCTAGCGCGGTCATCGATGTCGCATCAATGGGCAGGGCATCGCACTTGGGCGCACCACATTGGCGGCTTGGGCCTAATCAACGGCCGGCTCGTGATGACTCGTCCCCAGTGTCGAAGACCTTGTGGTTCGTTTGCCCAAAGGCGACCGCGGGGCTGCCGAAGATCGCAACTTTTCGCGCATGGCTACTCGCCGAGACGTCGAACGCGCCGCACCTGCACTTGTAAATCCGAATGAAGCGGACCCTTTTCTGATCCCATAGCTTCTCCAGCAGCCGTAGCGGGTGAGCGCATTTAGGGCAAAAGAATAAGGCGGGGTTGGGGGCGCGATCAGAGGCATAGCCCATCTCCTTCCTAAGAGACGCGGCTCCACAAACGACGTTCCCGATGCCGACAAAAATTCCGCCGACTGAAGCGGCGTTGCTCTTCCTGCTGATACGGGAGAGGAATTGGCTGGTGGATCGCGCAGGTCGTGCCCCGGGAGTGGTGTAGCAGGGTAGAGCAAAGCCGCCCGGACGCGCGCCTCACATAGCGCCGTGGCGGGCGGGCGGCTTTGCGGTGGTCTTCGGCAGTTCTCCGGTAGGATCGGGTTTCGGCACACCAACGCAACCGAGGACCCACCGATGACGAAGGATATGATGAACCTGCGGAAGCTCGTAGAGAAGACCCCGACGCTGATCTGCTACGCGATGGCGAGGTGCGGCCCCGGCCGGAGGCGTGGGAGAATACGGCGAGCCATCTGCGCCGCTTCCTTGATGCCTGGCTGGGCAAGAAGCTGGCGACCGAGCTAACCAAAGACGACATAGCGACCCTCTCCAATGACATCGTCGCGGGCACGTTCCTAAAGCCCTCGGTTAGCAACGCGCGGCAAATGCGGAAGGCGGCCATCGCCCTGTTCAATTGGGGTGGCGGCCGAGGCGGCCCGCGACTACGTGACCGCCCTGCATCAACCTGCCGAAACTCGATCCGGAGACTCGCGCCCCGGATTCTGTCCGAAGCCGAGATCAGGATATTCTGGCATGGCCTCAATGGGAGAGATTTGTAGCGGTGACACGAGGCCATTCGCGCCGGCCAGGTCCATCATGGCTCCTGGGCACCAAATGACGCGATAGGCTTTACGGCTCGTCGGTCCGCATCGCGGCCGAAGGAGCGGCCCAAGGCCCGAAAGGAGGCGACGAACTCGCCTTCGCTGGCGCGGCAAACATCGTAAACCGAAGCTCTTGCGCGAAAGTGGCACAAGCATAATGATGGGCGGCACTCGCCCATTGCGATTGCCAATCCAGAAAAAGTTCACGGAAGCCAAGGAGGATCGCATGAAATTCCGTCCGCTTCACGACCGCGTCGTGGTCAAGCGCATCGACGCAGATGAGAAGACCGCTGGCGGCATCATCATTCCCGACACTGCCAAGGAGAAGCCCTCCCAGGGTGAAGTCGTCGCCGTCGGCCCCGGTGGCCGCGACGAAGCCGGCAAGCTGATCCCGATCGACCTGAGGGTCGGCGACCGCGTCCTGTTCGGCAAGTGGTCCGGCACCGAAGTCAAGATCGACAGCCAGGACCTGCTGATCATGAAGGAAAGCGACATCATGGGCGTCCTCGACGTCACCGCTTCCAAGAAGAAGGCGGCCTAAGAGCCCCTCTCCCTCTCCAGTCAAACATCTCAAGGAAAATTCCAGATGGCAGCCAAAGAAGTCAAATTCTCGGTTGAAGCGCGCGACAAGATGCTGCGCGGCGTCGACGTTCTCGCCAACGCGGTCAGGGTGACGCTCGGCCCGAAGGGCCGCAACGTCGTCCTCGACAAGTCGTTCGGCGCTCCCCGCATCACCAAGGACGGCGTCGCCGTCGCTAAGGAGATCGAGCTCGAGGACAAGTTCGAGAACATGGGCGCCCAGATGGTGCGCGAAGTCGCCTCCAAGTCCGCTGACGCGGCCGGCGACGGCACCACCACCGCCACGGTGCTCGCCCAGGCGATCGTGAAGGAAGGCGCCAAGTCGGTTGCCGCCGGCATGAACCCGATGGACCTCAAGCGCGGTATCGACCTCGCGGTCGATGCCGTCGTCGCAGACCTCCAGAAGAACTCCAAGAAGGTGACCTCGAACGACGAGATCGCCCAGGTCGGCACCATCTCGGCCAACGGTGACGCGGAGATCGGCAAGTTCCTCGCCGACGCCATGAAGAAGGTCGGCAACGAGGGTGTCATCACCGTCGAGGAAGCCAAGTCGCTCGAGACCGAACTCGACGTCGTCGAGGGCATGCAGTTCGACCGCGGCTACATCTCGCCCTATTTCGTCACCAACGCCGACAAGATGCGCGCTGAGATGGAAGACGCCTACATCCTCATCAACGAGAAGAAGCTCTCCTCGCTGAACGAGCTGCTGCCGCTGCTCGAGGCGGTGGTGCAGAGCGGCAAGCCGCTGGTCATCGTCGCCGAGGACGTTGAAGGTGAAGCGCTCGCGACCCTGGTCGTGAACCGCCTCCGCGGCGGCCTGAAGGTCGCGGCCGTCAAGGCCCCGGGCTTCGGCGATCGTCGCAAGGCCATGCTGCAGGACATCGCGATCCTGACCGGCGGCCAGGCGATCTCGGAAGACCTGGGCATCAAGCTCGAGAACGTCACGCTCAACATGCTCGGTCGTGCGAAGAAGGTGATGATCGACAAGGAGAACACGACGATCGTCAGCGGCGCCGGCAAGAAGGCCGACATCGAGGCGCGCGTGGCCCAGATCAAGGCGCAGATCGAGGAGACCACCTCGGACTACGACCGTGAGAAGCTCCAGGAGCGTCTTGCCAAGCTCGCTGGCGGCGTCGCGGTGATCCGCGTCGGCGGCGCGACCGAGGTCGAGGTGAAGGAGCGCAAGGATCGCGTTGATGACGCGATGCATGCGACCCGCGCCGCGGTCGAGGAAGGCATCCTCCCCGGCGGCGGCGTCGCCCTGCTCCGCGCGTCCGAGAAGCTGAAGACCGTGCGCACGCACAACAACGACCAGAAGACCGGCGTCGAGATCGTGCGCAAGGCGCTGTCCTGGCCCGCGCGCCAGATCGCGATCAACGCTGGCGAAGACGGCTCTGTCGTGGTCGGCAAGGTCCTGGAGAAGGATCAATACGCCTACGGCTTCGATGCGCAGACCGGCGAGTACGGCAACATGGTGTCGAAGGGCATCATCGACCCGACCAAGGTGGTCCGCACCGCAATCCAGAACGCGTCCTCCGTGGCCGCGCTCCTGATCACGACCGAAGCCATGGTCGCCGAGCTGCCCAAGAAGGGCGGCGCCGGTCCGGCGATGCCTCCGGGCGGCGGCATGGGCGGCATGGACTTCTAAGTCCAACAGTTCAGTGCTCAAAAGAGCATAAGGCCCGGCATCGCTGCCGGGCCTTCTTGTGGCATTTAGCTACATGCCGATCTCGACGATGATAGCTGCATGGAGGTCTGTTGGATCGCCGACTGCTATCGGGAAAGCATGTGTTATATCAATCCTCAAATTGATCGACCGATGTAGGCCCAATCGCGGAGCGCGATTGAGATGATCTTCCACGGCTGATCGATGAGAGTGTTCCAGGCGTAACAGCAGTGATCGACGATGTTGTCATAGGATTTGAAGATGACCAGGATGGCGATGAGCAGAATCGCACCGATGTCGCCGCCTCCCATTGAGATGTCGGCTGCCCGTGCCAGCACCGCTCCCAATAGACTGAGCAAGAATGCGGCGGACCAAAACGTCATCCGCGGAAGCCGCCGGGTCGCCCCCTGCAATATCGACATCGCGAGGAAGCACAGCATCAGCGCGACGATTACTCTTCCCGAGTGGTGAGGGTAGATCTGGTTTAGGGCACGGCCCGCGATCTCGCCAGCCATGGCCGCGAGCAGCCAGTTTGTCCAGAACGCGGCCGAGAATTCCGGAACGATTCTGGTGCGGACGGACGGTGTGCCATTCCGACCCCTCGCGCCATCCTCTGTCCTGGTGTTCATCCTGCAAGCTCCGGTTTGACCGCGGGAAGGGCAGAGCGATGCGTCGTGCGTTTGCGCGCGAACCAGTCGCTGATGTTCCGCAGGTAGATGTAGACCACGGGCGTCGTGAACAGCGTCAATAGCTGCGAAACGATCAGTCCGCCGACGATCGCGAAGCCGAGCGGCTGCCTCAATTCTGATCCGGTCCCCGTGCCGATCATCAGCGGAACGCCTCCGAGCATCGCGCACATGGTCGTCATCAGGATCGGACGGAATCTGACCTTGCAGGCTTCCAACGCGGACTGTTCGGCCGAAAGTCCCCTGTGGCGTTCGGCCTCGAGCGCGAAATCGATCAGCATGATGCCGTTCTTTTGCACGAGGCCGATCAGGAGAATGATTCCGATCAGCCCGATGACGTCGAGCCCAAAGCCGAAGGTCCAGAGCGCCAGGAGCGCACCGAGCCCGGCGGACGGCAGCGTCGACAGGATCGTGAGCGGATGGATCGTGCTTTCATAGAGCATGCCGAGGATCAGATAGACCGCGACGATCGCAGCCAGGATCAGGACGGGCGTGGAGGCGAGTGCAGACTGGAAGGCCTGGGCATTGCCTTGGAAGCTCGTCGCGATGGTCGAAGGCATGTGCAGCGCTGCCGTCTCCTGCTGCACGGCGGCGACCGCGGTGCCGACGGCGGTGCCGGGCGCCAGATTGAAGCTCAGCGTGACCGACGGAAACTGGTTCTGATGGTTCACTGCCAGCGCAGCCGCGCCATATTCCATGGTCGTGAACTGACCAAGCGGCACCACCGATCCGTTCGACGAGCGGACGTAAATCCGGTTCAGCGCGTAGGGGCCGGATTGGAACGACGGATCGACCTCGAGGATCACGTAGTAGGTGTTCAGCGTGGTGAAGAGCTGGGCGGCGTGACGCTGGCCGAACGCATCGTACAGCGTGTTGTCTACCGCCGCCGGATCGATGCCGAGGCGGGAGGCGGCGTCGCGGTCGATCTTGAGCTTGAGCTGACGGGCGGCATTGGCCTGGTCGCTGGCGACGTCGGCGAGCTCTGGACGCTTTTTCAGTCTCTCGAACAGCTTGCTGGCCCAGCTGTTCAGCTCGTCCTGGCTCACATCCGTGAGCGTGAACTGGTACTGGGTCTTGGACAGGCGGCTGGCAAGATTGATGTCCTGCGTCGCCTGCATGAACACGGCGATCCCCTGGAGCTTGGCGAGCTTGGTATCGAGTTGCCGGATCACCTGGTCGGCGCTGAACTGGCGCTCGTTCCGCGGCTTCAACAGCACGAACAGGCGGCCATTGTTCTCGGTCACGGTAGGTCCGCCCGGGCCGATATAACCTGTGGCATTGGCGACAGACGGGTCCTTCGCGATCACGTCGATCACGCTCCGCTGCAGCTCCGTCATCTCCGTCGGCGAAACGTCGGCCGAAGCTTCCGTGATGCCGGTGATCATGCCGGTGTCCTGCTGGGGAAAGAACCCCTTCGGAATGCCTGCGAACAGCGCGCCGGTTGCCATAACGCTCGCAAGCATGACCGCCAGCGTCGCGAGCTTGAAGCGCAGCGCAACGGACAGCAGAGCTTCATAGCCGCGCTGGATCGCCACAAATCCGCGCTCCAAGGTGCGCGACACCATGCCTGTGCCTGCGCCGTGGCCCGAAAGCAGGTAGGCGCACATCATCGGCGTCAACGTCACGGACACGATGACGGAGACCGCGATCGCAACGCACACGGTGACCGCGAACTCCTGGAACATCCGTCCGATCACACCGCCCATCAAGAGCAGGGGAATGAACACCGCAACCAGCGACACTGAAATCGATATGATGGTGAACCCAATCTCTCCGGCGCCCTTCAGCGCTGCCTGCAGCGGCGACAGTCCTTCTTCGATATGCCGCGAGATGTTCTCGATCATGACGATGGCATCGTCGACGACGAAGCCGACCGCGATCGACAGACCCATCAAGGACAGATTGTCGAGGCTGTAGTTCAAGAGATACATCACGCCGAACGTACCGATTAGCGAGATCGGCACCGAAATCGCCGGAATGACGGTCGCCCAGAAATTGCGCAGAAACAGGAAGATGACGCCAACCACGAGAGCGATGGTCAAGAGCAACGTGAACTGTACGTCGTCAACACTGGCGCGGATCGTCTGCGTCCGGTCTGAGGCGATCGTGACCTTGATGTCCGAGGGCAGGCCTGCAACCAGCTGTGGCAGCAGCTTCTTGATGCCGTCGACGGTGCTGATGACATTGGCGCCTGGTTGCCGCTGGATGGCGAGGATCACCGACGGCTTGTCGTTGTACCAGCCGTGCAGCGTCACGTCCTCCGCCGCGACTTCGGCATGGCCGACGTCGCGCAGCCGCACCGGCGCGCCGTTCCGATAGGCGATGATCAGATCTTCATAGCCCTTCGCGGTGAGCACCTGGTCGTTGGTCGCGAGCGTGTAGGCCTGTTGATTGCCGTAGAGCACGCCCTTGGGCTGGTTGACGGTGACGTTGCCGAGTGTCGTGCGCAATTGCTCGAGATCGATGCCAGCCGCGGCCAACTTGGCCGGATTGACCTGGACGCGGATCGAGGGCTTTTGCATGCCGCCGATCGTGACCAATGACACGCCCGGCACCTGCGACAGTTTTTGCGCCAAAATGCTGTCGGCGTAGTCGTCGACCTTGGTGAGCGGCTCAGTGTCCGACGTCAGTGCGATCAGGAGCACCGGCACGTCGGCGGGATTGACCTTCCGGAAGATCGGTGGCGACGGCATGGTTTTCGGCAATTGCCCGGCAGCCGCATTGATCGCGGCCTGCACGTCCTGCGCGGCCGCGTCAGTGCTGCGGTTCAGCGAGAATTGCAAGGTGATCGTGGTGTTGCCGAAGCCGCTCGACGAGGTCATGGCGGTCAGGCCAGCGATCTGCCCGAACTGTCGCTCCAACGGCGTGGCGACCGACGAGCCCATGGTTTGCGGATCCGCGCCGGGCAACTGCGCGGTGACCTGGATCGTCGGTGTGTCCACCGACGGCAGGGCTGAAACGGGCAACCGGACGAAGGCGACCAGGCCGATCAGCGTGATGCCGATCGCGAGGAAGGCCGTGGCGACGGGTTTGCGAATAAAGCCTTGGGAGATGCTCATGGCAGCATGCCTGCGCTTGCGGTGGTGGCGTTCTGAACGACGTCCTTGCGACTGTCGGGGACGATTTCGACCGATGTCCCGGGCTTCAGCCGGTACTGGCCGGCGGTGACGACGGTTTCGTCTCCGGACAGCCCCTGGTCGACCAGCACTTTTTCCTCGCGCGACTGGCCGGCCTTGATGTCGCGTGCGCTTACGACATGGTTCGCATCGACGACGTAGACGAACGCGCCGCTTGGTCCCTGCTGAACGGCCGTCAGCGGCACGGTCACGGCGTTATGGCGGACCGCGATAGTGAGATGGATGTTGACGAACGAGCCCGGCCAGAGGTTCTTCTTCTCGTTGGGGAAAGACGCCTTCAGCCGCACCGTGCCGGTGGATGCGTCCACCTGGTTGTCGATCAGCATCAGGCTGCCATGGTCGAGCTTGTGCGTATTGGCCGCGTCATAGGCGTCGACCGATGCCTCGCCGGAAGCGATCGCTTTCTGGACATCGGGAATGTCGGTCGAGGGCAGGGTGAAGATGATCGATATCGGCTGAAGTTGCGTGAGGATCACGAGGCCGGTCGTGTCGGTGGGATGCACGATATTGCCGGGATCGATGTGACGGATGCCGGTGATCCCGTCGAAGGGCGCGGTGATCGTGGTGTAGCTCAACTGGGTTTTCGCAGCCTCCAGCGCCGCCTTGTCGAGCGAGACAGTGCCTTGGCCCTGCGCCACCTGGGAATCCTGGGTATCGAGCAATTGCTGGGTGGCAAATCCGCGCTCGGCAAGAGGCTGTGTCCGCGCAAGGTTGACTTGCGCGTTCTTCAGGCTCGCCTGATCGCGGGCGAGGGCGGCCTCCGCCTGGTCGACCTGGGCCTCGAATACGCGCGCATCTATCTTCGCTAGCACGTCGCCGTGTTTCACGTCCTGCCCCTCGACGAAATTGACGCTGTCGAGCGTCCCCTGGACCTGGGTGTGGATGGTCGCGGTGTTGATCGGCGTTACGGTGCCGAGCCCTTCGAGCACGATGGGCACGTCGCCCTTGTGCGCATGCGCGGCCGTCACCGGAACGGGCGGCGCGGCCGCGGGCTCGGCCGCACGGATTGGCGCGGCACCGTGCAGAACATAAGCTCCGGCCCCCGCTCCGATCATGAGAGCCGTGCCAGCGAGGAGAAGAGCCTTTCGGGACAGCATCGCTTCACACTCCATGATGACGGTTTTGGCGGCCGGCATTGGCGACCAGCTCAAGGACGAAAGTTTCGGTCGCGCTTGCCGCGGTTCGCAGGTCGTTCGTTGCGGTCGTATCGAGCCCGATGATCCGCGTGTCGACATAGCTGGCACTTAGCGCGGTGATGAGATCGGCCGGCGCGTGCTTGCGCTCCTCACGCCGCACGACGAGACGAATGGCGGCGGCGGTAGGGACTATGGGAAACGACAGGGCCGCACCAGGAGCTGCAATCGCAAGGAGGCCGGCACAGTCGATGGCCCCTTGCAGCACGAGCTCGAGCGCGGCGCGGGCTGTTTGACCCTCGGCAAGCAGGATCAACCGGTGCGGCTCGACGCCCTGCCGCGCCAATTCGGCGGCAACGCCGTGCAAAATCTGATCGGGCAGAGTGCCATCGGAAGAGGCGCCGCCGACGGAAACGGCGGACCACAGGGCGAGTGGCGTCAGCCGGCGCCAGCGCGCCAGACCCGCAGCCGTCGCAATGAGCAGAGCATCCGGTCCGGCCAGGACCGCAACCATCACCTTTGGGGCGGTGCGTGCCCGCCGCGTGGCGATCCCATGTGGTGAGAGTATTGACATGGACTTGAAGTTGGTCGTGCCGGTTCTATTATTCAAATGAATTGGCATAATCTCCCAATTCAGATTGTGCATCGATGCCCATGAGACTGCGCAACCTAGATCTCAATCTGCTGCTGGTGTTCGATGCGGTGCTGCGCGAGCGCAGCGTAGTGCGCGCCGCAGACAGCCTCGCCATCAGCCAGCCAGCCGTCAGTCACGCGCTCAACCGGCTGCGTCATGCGTTGAAGGACAAGCTGTTTGTCCGCACGCCTGCGGGAATGAGCCCGACCCCCAGAGCCGAGCAGCTCGCGCTTCCCGTTCGCAAGGCGCTTAACGAACTGCAGCTCGCCGTCGAGGGGGATACCTTCGATCCTTCGACCGCGGACCGGCTGTTCACGATCGCGGTGAACAATTATGCAGCCGTGGTCGCGGTGGGGCCGATCCTTGCTGCGGTTCGCGCCCAAGCACCGGCTGTGCGACTGTCACTCTTGCCCAGCGGGACGCTGAATCTCAGGGATCGATTGGACCGCGGCGAGCTCGATCTCGCATTGTCGGGGCGAGCGATCGAGGGCGAGCGGTTCGCGTCGCAGCTCCTCATCGAGGACCGCTTCGTCGCGGTGCTCCGCAGCGGCCATCCCGCACTCCGAAAGAAGCTGACGGCGGCCGCGCTTGCCGAACTGCCGCACCTCGGCATCAGCTCAAGCGGGGAGAATCTGGAGTTCGTGGATGCGTTCCTGAAGGCGCGCAAGAGCGCCCGCTTTGTCGCCAGCGACGTGCCTTATCTTTCAGCCGGCGCAGTGCTGGTGCAATCGAACCTGGTTGCCATCCTCGGGCGCAAGCTGGCGATGGAATTCCGGCGCGCTTATCCGATCGAGATCAGGGAGCTGCCCTTCGAAGCTCCAGTTCTGCACAGCGTGATGAGCTGGCATCGTCGCTTTGACGACTTGCCCGCCCACCGGTGGCTACGCGGCACGATCATTGGAGCTGCTACCACACTTTGAGGCGCGACGGCTGACCGGACAAGGCTCGCTCGACCGAAGCCCGACCGCGGCCCGCCGCGGCGCCTTCAAAGACGCACGCTTGGGCCGGCGATTTGGCGAACTTTTGAGAGAGGTCCGCGATGGCGGCCGGGCAGGGAGAACAGAAACCATGACGCCACGATCTACGTCGCAGTGATGCAGCCGTATCAGCGACCAAACCGGCGCGAACATAACCGCGTCGGATAACCCTGGCAACGAAACCTAACCGCGTCCGAGCCGGCAATCACATGATTGCGGACAGCATTTTAATGCCTCGGTTTCGCGTCCTCGCTGAGCTGCTGTATGATGTTGACCCCGGTTTGAGATAAAGACGCTGAGAAACGACAAGCTTTTCAGATGCCCAATTCCCGCCGCGCTCGAGTCGTGGTTTCATTCAACGGTGCCGCGCGTAGAACGATTATTTGTGTCTGGTCGTGGGTCTACTGCCAGCGCTTCAGCTGTCATTGCCTTGGTGCCTTCCATCACCAACTCCATGCCTAGCTCCACTAACTCTTGAGGAGTGAGAGCGACCGGCGGACCCTCCGCACCCTGTATCTCGAATGTGCGTCTGCGGAAATTCCACTCGCAGCCTATTTTGTCGATTTGGTTGCCGGTAACGTGGCGTTTGATGGTCTTTTCTTCGTGTGCTGGCATGGTCTCTGCTATCTCGTTCCACGCTTACACTCTGACAGGTAGGCAAGACCTCACGATTGACAATTGACAGTATACTCACAATATCGCGATGCGATCTAAAACAGCGCCCGCTCAGGCCTATCTCTCAAGCGATACCAGCTTGGAGGTCAGCATCATGGACTACGTTATCAAACACTTCGCAAAGGGCGACGGCCTGTTCGTAACCTACGGAGCCGGCCCGTCAGCGTGCGTCTGGAGAGTGCCGGGGACCTGGACCGAGTGAGTCAAGCGCCAACAAGCGAGCACTTATGGAGCCATGGCATCGAAGCGCCTCAATCGCGGACAATAGGGAAAACGATCGAGTTCGCGGCCGGACCTATTCCCCGCACCAGCCGAGGACGGACGTCCACCCGGCCAGCAAAATTCCAAAGGCAGAGTACAGACTGATGTGCGCAGCTTGCTCACGAAAGCGACGCCACTTCTTCTCGTCTTTGATATGGGCACTGCAAAGATGTCGTTTTCCACTCGGAAATAGGCCATCACGCGCAGGGCATCAAAGCAGATCTCGCATAACCTGACCGTTCAACCTTGAAGCACAAAGTGGCCCGCCGCTTCAGGCGGCCGGCATCAGAAATCGCTGCTGGCCCAGCACTGGGGGGGCGCTGTAGTGGCAGAAGAGATTATTTTTGATCTTCGTTGCTGGTGCCCGTGCCGGGACTGCCTATTTGCAAGCCGTTGGCGGCATGGCCGACGCCTGCGTTACGCTGTGCCTGAGCGGCGCTTGGCGACATCCCATTAGCGGTCGGAGGCTGAACGTTGGAGTTGTTCTGATTGTTGTTGGTGTTCACGTTGGCACCGGTAGTGGTGTCGTGTATCCCCATGCCGGATGGAGCGGAAGGCCCGGAGTTGGCATTGGTAGCGGCCGTGCCGGTTGCTGCGCCGGCGCCGGCTGCAGATCCTGCGCTAGCGCCCCCGGCGCCGCCGCCTGCTGCTCCTCCGCCACCAGCACCTTGAGCTAGGGCGGTTGCCGATAGTGCGGCACACGAGATCGCAACGACGATGAATTTTCGGATCATGGATAGTCTCCCGATTTTGGCAGACAATCCTGGTCGCAGCGAGTTGTTCCTTTGGGACGTCGGCTCTCTAAGGCCGCGTGATGCCCTCTCATAAGCCAAATAGAGGCAAGCCGAGATCGTAGACTCGTCGCAACTGCTTTATGGGTCTTTCTCAGGAGCGCAGGCGTTCCCGGTTCTTCTGACTGATTGCCATTTTGAGTTTTTCCCGCAGACGAAGAACCTCTTTATATTGGTGCTCAAGTTCTGGATCGATAAGACCCCTGGCTTTGTCACTGCGCGGTTTGAGGACGTACTCGTTGTTTTTGATCGGCCTTAAACGCTCAGACATGAAAAGCCTCCACAAGTGCGAAAAACGAATACTTTCGTTAAATCGAAGTTCCATACTGTTTTTAATCGAGACCCCCCGGGCTCGTTGTGTCGATCGGCGCAGTGTCCGGACGCCGATCGGTCTCCCAAGTGCTTGACTGACTGTGGATGCATGGGATCGATGTTCGGCACCGATCCGCAGCTCAGCGTATCCGGTCGATCGACGAGGCTCCATAATGCCGACGCACCTCGAAGGCACGGCTGCCCGCGTTACAAGGTGATTTTGCGGCTGCTTGAGCGCTCTTCACAGGAAGGGATCAGGCTGCCCGATCATCATGCCGCGTCCGAGGACAGGGGATCCCATAGTGGGGATGCGCTCCTTGTTGGGCTCCTGAAGCCAGGCATCTCTGGCGAACCACTCGTGCGCGGTGCGGCAATCTGGGCAAAAGGCGCGGGCGAAGAACACTGCGCTGCTTCGAAAGCTGTCCCGGTCCGCCTTGATGCCCGTCGGAATAGCCGTTCCTGTCTTCGGGCAATTGATCATGACCATACCCATCCTTGAATGTCTCCCGTAACTCGATCGTGTCGAACAGACCGCGTCCGACCGCAGTCGGCTGGACCGCGCCACTTCTTCGCCGAGGGGCTTGGTCCAGCCGACTTCCGTCAGCGCGGCCGCTTATGTACTGCTGTTTACAGTGCGCCTTGCAGCGCCTTCGCGAAGCTCTTCTTGATCGGCTCGGCTGACTCGGTCGCAACCTTTTGGGCGAGTTTCCAAAGCTCGCTGTTCTGGGCCGATGCGAATTCCAAATTCTTGCGGCTCTGCGTAGCCGAAAGGCTGAGGGCCTCCGAAAGCGACCTGGTATCCATCAGGTCAGCCATGAACTGCAGCGCGGAGTTGGTGTTCTCCCTGGAGATTTCGATGACCTTTGCGCCGTAGTCGGTGGCGCCTTTGGCATTGGCGGAATAGGCCTCACGCAGTACTTCGGCGATCTCGCCTGAGGTGGCCTTTATCTTCTGGCAGTTCTCCTTCGCGCGATCGGCTCCCTGCTCGGCGAAACCGCGGAATAGACCCGGAATGGCGAAAAGGGGTAGGTCGAACCCCAACTTCGCACTTCTGTTGACTTTTGATGAGTTGGTATTTTCTTCGACTTTCACGTTGGCATCACTCACTGGACTTCATCCTTTCAGGCGAACCCGTAAATCAACGATGATCGATCTGCCTCCCGGACGCATGCGAGGGCATATGCCCCACGGACGGTGCCGGGAGTTACTTCCAACTTCCTACAAGATCGGGAATCTGACTGCGGGTTGCCGCGTCGCCCCCTGCCTTGAGACCGACTATGACGGCGCAAATTGAAAGCTTCCGTACGCTTCCTGACGTTCGGTGAGTTTTTTTAGGACTGCTCACGCGCGGCGGCGGAGTTTTCCGATTGTGTTGCAGCGCGCGGTCATGAACATTTCGCGACGGATTTGCGAATGCCGGCATTCGTCGTCACAACCGAACCAATTGCTCCCGAAAACGAAAGCGCCGTCGCGACGCACGCTGCGACGAGCACTGCGCGCGCAACAGAAGCTACGCAAGCGCCCCACGCGTAATATGGTAAATCCATACCGACACTTGCAAGCCCTGCGGCATTACCCTCAGGGGCCGGTCAATCTGGCCGGGAAGGCCGACGGCACCTTTCTTGGCACGATACGATCGAGACGAGCAGAAATTGCCTGGTAACACTGGCACGTCGCCGCTTCGAGTTGTCGTCTGTCAACTTCGACAACGCCTCGACGCGCCGATCGGATTGCTCCGGCGTCCTTTAGTTTAGCAGCGACCAGTGTGACCGTCGGCCGGCGCACGCCGAGCAGTTCGGCCAGTGCCTCGTGCGTCACCAGCAGGACATCGTCGTCGGTTTGATCGTGGAGACGCAGCAGCCAACCAGCCATGCGCTGCTCCACAGAATGCAGCGCATTGCAGGCTGCGATGTGCTGTAGTTGCGCCACAAGTGCCCGGGTAAACGTCTGTACCATCTTCCCGATCGCGCTGCTCCGCCGAAGCGCAGCGTTGAACGGTGCTGGCGAGATCTGCCAGGCGTTTCCGGCTACACGCACGACGGCGGTTGTCGGCGATGGAACAGGTCCCAGCGACACCAGCATCCCGGACGCCCCCTCATTGCCAAAGAGTGCGGTCGCCGCTGATCCTCCGTTCGGCATCTCCATGATGGAAGCGATCAAGCCGCTCGTCGGAAAAAAGATCTGCTCGGCTACGCTGCCAGAATGGAGCAGGATTGCGTCTCTTTCTAACGCAACCAGCCGCAAGTTGGGCCTCAGCAGCTCAAAGTCGGATCGCGGCAAGGTGTCGAGCAGTCGATTGCCAACAGGGGCGCGGTCCATTTTCGGAAACCCCCAGATTGTCGCCCGTGCACTGCAGCAATTGGCCCAGTGTCGAGCCTAACATCACAGAAAATACGCCGCTCGTCCGGTGGATGGCAACTGAATGCCAACGCGCGCCATCGAAATACGGTGCTTGGCTTGCTACGTCAGGGCGCGAACATACCGCTTGCCCACCGTGTGGTCCAACCCGGGCGTTTCAATCACGCATTACTACTGGCGAGCGCTCGGCGGCTCGGCAGAGTCGCCGGGCTTTCGCGCTGGTCCGCGGATGCTGGCCTTGCGATGCCCACTGCGAGCGCGTCAATTCGGGCAATCAGCAGCGCTGCACTACACTTGCCGCACTGCCAATTTTCGGATGTGCCCGACGGCGCGGCTGGTGTCGAGCAGCCTCTGCGCTCGCGAATAGCGCATCCTTCGCGCTTCGTATCGGCGTTGCGGGGTGGCATCGAGCCGATTTTGCCATGCGGGCCGGTGCCGCTCAATCGTGTGATGGTGACGAACGCGGCCATTGATCATCTCGGTGACGAAGAGGCCATCAAACTAGGGCGTGGACTTCATTAGCACGGAGCTGGACGAACGTGAGGTAGTTGGCGGCGAGCTGGTCGTAGCGCGTTGCAACCCGGCGGCAGTGATCTTGTTGAAGAAGCGATCGACCCGATTGCGGGCGCGGTAGAGATGCGGGCTGAAGCAAATCGGACTGCTGCGATTGCTTTCGGCGGAATGTTCGCCCAAGCGCCTTTCGCGGCTGCGAGTTCTCTGATCCGGTCGGCATCGTAGCCGCGATCGGCTAACAGCATTGATCCCGCGGTGAGCCGAGAAGACCTTGCCGGCAAATTGATTGTCATGGGCCTGTCCCGGCGTCACTTCGAGCCGGACCGGCAGACCGTTCGCATCAACAAGCGCAGGATCTTGGTGGCCAACCCGCCTCGCGAGCGTCCCATTGACTGTCTTCTGTTCCGAATGATGCAAGAGCCGTGCTGATGCGCGCGAACGATGGATGCGTTGATTATCTGAACCGTTAGCTTATGGGCCCCAGCGAGTGCGCTCACGATCTTGGCCCACACACCGGCTCGTCGCCAGCGAACGAAGCGGTTGTAGCAGGTCGTGTTCGGACCAAAGCTGTTCGGCAGGTCGCGCCATGGCGCCCCCGGATCGTCAGACTCAGAAGATGCCATGGAGGACCCGGCGGTCGTTCACCCGTGATACGCCGCGCGGCTTATTGGGCAGCATCGGCTTGATAGCAGTCCATTCCTCGTCGGAGAGTTCGTAGCGCATTGATTCGGCCCTTTCGGTCAGGGGCTTGAATCACGGCTCGACGCCAGGCTCAACGAGCCTGGGCCGACAGTGGGTTGGTCGCGATGTGCCCGAGAGCGGACTCGTTATGCTCACCACAAGTTTTGTCGGTCATGACCAAACTGAGACATCGGGGCTCCACGCCAAGGGAGCTGGTTTTTGTGTTACCTTCACGAGGGGCAGCGTATCGTATCAGGCGCCCGTCGACCCGACGGGATCTGGCGCAGGAAAGGAGGATAATATGGTGAAAACACTATCGGTGGCGCTCTCCATTCTGGCGGTTGGCGGCGGACTAAGCGTCGCGATTGCCCAACAGGCTCCAACGGAGAACAAGGGGATGAAGGCGGAAGCGTTGTCGGGCTTTGCGCTTGGTAAGCAGGGCTTGGACGACTTTGCGCAGCGTCAGATGCGCATCCGGCAGATCACCATCGAACCAGGCGGAGTTGCCGGCTTTCATAGCCACAAAGACCGTCCTGCGCTGAGCTACATAATGAAGGGTAGCTTGACAGAGCACCGCAAGGGCGGCCCCGACCGAACCTATAAGGCCGGCGAGGTGATCACCGAAAGCACGGATGTTGACCACTGGGCCGAGAACACCTCATCCGAGCCGGTCGTTCTCGTCAGCGTTGACCTGTTCAAGGAGTGAAGTGGCTTCCGCGAGCAGTGAGAACACAGCTATTCTCCGAAAAGAACAACTCGTTCCTCGCAGCCGCTAGTCGAGAATACTGCATTGAAAGCCCTGGCTACGTCCGGGGCTTTTTGCCTATGGCCACCTCGGCGCTCCTGACTTCACCGGTAGTTTGGTCTGGCCAACCGGTTGCCTCTTTACAGGATCATCTCCGGTCAGGCCCGCGGGATGCGGAAGGGTCTTCCGGCACAATCCGCGGCAGGATATGCTTCAAGAAATTCGCGAATGCTCTGGGCGAGGGCAGGACTATGAGCGATGCGGGTTCGCCGGGCGATGGCGCTGATCTCACGGAATGCAGTAGGCCTGCCTCGCCTCTGAAACAACCTCGCGTCTTCTCTGATCGCCTCCGCAGTCGAGTGAGGAATATCGGTGCGGCGATTGCGTCAGTTGCTGCAATCGGCGCGGTTATCGGCGGCCTGACGGGATATTGGACCACCTGGAAGGTGGTTAAGACGGAGATATTTCACGAAGGTCAAAGCTTGCAGCAAAAAGCAGCGTCGCGGCC
>JAEWFG010000016.1 GCA_023388935.1 Pseudomonadota bacterium | reverse complement strand
GGCTCAATCCTCTGCCCGCCCTGCCCGTCACATCCGCGCCGACGCTGCCGCGTCCACCGCACCCCGACCCGCGTTCGTGACGACGTACGATCGCCCCTCTCCTTGGGCCGGGATGGCGAAAGAATGCCGCAATTCCGAATTTCGGCAAAGTGGAATATTTTCGCGATGGAGGGTTGACAGGTTTTCGCGTGGGGCGGGTGTTTTGCCCGACGGGTCAAATTGGTGCAGACAGTTTGTAGGGCGTTCAGGACCAGAAGTGATCCTCCCGCTGCTCATCGCCTTGATACTCGCGGAAGTCGGTCGCCTTTCCATTCTTCATCCGCCAGACGTGGACCTCTGGAAACGACGCGGAAAGCCCGTGTCGTTGTGCATTCACGGTGACCAAGGCGACAACGAGATCATTCTCAGCCAGCACATTGTGCACATCAATGCTAAACGCGCCTCCGGAAAGCTCCATCGTGCGTCCAAAGAAGCCTCCGATCTGATCGTGGCCGATATAGTCGCCTGATAGCGGACTATGACCGGGAACGTGCCAGGAGATGTCCGCGTCGAAGGTCGCAAACACCGAAGGGATGTTTCCTTGCGCAAAGTCTTCGTAGGTCTTGCGAATGATCACCGAATTTGAATCGCTCATTGCTGTCTCCTACGTAAGGGTTAACACTCCATTCGCGGTGACGATTAGAACGGGAACTATAGCGGGCGATGGCCATCTCGAAATGTCTTCCCTTGGCCCACCGCGTCACTTTGCTGCGCGGCGGGATTTGGTCGCTATCGGAGCAGCGCGGACTTTCTGGCGCGCCTCGACCCGCAACTGCAATGCCTGCCCCGGTCGCGATTCATGCATCTTCGGTGTTGCGGGACGCTTGCGCCAGATCAACGCTCCCTCAGTGATCTGTCTGACATGACGCAGAACATCAGGCGGGGCGGGGCGCGAGGACCTTAGGAAGGCCGGAGAGCGCGCCGGGAGCCCAGGGCTACAATGGCACCCGAATTTCGTCCTTTGCCCCCGGAACGGACATCAGCGTTCGGTCTCCACCTCCACGGTATTGGTCCAAACCGCGTTGAGCGCCAATACGAAGACCGTGGCCCCACAGCCCAGAGTCCAGGTGGCAGCCACAGCTATCGGCCCGCCTGTCGGGCCATACGGAAACCCGACAGCGTTGCTGACGAGAGTGATAAGGACGAGCGTTGAGGCGGAGACGACTGGCATCCAGCGGGCGCGCGGCACCGGGCCCGCCGTAAGAGCGGCACGACGCATTGGATAGGTCGCGCCGAAGCAGAACAACACCACTGCGATGATTGCGCTGGAGAAACGCCAGACCATTGGCTCGGTCAGGCCGCAAATTGCCAACAATGGAGGCAACATGCAGAACGCCGCCGAGAAGAGACCGGCTTCCAGGTACAATCGGGTCAGGACAAGGTGGAAGCCCGATATGCGTTGGCCGGTCGTTTGACGTAGGACGATGACGATTGCGCAGAAGCCGGAAAAGGTCATTGCTAGAGTCGCAAGCGTGTACAGATAAGCGGATCCGGGCAATTCCATTGTTGTCACTCCCGTCTCGTAAGTTCGTTTGGATCACCAAAGACGGACCGGATGAAGGAGATCCCAGATGAAGACCAAGACGCTGCAACAGACGGTCACGTTCAAGGCTTCGCCTCGCCAAGTGTACGACATGCTTATGGATTCGAAGAAGCATCAGTCGTTGTCTGGTCAGCCCGCCAAGATCAGCCAGAAGGTTGGCGGAAAATTCACGGCCTGGGGCTCGCACATCTCAGGATTCAATCTGGCGCTCAAGCCTGGCCAGAAAATCGTGCAAGCGTGGCGCGCCACCGGGTGGTGGCCAGACCACTACTCGATCGCCACCTACGACATCGCAAAAACTCACGGTGGCACAAGGCTGAAGTTTACGCAGATCGGCATCCCGCCCGGTCGCTACAGCGGCCACCAGAGAGGATGGATCGAGACTTATTGGACGCCGATGAAGGAGATATTCGCGACCGGAACGATTAGCCAACGGACCAAGGACAGGGTCAAGATTGATCGCGAACAGCGCATCAGAACCGGACGTTTCCGGCGATCGATATCCGATCAAGCGTAACGTTGACTTCGCGGAAGGCGTCGGAGTTCCGCGATTGGCTCCGACGAGAAGCCTAGCATGGCCCTGGAAGAGCCGGCTTATCGCAGCAGAGCGGAAGCGACTGGCGGGCTTTGAAACCGGCGCCTTTGACCCCACCGGAAGTTCGGGTCGTCGATTTGACCGCCGTAGGGGTTTATTTTCGGAAGGGGCTCCAATATACCCCGTTTCCGCTCACGAGGCAGCAACATGCAGTTGCAATCGACACTGACCTGTCCCAACTGCGGCCATCCCGCTGCAGAGACTATGCCAGTCGACGCTTGCGTGTTCTTCTACGACTGCCCGGCTTGCGGAACACGGCTAAAGCCGAAGCCCGGCGACTGCTGTGTGTTCTGCTCATACGGGTCCGTGCCATGTCCTCCGAGCCAAAAATACGGCAAAGGCGGATGCTGTAGTTAGAGCCGCATTCAGCTTCGCTCTGGATGTCACCTTCGGGACCCATTGCCGACATCACCCCTCTGGCACCCCGGCTATACGCATGCCCTCGATCGTGCGGTCGCGCCCGGCAAGAGAGATGGGATTGTCGTGCCACGCGCTGGTGGCATCACGAAAGCGGCGAATAGTGAAGCTTGGATCGAGCGCAAGTCCCGCTTGCACTGCGGCCCGCGCTTCGTCCGGCTCCCCGAGCAGCGCCAGCGCGGCCGCGAGATGGAAATACCCAACAGAATAGTTCACATTTGCGTCGAGGCCCCGACGCAGCCACACGACTGCTTCGGCATCGGCATTGAGGTGCATCTTGGCGAGGCCCATGATAACAAACCACCGATAAACCAAGGTGTCCCGAGGTGAGAGACGGATTGCCTCGTTGATGTGAGCTTCGGTTTCCGCGCCTCGACCGAGAAGAAACTTCGCCATGCCGAGTGAGGCATGGACGGCGGCCGAGTTGCGATCCAGCGCCAGCGCCTGCTCGCATTCCGCGATAGCCTGTGACGCGCGCTTCGTATACATTTCCACGAGGCCCCGAATTGCGTGGGCTGCAGCGTGGTTCGGCGCGAGGGATAGCACTTTGGATACGGTCGCCTCTGCCGCCGCAAACCGCGCTGACCAATCGTCGGTCAGAAAGCTGGCTGCAACTGACACATCAACCCTTGCTAAACCGACCATTGCCTCGATATTTCCGGGATCGAGCACGATGGCCTTCTCGAAGAAACCGCGCGCTTGGGCCAAATGATCGGGGGCCAGCCCCTTATTGTACCAGTCTCGACCCTGGAAAACCAAATCTACCGCATCCGGATGCAATGAGCGTTCCGCTCGCCTCGCCTCAGCGGCAATGAGCTGAGCATTTAGCGTGCTGGCCAGTCTCGATACGATTTCATCTTGCATCTCGAAGAGATTGGCGACTGGTTTGTCGAAGCGCTCGGCCCAAAGGTGAGTACCTGTTTCGGCATCGACAAGTTGAACGTTCACCCGGAGTTGGTTCACGCCGCGCTGGACCGAGCCTTCGAGCACGTAACGGATGTTCAACTCGCGCCCGATCTGCCTGAGGTCGACTGCTTTATCCTTGTACGTGAAGGCGGTGTGTCGGCCGATCACGAATGAACCGGAGATGCGCGACAAATCCGTGGTCAAACTCTCGGTCACACCATCAACGAAATAGTCTTGCTTGGGATCTCCGCTGAGATTGGCGAACGGCAGAACAACGATGGAGAGGCGAGCTGCTGAAGACGGCGTCTCTGCAATCACGCCACCACGCGTCGCCGAACCGACCGACTCGGCCTGGCCGCCCTGCTTTTCTTCCTGCACGGCTCCAACGAAGCGGAAGCCTTTGCGCGGCAGCGTCTTGATCAGAAGCTGCTTCTCACCGGTGTCGCCGATCGCGCCCCGGACGGCATTGAGGCGGGTTGTCAACGCAGCATCCGAGACGGAGCGGCCGTCCCAGATGGCGAGGATCAGATCGTCCTTGCTGACGACGCGCTCCCTGTTGCGGATCAGGTAGTCGAGCAGATCGAACACCTGTGGCGCGAGCGGCACCAACTCGGCGCCGCGACGCAGTTCACGCCGATCTGTGTCAAATGTGCAGTTCTCGAAGAGATAGCGCACAGCCATTCCCCCGCTGGCCTTGCTCGCTGGGGACGCTCGACAACAGATAAACTATGCTCCCGGCAAGCCGAATGTAAGCCGTCCAAGATCGTGAATGTCGCCTTCTGGCCATCTGCGACAAGCCTTTGGACACCGCGAATGACTGCTCTTCGGGGTAGACCGGAAGTCATCGACCGGCGGTCCAAACGACGCGACTGACCCCTTGCGGACCTTGAGCCTGAAATTCGGCCTCGACCAGCGAGCCATCTGGTGGGATCATTATTGTGCGGCAGGCGTGTATTGATGGCCTGTTGGCGTGGCATCATCGTTTCGGAAGCTGGCATGGCTGAAGTTTACGATGTGATCACGATCGGCGGAGGACTCGCTGGCGCGGCGCTTGCGAAACGGCTGGCCGAGAACGGAATGCGTGTGCTGGTCCTGGAGCGCGAGGTCGCGTTTCGCGACCGGGTGCGCGGTGAGCAGATGCATTGTTGGGGCGTCGCCGAGGCCCGCGCGCTCGGACTTTACGAGCTGTTGCTCGAGACCTGCGGCCACGAAGTCCGATACTGGTCCGACCAGCTCGTGGGCTTCTCGGAATTTGGGCAGCGGGATCTGGTAAAGACCTCACCGCATCGTGCGGGATCCCTCAACTTTTATCACCCGGACATGCAGTCGGCAGTGATCGGCGCGGCCGCGGCTGCCGGGGCGACGGTACGGCGTGGCGCGCGTGTCGTCGAGTTGGTCTCGGACGGACTGCTCGGCGTTCGCGTTCATGAGGACGGGAACGGCGAAAGGGTTTATCGCGCTCGTCTCGTCGTGGGGGCCGACGGCCGCAACTCCGTCTGTCGTCGGTGGGGCGGCTTCCACGTCGAGCGAGATCCCGAAGGCATGGTCATCGCTGGACTTTTGATGGAGGGCCTTGCGGCTCCGGAGGATCGGATGAGCGCTTCTTTAAATCCGCGCCTCAGCATGCTCTCTTTGACGGTACCGCTCGGCGCAGGTCGCTTCCGAGCGTATGTCAGCATTCACAAAAATGCTAGAGAACCGACGGCAGCTCCTTTGACGGGTGAGGCAAGTGTTCCTGCCTTCGTGGCAGCCAGCATCGCATCTGGTGCGCCCGCAAAATGGTACGAAGGCGCGCGCGCAGCTGGGCCCCTCGCTTCCTTCGATGCGAGGGACACCTGGGTGAGTCACCCGCACCGCGCCGGAGTGGTCCTGATAGGCGACGCCGCAGCATCGAATGACCCATCGTGGGGCTGCGGCTTGTCCTTGACGCTGCGTGACGTCCGAGTGCTTGCTGATAAGCTCCTCGCGTCAGATGACTGGTCTGAGGCCGTGGACAGCTACGCTGAGCAGCATGATCGCCATTACGGCGTGATCCACCGCTTGACCGGCTGGGCGAGGGCACTTTTCTACGATCCCTGTCTCGCCGCCGCTGCCGCGCGGGAAACTGCGCTCGCTCGACTTGTTGCGGACCGAACCCGCGGCCTCGATATCGTCGGCATCGGGCCAGACCTTCCCTGCGATGAAGCTACGCGCCGCCGCTTCTTCGGAGAGGATTGAGCGGGCCGCGCAGGCAACTGTTTGTTGGCTCGCAGGACGAATGTCCTCGCCTGTGAAACTCAAAATATGCCGGCGCCACCGTATTGGCTTATGGATATTTGATCGCGCTTTGGTGGTCGGGCCGCCTACTGCGGCCAATCCTTGCAGAGCATGATGCCGATCATGATCAGTGAGCCGATCGCGACCGCCACCGGACAGATGAACGGCAACTCCTCCAGCACGCCGATAACGACTGCCCGGACGCGGAGATTTCTCTTCACATACGCAAAGCGCCAGCCTGCTACACCCATCGGATATCTCCGTTTGGCCCCCAGCAGCGGCGGTCTCACTCTTTAGCGCGAAGCGATCTCCGGCCATAGCCCAATTGAATGTATCCCGAGATCAAGGTGAAGGAACCCTTGCATGGCCTGCTCGATCCATCGCAGCCGATCAGCGACGCTACAGTAGGTTATGAACCACGAACACCGATTGTTCGACTTCGATCTGCCATGCTCATAGGGCCCTCAGAGTTCGCAGCCGGCTGAATCCAAAGCCTTAAGCAAGCCGCCAAACGCCTTGAGCCGACAGGGCTCGGTATCGCTGGCGGGCTTTGCACGCTGGGAAAGGGCAGTTCGCTTGATAACGGGTGCCTTTGGCTCCGACTTGGGACGAGCAGCGGTAGTGACCTTCTTCGGCTTGTTCCGATGAGGGGCGATCGGCGCCGGAGGCTGCGAAGAACCGATACTGATGTCTTCCGGCGGAGCAATGCGTTCGTCGACCAAAGCAGCCTGTGCTGGCGTCTCGCTGCTCACAGCGGCAACTTCAAGGCGATCGGCCTTCGCCAACGCGCCAGGTGCATCGGAAATGCCTGCACTTGGCTCGGCAACGGGCTGGACGATCGCGACTGCGCGGTGCGGTGGAGCTCTGAGCTCCATTGCTGACAGTACTCCTACACCCAACAGGATGAGGAGGCCCAACAACGCCATTCTCAGCATGATGCGCCTCTAACCTGAGTTAGTGCCGCTGAAAATTCTCCGCTCCAATGAGGCAACTTGTCGGCGGCTGCCGACCCTCGTACGGATCTTTTGCCGACAGGGTTAACGTCGGCGATGCTCCCTACACGTACCGAGACCGCCGCTGCCAATGCGATCGCCGGAATCCCAAAGGAGCTGCATTTGACGCAATTGAATCTTCGTTGGCTTTGCAACCGTGCCGCGTGCGCAGACACCTGGCTTCCGGTCGAGTTCCGGTATCGGCGGAGCTTCGGGATTGCTCATCCATGGGCCGCTATTGGCCGATTGCGGGGGCCTACGAGCACGCTCCCTGGTCCCACGCTTCTCGCAGCACCTGTCTTACGCCCGGCGCCGCAGTTTTGCGTCCAGCGCAGCAATTTCGGATGGCGTCGTTGCTCAAACGGGTGAGCGATGGCGTGGCCGCGACACTAGATGTGAGGTCTGCAAGCACGCATTATTGCGCAACTCCTCCATCCGGTGCCCACACATGATCCCTTTCTCCGTGCTCGACCTCGCTCCCATCCGAAGGGGTGGCGATGCGGCGCAGGCGTTTCGCAATTCGCTCGATCTCGCCCAGCATGCCGAGCGATGGAATTTCAAACGGTTCTGGCTCGCCGAGCATCACAACATGACGGGCATCGCCAGCGCCGCGACGTCGGTGGTGATCGGGCACGTCGCGGGCGGCACCAAGACGATCCGCGTCGGCTCCGGCGGGATCATGCTGCCGAACCACTCGCCGCTGATCATCGCCGAGCAATTCGGCACGCTGGAGTCACTCTATCCGGGGCGGATCGATCTCGGGCTCGGGCGCGCGCCTGGCACCGACCAGTTCACGGCACGGGCACTGCGGCGCGATCTCGCTACGGCTGCCGAGAATTTTCCGCATGACGTGCTGGAATTGCAGGCGCTGCTCGGCGACGTGCAGCCGAACCAGGCGATCCGCGCCGTGCCCGGCATGGGGCTGAAGGTGCCGCTCTGGATCCTCGGCTCGAGCACCTTTGGCGCGCAGCTTGCCGCGATGCTCGGGCTACCGTTCGCGTTCGCCTCGCATTTCGCGCCCGGGATGATGATGCAGGCACTGCACGAGTACCGGACTCGGTTCGAGCCTTCGGCGCAACTCGACAAACCTTACGCGATGGTCGGCGTCAACGTGTTCGCCGCCGACAGCGATATCGAGGCGCAGCGCATGTTTTCCTCGCTCCAGCAGCAGTTCATCAATTTGCGCCGGGGCACGCCGGGCCCTCTGCCGCCGCCGGTCGATGACATGGACGAGCTGTGGTCGCCTGCGGAAAAGGCCGGCGTCGGCCAGTCGCTCAGCTGCTCCGCCGTCGGCTCGCCCGCTGTCGTCGAGCAAAAACTGAAGTCGCTGATCGCCGAGACAGGGGCGGACGAGCTGATGACGACGGGACAGATCTACGACCACACCGCGCGGCTGCGTTCGTTCGAGATCGCCGCCGAGGTGCGCGACAGGCTGGCGGCGCAACCCGCCGCGTGATCGTCAGACCACGCGGCCGGCTTGACAGACGGGCCTTACGCCGCGCGGATCGAGTTCATGAAGCCGGCGACACCGCGCTTCAGGCGCGAGCTCTCATTGGCGAGCGACTGCGCGGCCGACTGGACCTGGGCGGAGGCGCTCCCGGCTTCCGATGCGCCGCGCTGGACGTCGGCAATGCTGGTCTCGACCTGCGAGGTGCCTGCGGCAGCACGCTGCACGTTGCGGGAGATTTCCTGCGTGGCGGAGCCCTGCTGTTCGACCGAGGCCGAGATCGCGGCCGAGATTTCCGAGATGCGCCCGATCGTTGCACCGATCTCCTTGATCGCGGCAACCGAATCCTTGGTCGCCGACTGGATGTCCGCGATCTGCTGGCTGATCTCGTCGGTCGCCTTCGCGGTCTGCTCGGCGAGCGTCTTCACCTCGGACGCGACCACGGCAAAGCCGCGGCCCGCTTCGCCGGCACGCGCCGCCTCGATGGTCGCATTCAGCGCCAACAGGTTGGTCTGGCCGGCGATGGTCTGGATCAGATCGACGACGTCGCCGATCCGGCTCGCGGCCTGCGACAGCTCGCTGATCCGCGTATCGGTCTTCCGCGCCTGGCCGACAGCCTCGCCCGCAATCCGCGCCGAGGTCTCGACCTGACGGCTGATCTCGCCGATGGACGAGGCAAGCTCCTCGCTCGCCGCTGCGACGGAATGAACGTTGGCGGATGCCTCGCCCGACGCCGTGGAGGCGCGGTTGGAGACCTGCGAGACGGTGTCGGCAGTCTTCGACAAGGTCGTCGACGACGTTTCGAGCTGGCCGGCGGCAACCGACACGAGCTCGATGATCTCGCCGACCTCGCGTTCGAACTGATCGGCAAGCCGGTTCATGTCGACCTTGCGCGCTTCACCTTGGCGCTGCTCGGTGATCGCCTGCTCCTCGCGCAGGCGATTGGTTTCGATCATGGCATCGCGGAACACTTGAACCGTGCGAGCCATTTCGCCGATCTCGTCGCGGCGATCGGCATGCGCGACGGGTGCGTCGAGCTTGCCGGCGCTGAGCGAGGCCATGCGCTCCTTCAGGCCCGCCAGCGGCTTGACCACGCTGCGGCCGACCGCCCAGGCGATCGCAATCGAGATCAGCATCAGGACGGCAATGACCATCGAGGCGGTCTGCACCATCGACCAGAAGGAGTTGTCGACCTCCGACATGTATTCGGCCGAGGCGATCATCAGATTCCACGGCGCAAAGCCGCGCGTGAAGGCGACCTTGTCGAGTGGGGTCGGATCGGCTCCGCTGCGGCGGAACGAATAGCGCAGCGAGCCCTGGCCCTTCTTCGCCATGTCCATCAGCGCGACGGCGAACAGCATGCCGTTGGCGTCCTTGTTGGGACGCATGTCCTTGCCGACGAAATTCGGGATGCCGGGGTTGGAGACGCAGAGCCCCGTCTCGTAGTCGTAGATGTAAGCGTAGTTGGTGTGGTCTTCGTACCAGACGTAGTTATTGGCCTCGAGGAAGCGCTTCTTGGCCTCCTCCTCGGTCATCTGGCCGGCCTTGTAGGCCTTGTAATAGCCATCGGCCAGGTTCCAGACCACGTCCACAACCGCATGCGCCTTCTCGACGCGCTCGGTGACGAGCTGACCGCGGGCGATCCACAAAACGATCGAGGCGACCAGGGCCATACAGATCGCGCCGACCAGGGTCATGAGGGCGAGCTTGGCGCCGATCGAGCGAAGGGAAAAGAGGTTCTTGAGAGCCGGCATTCTGCCTCTTCGATGTTTGTTGGGCACCGCACATGGGAATCAGGCGGCAGGCCATTACGAGGTGGGGAATGCCCAAATTAGATCGAATTCGTTAAGAACTCAGTTACGCCACGAATACGCCGTGAAGCGCCTCCGGTGTTACCAAAGGATTAACGTAGCCGCGCGAGGCGGCCAGTTACATTGCCCGACGAGCACCAGCCCTCATCCTGAGGAGCCCGCCGAAAGCGGGCGTCTCGAAGGATGGCCGCGGGCGACAGCCGGGCCTGCATGGTTCGAGACGCGCGTGCCGCGCTCCTCACCATGAGGGTCTCACTAGTCCGGAAAGCCGAACAGCTTCGCCGGATCGTGCACGAGGATTGTCTCCAGCTCGGCCTGGTCCGGCGCGTAGCGGAACATCAGCTCGAGCAAATCGGCGTCGTTGGGCGGCTGCTTGACGGAGACCGGATGCGGCCAGTCGCTGGCCCAGACGCAGCGCTCGATTGCCGCCTCGATATAGGTTCGCGCGATCGGGGTCACGTCGTCATAGGGCGGAGCGGCCTGGGAGGTCTTCTCGCCGAGTGAGAGCGTGACCCAGAAATTGCCTTTGGCGAGCAGCTCGCGGCGCCTTGATCGGGCGGCGCGGATTGGGATCGAACGGCAGATAGGTCGGCATGCAACCCGCGCGGCGCTGTCAATGGGCTGACGCGGCGCGCGTTTTTGTGGCACAAGGGCGGCCTCCGCCGACCGACCAACGAGGCCACGCATGCCCGCGCCCAAGCCGCCTGCCTTCGAAACCCTGAGCCTGCATGCGGGCCAGCATCCGGACCCCGCGACCGGTGCCCGTGCGGTGCCGATCTATCAGACCACGTCCTACGTGTTCCAGGATTCCGACCACGCAGCGGCGCTATTCAATCTGGAGCGCGCCGGCCACATCTATACGCGCATCTCCAATCCCACTACCGGCGTGCTGGAAGAACGGCTCGCGGCGCTGGAAAGCGGCGTCGGCGCGATCTGTACTGCGAGCGGCATGGCCGCGCTGCATCTGGCCATCGCGACGCTGCTCAATGCCGGCGATCACATCGTGGCGTCGAGCTCGCTCTACGGCGGCACCATCAACCTGCTCGCGCATACGCTGCCGCGCTTCGGCATTTCCACGACCTTCGTCAAGCCGCGCGACCTCGACGCGTTCCGCGCGGCGATCAGGCCGAACACACGGCTGGTGATCGGCGAGACCATCGGCAATCCCGGACTGGAAGTGCTCGACATTCCCAAGGTCGCGGCAATCGCGCACGACGCGAAAATTCCGCTGCTGATCGACAACACGTTTGCCACGCCCTATCTCAGCCGGCCGATCGAACTCGGCGCCGACATCGTCATGCATTCGGCGACCAAGTGGATCGGCGGACACGGCATCGCGATCGGCGGCGCCATCATCGACGGCGGCCGGTTCGACTGGCGCGCCTCCGGCAAGTTCGGCGTGCTGACCGAACCTTATGGCGGCTATCACGGCATCGTCTTCGACGAGCAATTCGGCACCGCCGCCTTCATTATGCGTGCGCGCACCGAAGGCCTGCGCGATTTCGGCGCCTGCCTGTCGCCGACCAATGCGTTCCAGCTCCTGCAGGGCGTGGAGACGCTGGGCGTGCGCATGGACCGCCACATGCAGAACACGCATCTGGTGCTGGAGGCGCTGAAGTCCAACAAGGCGGTCGACTGGGTGCTGCATCCCTCGCTGGAGACACATCCCGACTATCAGCTCGCAAAACGATTACTGCCGCGTGGTGCCGGCTCGATCGTCTCCTTCGGCATCAAGGGGGGTCGGCCCGCCGGCCGCAAGTTCATCGAATCGCTGCGCATGATCAGCCATCTCGCCAATGTCGGCGACGCCAAGACGCTGGTGATCCATCCCGCCTCGACCACGCACCAGCAGATGGATGCCGAGCAGCTCAAGGCCTCCGGCATCGGCGAGGAGCTGGTACGGCTGTCGGTCGGTATCGAGACGGCCTCCGACATCATCGACGATCTCTCCCAAGCGCTGCGCATCTCGCAGAAGGTCTGAGCCATGAAGCTTTCCGTCAACGGCGCCGAGGTGTTTGTCGCAACCGGCGGGCGCGAATTCGACAAGTCCCTGCCCGCCGTCGTCTTCATCCACGGCGCCGGCTTCGATCATTCGACCTGGGCGCTGCATACGCGCTGGTTCGCCCATCACGGCTTTGCCGTGCTGGCGCCCGACCTGCCCGGTCACGGCCGCTCGGCCGGGCCCTCACTGGGAAGCATCGCCGAGATGGCCGACTGGACGGCGGCGCTTCTCGATGAGGCAGGAGCAACGAAGGCGCATCTGGTCGGCCATTCCATGGGATCGCTGATCTCGCTGGAGACCGCGGCACGCCACCCCGACAAGGTCTCCGCACTGAGTCTGATCGGCACCGCCGCGACAATGACAGTCGGCCCGGATCTGCTAAAGGCGGCCGAAGCCAACGAGCAGGACGCCCTCGACATGGTCTCGATCTGGGGACTTGGCTTCAGGGCCGAACTCGGCGGCAGCCTCGCGCCGGGCCTGTGGATGCATGGCGGCGCGCAGGCGGTGCTTCAAGCTTGCGAGCCGGGTGTGCTATTCAGGGATTTGTCCGCCTGCAACTCCTATGCAAATGCGCTGACGGCTGCGGCGAGCGTCAAGGTGCCAACCACCCTCATCCTCGGCGAACGGGACATGATGACGCCGGCGAAGGCCGGCAAGGCGCTCGCAGCCGCGATCCCGCACGCGAAGACGGTCGTGGTACCGGGCGCCGGCCACATGATCATGGCCGAACGTCCGGATGAACTGCTCGCTGCGCTGAAAGCCTGATAGGATCAATCTTCCGCGTTGCGCGTTGCGGTCGGATATCCCTGCGATTCTCAGATGGGAACTCGACCATGCCAAGACAGGAAGTCATCCGCAAAGCGAAGCAAGACAAGCGTGCAGGCAAATCGGCAAGCACGCAGGCCGGCGAATTCGTCAAGGACGAGATCGACAAGATTCGCAAAGGCAAACACGGCGCACGCTCGACTCGGCAGGCCATCGCGATCGGCCTTTCCGAGGCACGCCGTGCCGGCGTCGACCTGCCACCCCCGCGCAAAGGGCGCACCAAGACGTCGACGCGCCGCAGCGCCAAATACGCCTATGAGGTGGGTCAGGGCAAACGCACCCCGAAGCGCCGCCCGCGGGTGTCGCGCGCGGTCGAGAGCGTCCTGAAGAAAGAGCCGCGCTCAACCGCGTCGCGAAGCGCTCTGTCAAAGCAGGGCAAGCGTGCCGCGAGCCGGCGAACCGCTGCGTCGCGTTCGGCCGCCGCGCGGAAAGCGAGCCACACCAAGGGCGCCAAGGTCCGCTCCGCCGCCGCGAAGAAAGCGGCGCGCACCCGGGCGCGCCGCCAGAGTTGATCCGCTACGTCAGCTCAGGAACCCGGCGTCGGGCGACCCGCGTGATACGCTGGGGGCAACCACCGGCAGACAATTTGGGAGGTTCCAGAGATGGCGAATGATCTGAAGGGGCGCACGGCGCTCGTCACCGGCGGCTCGCGCGGAATTGGTGCTGCGGTCTGCCGCCTGCTGGCCGAGGCCGGCGCGGCCGTGGCGATCAATTGCCGTGAGCGGATTGAGCAAGCCGAACGATTGGCGGGCGAGATCGGCAAGCAAGGCGGCCGCGCCATCGTCGTTGCCGCCGACGTCTCGCAGCGCGAGGCGGTCGCCAACATAGTAGAGCGCGTCACGGCCGGGCTCGGGCCGGTCGACATCCTCGTCAACAATGCGGGCATCGCGATCACGCGGGGCGTCGACAATCTCACCGAGGACGATTTCGACCGGACGATCCTGGTCAATCTGAAATCTGTGTTCCTGTGCACGCAGGCCGTGCTGCCGTCGATGCGCGCCAGGAAATGGGGCCGCATCGTCAACATCTCCTCCGGTGCCGCACGCGGTGCCGGCTCGATCGGGCCGCACTACAACGCGTCCAAGGCCGGCATGGAGGGCCTCACGCGAGGGTATGCTGCGCGTCTCGTGAAGGAGGGCATTACCGTCAATGCGGTGGCGCCATCGCTGATCGAAACCGACATGATGAGCGGCCAGCCCCAGCTCGTCAGCCGCATCCCGCTCGGCCGCTTCGGCACGGCGGAAGAGGTGGCCAAAGCCGTGATGCTGCTGATCGACAATGCCTACATGACGGGGCAGACGATCGCGCTGAGTGGCGGGATGGCGTTTAATTAGGGGCCCTACCGTTCGCGGCGGGCTCGCTCTTCACCTCGCCCCGCTTGCGGGGAGAGGTCGGATTGCATCGAAGATGCAATCCGGGTGAGGGGGAGCTTCAGCGGAGTCAGCTGTCACCGAATTCGTAGAGACCGCCCCTCACCCCAACCCTCTCCCCGTAAGAACGGGGAGAGGGAGAAGAGGCGTCGGGGAGTGGGACGCTCACCACATCGTTGCAGCCGCCCGCTCCGGCCAGATGCGGTCGTACTCCTCACCGCCGACCTTGTTCTGGCTCATCTCGGCGAGGATCTGGCCGGGCGTTGGCAGCGTCTTGGGATCGACGCGTTTGTCGGGATTCCAGAGGTCGGAGCGGACGATCGCGCGGGCGCACTGGAAGTAGATTTCCTCGACATTCATCACCATGACGCTGCGCGGCGCCTTGCCTTCGACCTTGAAGGAGGCCAGCAGCTCCGGATCGATCGAGAGATGGGCTCGGCCGTTGGCCCGGACCGCGTTGCCCGAGCCGGGGATCAGGAACATCAGCGACACGCGCGGATCGCGCACGATGTTGCGCAAGGAATCGACCCGGTTGTTGCCGCGGCGATCCGGCAGCATCAACGTCTTCGGGTCATGGATGCGGACGAAGCCGGGGAGGTCTCCGCGCGGCGAGCAGTCGATGCCTTCGGGCCCGATGGTCGCGAGCGCGGCGAACGGCGCTTTCTCGATGAAGATGCGGTAGAGCGGCGTGACGAGGTCGGCAACTTTCACGGTCGAGGCGTCATTTGTGGCGCCGTAGATCGCCTCTAACTGTTCGACCGTTTCAATCACCGACATTCCAGTCTCCTTAGTGTGCTGGCCGCTCGTCGTGCCAGCATTCATTCCTGATCACGCGTACGAGCTGGCGGCTGTGATACTCCGCGCTGCCCGCGTTGAGGATCGTGACGTCGGCATGCGCCGACGCGTCATCGACGCTGCGCGACAGCCGTTCGGCGATATTGCCGTCGCTGTGCCGCGCCCGCGCAGCAAGCCGCTGCGCCAACACATCCGGCGGCGCCGTGATCGCGACCACCACGACATTGGCGTAGGCCTGGCGCAGCGCGCCGATCACGGTGCGCGAGATATTGGCGACAACCGTGCGGCCGGCCCGGATATCATCGTTGATTTCGCGCGGCAGGGCGTAGGAATGCCCGTGCGCCTCCCAATGCACGGCAAAATCGCCGTGCTCTCGCGCGCGGCGGAATTCGTCGTCGGTCACCGCAATATTGTCTTCGTCGACGGAGGATTCGCGCGTCACGACGCGGCGCGGGAAGACGATGTCGTGATCGTCGTTGCAGGCTGCCTGCGCGAGCCGCAACAAGGTGTCCTTGCCGGCGCCGCTGGGACCGACCACGAGCACGAGTCGCCCGGGTCCGATTCCGCCAGCCGCGTCCTGCACCATGGTCGCGGTCTCGCTCATGCGACACGGCTTCCTTCGCGCCAGACGCTGCGGACGACGGGAACGTGGCCAGCGACATGCACGCGGATCAAATCGGCGCGCTTGCCGATCGCCACCTCGCCGCGGTCGGACAGGCCAACCGCCTCGGCGGGTGCCTTCGTCACGGTACGAATCGCCGCGGGAAGGCTGATCGCGGGCACATGCTCGGGCAATTGCAGCGCGGCCATAAGCAGGCTCGACGGAATATAGTCCGACGACAGGATGTCGAGCAGGCCTTCGCGGGCGAGATCGACGGCAGCGATGTTGCCGGAATGCGAGCCGCCGCGGACCACATTCGGCGCCCCCATCAAGATATCGATGCCGGCCTGGTGCAGGCCACGCGCGGCCTCGAGCGTCGTCGGGAATTCCGCCACCGAAACGCGATCGCGCACGGCGTCCGCGACGTTCTCGTCGGTGGTGTCGTCATGGCTCGCGAGCGGGATCTTGTACTCATGCGCCAGCGCAACGATCTGGCGCATGTTGGTTGCGGCATAGGCCTTCTGATACTCGAAGCGCTTCGCGAACAGCTCGTCGAGCTCGGCATCGGTCTTGCCGCCGCCCTTTCCGCGATAGTAGTCGCGCAGCTTGACCTCGTCGCGGAACTGGCGCTGGCCCGGTGTGTGGTCCATCAGCGACATCAAGCGCACGTCGGGACGGTCGATCAGCTCCTTGGCCTCCTCGACCACGCTCGGCATCGGAATTTCGCAGCGCAGATGCAGGAAGTGGTCGGCGCGCAGCAGGCTGGCGTCGCGCGCGGTGGTGATCGCAGCGGCGAGCACGCCGGCGCGGCCGTCGACTTCCTCGGCGCCGTCCTCGCGCCAGACCCGGAGCGAATCGAACACGGTGGTGATGCCTGAGGTCGCAAGCTGGCCGTCATAGGAGATGACGGCGGCGACCGGATTCCAGAAAACCTTTGGTCGGGGCACGTAATGCGCTTCGAGATGATCGGTGTGGAGTTCGATCAGGCCCGGCATGATCAGGTCGCCGCCGGCATCCTCGGCACCTCCCGGGGCCCTGCCCTCACCGATCTCGGCAATCCGTCCATCGGCAAGAGCAAGCCAGCCCTGTTCGATCACCCTGTCGGCCAGCACGATCCTGGCGTTGGCAATCACGGTGTCCTTCGGCTTGGCGTTCATTTCCTTGTCTTTCCTTCAGGCCGCGGCGGCGAAGCTGGTGACGTCGACGATGCGGTCGGCAATCAGATGGCGGATTTCGTCGTCATGAACAATCGCGACCATGGCGACGCCCTGACGCTTCTTCTCGGCGACAAGTTCAACCACGACGGCACGGTTGGCGGCGTCGAGCGAAGCGGTCGGTTCGTCCAGCAGCAGGATCGGCAGATCCGAGATGAAGCCGCGCGCGATGTTGACGCGCTGCTGCTCGCCGCCGGAGAAGGTGGCGGGCGGGAGCTGCCACAGCCGCTCGGGGATGTTGAGGCGATGCAGGAGCGCACCCGCCCGCTGCCGCGCGTCAGTCCGTGCCAGGCCGTTCACGATCAGCGGCTCGGCGACGACGTCGATGGTCGCAACGCGCGGCACCGCGCGCAGGAACTGGCTGACATAGCCGATGGTCGAACGGCGGACGTTGAGGACCTGCCGCGGCTCGGCGGTGGCGAGATCGATCAGCGTGTCGCGATGGCGGATGCCGATGCGGCCGGAGTCGCAGCGGTAATTGCCGAAGATCATTTTCAGGATCGACGATTTGCCGGCCCCGGACGGACCGGACAGCACGACGCATTCGCCGGAGTTGACGTGGAAGGTCACGCCGCGCACCACCGGCAATTCGATGCCGCCCTGCAGGTGCATCGTAAAAGTCTTTTTGGCGTCGGCGATGTCGATCATTGCGGTCATCGGCTGGCTCATGGCGGCAGAATCGAGGAAACGAGGAGTTGGGTATAGGGCTCGCGCGGATCGTCAAGCACCTGATCGGTCAGGCCGGTCTCGATGACGCGGCCGCCCTTCATCACCATCACGCGATGCGACAATAGTCGCGCGACCGCAAGGTCGTGGGTGACGATGATGACGGCGAGGTGCAGCTCGGCGACGAGGCTGCGCAGGAGGTCGAGCAGGCGCGCCTGCACCGACACGTCGAGACCGCCGGTCGGCTCATCCATGAATACGAGTCGCGGCTCGGTGACGAGGTTGCGTGCGATCTGGAGGCGCTGGCGCATGCCGCCGGAATAGGTGCGCGGTGCATCGTCGATACGCGCGATGTCGATCTCGACGCGGGTGAGCCAGTCGGATGCGGTGTCGCGGATGCGGCCATAGTTGTTCCAGCCGACCGCCATCAACCGCTCGCCGACATTGGCGCCAGCTGAGACCGCCATGCGCAGGCCTAGCGCGGGATCCTGGTGCACATAGCCCCAATCGGTGCGGAACAGGAAGCGCCGCTCGGCTTCGCCAAGCGTCATGAGATCGCGCGTGACGCCGTCGCGCATCCGGTACGACACCTGGCCGGCGCTCGGAGTGAGCTGCCCCGACAGCATTTGCAGCAGCGTCGACTTGCCCGAGCCGGACTCGCCAACGATCGCCAGCACTTCGCCGGGATAGAGCGAGAAGGACACGTCGCGGCACGCCGCGATGCGGCCGAAGGATTTGCTGAGGGATTTTGCGACCAGCAACGGCTGGTCGTTTTCAACCGTATCGAGATCAGCCATGTGAGCCCCCTTGCGCCCTCTCCTTGTATGGCGCGGCGCTCAGGCTGCCGTGATGGCCGGCGGCCTGGCGGCCCTCGCAATAGTCGGTGTCGGAACAAACGAACATCCGTCCGCCCCTGTCGTCGGTGACGATCTCGTCGAGGTAGGAATTCCCGGCGCCGCACAGCGCGCAAGGCGCGTTGAAGCGGTAGGGCTCGAACGGGTGATCCTCGAAATCGAGCGACACCACCTGAGTATAGGGCGGGATCGCATAGATGCGCTTCTCGCGGCCGGCGCCGAACAGCTGCAGCGCCGGGCAATTGTCCATCTTGGGATTGTCGAATTTCGGCGTCGGCGACGGGTCCATCACATAGCGCGCGTTCACCTTCACCGGATAGGCATAGGCGGTAGCGATATGGCCGAAGCGGGCGATGTCCTCATAGAGCTTCACATGCATCAGGCCGTATTCGGCGAGCGCATGCATCCGCCGCGTCTCGGTCTCGCGCGGTTCGAGGAAACGCAGCGGCTCCGGGATCGGCACCTGATAGACCAGCACCTGGCTCTGATGCAGCGCCGTCTCCGGAATGCGGTGACGCGTCTGGATCACGGTCGCCTCGTCCGTCGACGTCGTCGTGGCCACGCCGGCGGTCTTGGCAAAGAATTTTCGGATCGAGATTGCATTCGTCGTGTCGTCAGAACCCTGGTCGATGACCTTCAGCACGTCCTGGGGCCCGAGGATCGCCGCCGTGACCTGCACGCCGCCGGTGCCCCAACCGTAGGGCATCGGCATTTCGCGACTGGCGAACGGCACCTGATAGCCGGGGATCGCGATCGCCTTCAGGATCGCGCGGCGGATCATCCGCTTGGTCTGCTCGTCGAGATAGGCAAAGTTGTAGGCGGGCGCGTTCATTCCGCGGCCTCCTTCATGGCAACAGGCGCATTGGCCTCGGCAAATTCCTTGCGTAGCTTGCGCAGCAGGCCGAGTTCGGACTGGAAGTCGACATAATGCGGCAGCTTCAGATGTTCGACGAAGCCGGTCGCCTGGACGTTGTCCGAATGCGACAACACGAATTCTTCATCTTGCGCCGGAGCGACGGCTTCTTCACCCAGCTCGCGGGCACGCAGCGCGCGATCGACCAACGCCATCGACATGGTCTTGCGTTCGCTCTGGCCGAAGGCGAGGCCATAGCCGCGGGTGAAGCACGGGGCTTCCGTGGCCGAGCCCTTGAACTGGTTCACCATCTGGCACTCGGTCAGCTCGATCGAGCCGAGCGGCACGGCGAAGCCGACGTCCTCGGCAGAAAATTCAACCTCGACCTCGCCGAAGCGGATCTCGCCGGCGAAGGGATGGTTGCGGCCATAGCCGCGCTGGGTCGAATAGCCCATCGCCAGCAGGAAACCTTCGTCACCACGCGCGAGATTTTGCAGGCGCAGGTCGCGGTCCGCCGGGAAGTTCAGCGGCTCGCGGGTGAGATCGCCGACGCTCGCGCCCCCCTCGGCCTGCGGCGAGGGCTCGATCAGTCCGTCGCGGCCGAGAATATCCGTCACGCGCGGCGTGGGCGCCGTGGACGCCTCGGCTGTCGCCGGCGCGTCCGGCACAAATCCCTTGGCGAGCGTCGGGTCGAGCAGGCGGTGCGTATAGTCGAAGGTCGGTCCGAGGATCTGACCGCCGGGAATGTCCTTGAAGGTCGAGGACACCCGCCGCTGAACCCGCATCGCGCCGGTGTCGACCGGCTCGCTCGCGCCGAAGCGCGGCAGCGTGGCGCGGAAGGCACGGACCAGGAAGATCGCCTCGATCAGGTCGCCGCGCGCCTGCTTGATCGCCAGCGCCGCGAGCTCGCGATCATAGAGCGAGCCCTCGCTCATGACACGGTCCACGGCGAGGCCGAGCTGCTCCGAGATCTGGTCGAGCGTGACTTCCGGAACGCTTTGATCGCCGCGCCGCGCGTTTGCGAGCAGACGATGGGCGTTCTCGATGGCGCGCTCGCCGCCTTTGACTGCGACATACATGCGACTAGCTTCCCTTGTTCACGACGCGCGTGGTGCGCGGGATCGCAACGACGGCGTCGGCGGCGACCAGCACCACGTCGATGCCGCGTGGAAACAGCGCCTCGTTGACCCGCAGGCGCTCGAACAGATCGACGGGCTTGATCGAGGCCTGAATGGTCGTGACACCATCGATGCCGGGGCCGCGCAGCTCAAAACTGCGTCCTGAGTCCAGGCTCTCGACCTGAATGATCACCGTGGTCGAACGGTCCGGATATTCGCTGGTGCCGAGCGCAAAGCGCTCAAGCGCCGGAAGCAAAGCACCGTCGTTGATCAGCGCAAAGCTCGCGAACGAGGGATCCTGCACCACGGGCGCGCCGGTGTGGAACTTCAGCCACTTCACCACGTCAGAACTTTCCGCCATCTGTGCATCGAGCCAGAGCGGCGTATCGTGATCGAACAGCGTCAGCGCGATCGCGGCGGTGCCACGCATCATCGTAGCAGGCGCTCCCACCATCGGCACGATGCGCTGGACCGACCCCGGCCGCGCCATCGCGTCCATGACCGAACGAAAGGTCGACTGCGCCGACAAGACCTTGTCGGCAAAACCCGGCGGCAATTCCGCAATCGTGGTCATGATGTCACCCCTCACCCCGCACCATGGTGTAGAAATCAACCTTCGTCGCGGCAGTCTCAGCCGCAGCTTGCTTTCGCCTCGTCGTAAGCTGCTCGCGTAACGGCGCGATAACGTCCCGCTCTACCGCTTCGCCAAAATCGCGGGACTGCACCAGCGCATCGCAGAGCGCGATCAGCCTGGCTTTCTCACCATCGCGTCCGAGGGTGTAGCCGAAGCCGACTTCGCCGCTCGCAAGCCGGACCGCCGCACGCGACACCGTCGCTTCGCCGAGATTGAACGGCGCGCCGTCACCGCCGGCCCGGCCGCGCAGCATGACGAGGCCGTTTTCCGGCTCGCGCAGATCCTGATGGCTGGGCAATGCGATTGTGCGGAGGCGAGCGGCGATCTCGCCCGCCTCCGCGTGCGCCAGCACGGCCATGGCGGCCTTGCGCTGGGCTTGCTGGTTGTTGTGCAGGGTCACCGAATCCACCGAACTTGCCGAACTGAAGTTGTCTATGATAATAGACAACTTCATACGGAAGCGCCATGACTGTTTCGTGACAAGGGTGTGATTTCTGGGTTAGCTTGGCCGACGACATGAGCATGCAGGACACAGCCTCTTCAGGCGTCGCGCTATGGCGCCTCGTCGCCGACGGGATTGAACGCGGCATCGCCGACGGCCGCTTTGCGGCCGGCGACAAGCTGCCGGGCGAGATGGAGATCGCCGAAACTTATCGCGTGAATCGTCACACCGTGCGGCGTGCGCTGGCTGCGCTTGCGGAGCGCGGTCTGGTGCGGGCCGAACGCGGGAGCGGAACCTATGTCGAGGCGCAACGCCTCGCCTATCCACTGCGCTCGCGCACCCGCTTCTCCGAGATCGTCGGCGCTGGCGGCCGCGAGCCGCGCGGGCAGTTGATTGAGGCCTCCGAAGACGTCGCAACCCGCGAGCTCGCGCGGGAACTGGGATTGAAGGTGGGTGCACCGCTGGTGCGGATCGAAGCGATACGCCTCGCAGACCGCACGCCGATCTGTGTCTCGACCACCTGGCTGTCGGCGGAGTTATTTCCGGGCGCGGGGGCCGTATTCGCGGCAACGCGCTCGATGACAAAGCTGCTCGAGCATTACGACATCCACGACTACCGCCGCGGCGCGACCCGGATCACGGCCGGCATCGTCGATGCGACCGATGCCGCACGGCTCGACCTTCCGCTGGGACGACCGATCCTGGTGGTCGACGCGACCGACCATGATCTCGAGGGCAGACCGCTGGTGACGAAGCACTCGCGCTTTGCCGCGGAGCGGGTGGAGTTTCTGGTGGAGTCGTAGGGCGGGCAAAGGTGCGCACTTTGTGCCGTGCCCACCATCTTTCTCATGATGTCGCTGTGAGCGGTGGGCACGCTTCGCTTTACCCACCCTATGGTGTCTGTGATCAGGCCACCGCCCGCCGCCCGATAATCGCAAACCGCAGCTTGCCTGAGATGAAGTCTATCGCGGCGACCGCGACCAAAATCATCAGGATCAGGAACGACACTTTCTGCCATTCCAGCACGCGGATCTGCTCGGCCAGCTGGAGCCCGATGCCGCCGGCGCCGACGATGCCGATGATGGTGGCCGAGCGCGTGTTGGATTCGATGAAATAGAGCACCTGCCCCGCGATGACCGGCAACACCTGCGGCAAGAGGCCGAAGCGGATCTCGTGCAGCGCACTGCCGCCGGAGGCGCGAATGCCCTCGACCTGCTTCTGGTCTGCACTCTCGATCGCCTCCGAGAACAGTTTGCCGAAGGCACCGAAATCCGACACCGCGATGGCGAGCACGCCGGCAAACGGGCCGAGCCCGACCACGTTGATCCACACCAGCGCCCAGATCAACGTATCGATGCCGCGGATCGAGTCCAGGAAGCGACGGACCGGGAATCGCAGGATTTTTGACGGCACTACGTTCCGCGCCGCAAGCAGGCTGACCGGAAGCGCGAACAACGCGGCGATTGTCGTGCCGAGCAGCGCGATCGACAGCGTCTCGCCGAGCGCCTTCAGATAGATCGGCAACGAGGAGCCGGGATCCGGCGGGATCATCATCAGGCTGATCCAGCCAAGCTGGCTAAGGCCTGCGAAGAAGCGCGACGGCGAGAAATCGAGATCGACGAGGCCATACACCAGGATCGCGAACGCCGCGACGATCATCGCCGGCGTCGCAAGCCTCGCCGAGGCAGGCCGGTCGAACACGTCCGGATAGCGCGCGCGAATCTGCGCGGTGTCGACCTCCTGCGGCTTCACGTCCGCGCCTCCTTGCCGAACAAGCGGCCTCGTAGCCAGCCGGTGGTGATGTCGATGATGAAGACCGTGACGATGATGGTGAGCAGGATCGCACTGACGTCCGAATAGTAGAACTTGCGGATGGCGACGACGAGCTCCTGGCCGATGCCGCCGGCGCCGACGAAGCCCATAACGGAGGCTTCGCGGACGTTGATCTCGAAGCGTAGCAGCGCGTAGCTGGCATAGCCCGCGGTCACCTGCGGCACGACCGCGAAACGCATGCAGGAGAGCCAGCTCGCGCCGGTCGAACGGATGCCCTCGACCGGCTTCATGTCGGCATTCTCGACGATCTCGGAAAACAGCTTTCCGAGCGCGCCGGTGGAGTGGATCGCGATCGCCAGCACGCCCGCCATCGGTCCGAGCCCGAAGGCGATCACGAAGACCAGCGCGAAGACGATGCCGGGAACCGTGCGGGCGAATTCGAGCAGGCGCCGCACGACAAAGCGCAGCCAGGGCGCGGGCGAGGTGTTCTCAGCCGCGAAGAAATTCAGTGCGAAGGCGAAGGTCGCACCAATCAGCGTGCCGACATAGCTGATCAGCAGCGTCTCGCCCAGCATCTTCAACCATTTGCGCCAGCCCCAGAGCCACTCGCCGAAATCGGTCCAGACGCGCTGGCCGCTGTCGAGGGTGAGGATGCGGTCGAAATAGCTGATGAAATTGCCGAAATAGGTGAAGAAGGTGCGCAGGTTCACTTCTGCGCCAACCGCGGCAAGACCCAGCGCGGCGGCGAACAGCACGACTCCGAACAGGAGACGCAATCGCTTGCGCGCGACCGCCTGATTGTAGGCGGCATTGAGCGCGGCCAGCTGCTGTTCGGGGAGGATCGAAACAGCGATCGTCATCGGTCTAACCAGGTCCCGTCAAAGAAAGAGCCGGGTCCATTAGACCCGGCTCCAGTGCATCGTCCCGAAGACTCAGGACGCCTTCTTTTTGCGCAGCGCATCGACGAACTTGATCAGCTCGATCGTGCCATCCCAATCCTTGGTGGTGGCAGGATGAAAGCCCTTCTTCTGGCCGTCCGAGAGACGCTCGAACGCGACCTTGTCCTTGGTCGGCGCGTCGAAGAACGCCTTCGCGATGGCGGCCTTGGCGTCGTCCGGCAGGTCCGAGTTATAGGCATAAGGGCCGTTGATGATCGGCGCCGACTTGTGGATGATGCGGAAATCGTCCTTCTTCATCGCCGAGCCGTCGGCATTCTTCAGCATGCCCTTGGTCAGCATCTGCGCCAGCGTGGAGTCGTCGTCGCTGGTCCACTGGTTGGCCGCAACGTCGACCGTGCCCTGCGCCAGCGCCAGCATCGCGTTCTCATGGCTGCCCGTGAAAACGACCTTGCTGAAATAGCTGTCGGCGTCCGCGATGCCCATCTTGTCGAGCTCGAAGCGCGGCACGTTGTTGCCGGAGGTCGAGTTCGGGTCGACGAGGCCGAGGTTCTTGCCCTTGAGCTGGTCGACGCTCTTGTAGGGGCTGCTCGCCTTGACGAAGAACACCGAATAATAGCCGGTCGAGCCGTCGGCGTTGATGTCGTTGGCGAAGGCGTCGGTCTTGACGCCGGTCAGCCGGGCGCGGGCGAACGAGGCCGAGCCGTAGCTCGCGATGTGTATATTGCCGGCTCGCTGGCCCTCGATCACCGCGGCGTAGTCGTTGGCGATGCGCAGCGTGACCTTCACGCCGAGCTGCTTCGACAGATAGTCCACGAAAGGTGCCCAGCGCTCGGTGACGCCGGAGGCGTTCTCGGCCGGGACGACCGCGAAGGTCAGCTCGGGATATTTGGCTTTCCAGTCGTCCGCCGATGCCGAGGCCGTGAAAGCGAGCGCGGCGGCGCCGGCAAGAATAAGTCTGCGAGTGATCATGATACCCTCTTCATTGGTTGGGGTCGGTTGACGCAAAACTGGCAACTAAACAGGTGCGGCACGGCTCAGGCGGCCGCGGCCGTCCCGAGAGCCGGGACGCCCTCGGGCACCGGGACGGGCATGCCGCCCATGACGTCGGTGGCTTCGAGATCGTAGAGCTCGCGCGCGACGTGATCGGTCAGCGCGGACGGCGCACCGTCGAACACCATGCGGCCAGCAGCCATGCCGATCAGGCGGTCGCAATAGGTGCGGGCCAGATCGAGCGAATGCAGGTTGCACAGCACGGTGATGCCGAAGTGCTTGTTGATGCGTAAGAGCGCATCCATCACGATCTTGGTGTTGCGCGGGTCGAGCGAGGCGATCGGCTCGTCGGCAAGGATGATGTCCGGCTGCTGCACCAGCGCGCGGGCAATCGCGACGCGCTGCTGCTGGCCGCCGGAAAGCTGGTCGGCGCGCTGGGCTGCGAGCGCAGCGATATCGAACTGTTCGAGCGCCGACATCGCCAGCGCCTTGTCGTGCTCGGGCCAGGTCTGCGACAGCGAGCGCCAGGCCGGCATGGTTGCGAGGCGCCCCATCAGGACGTTGGTCAGGACGTCGAGCCGGCCGACCAGGTTGAATTGCTGGAAGATCATCGCCGAACGCGCGCGCCACTGCCGCAATTCCTTGCCGCGCAGCGCGGTGACGTCGATGCCGTCGAACAGGATGCGGCCCTGCGAGGGTGTCACGAGACGGTTGATGGTCCGCAGCAGGGTCGACTTGCCGGCGCCGGACCGTCCGATCACGCCGACGAAGCCGCCGGGGGAGATTTGAAACGAAGCGTCGTCCACCGCAGCTTTTGCGCCGAAGCGGCACGTCAGACCTTCCACTACCAGCATGCAGGACTCCAGAATAGCTGAAGCCATCAGCTAACGCCGGCGCTTAACACTTGTGTGACATCGGCGTTGCCGTGCGGCCATCCCACGCACCTCATCCCCTGTCATCGCTCGGTCATGACATTGTCATCAAGCCGCTCGATGAGAAACGCCCGCCCTCTGGCTTCGGATGCGACATGACCAAAATTCTTTCGATCCAGCCGACCATCGACCCCTCTGCCACGCTGCACCAGACGAGTCTCGGCGCCTACACCGAAGTCGGCTCGCGCACGATCCTGCATGAAGTCACCATGGGCGATTACTCCTACGTCGTGAACGACGCCCAGATCACCTATGCGACGATCGGAAGATTCTGCTCGATTGCGGCGATGACGCGGATCAATCCCGGCAACCATCCAATGCATCGCGCGACGCAGGCGCATTTCACCTATCGTTCGAGCGCTTACTTCGAGGGCGAGAGCGACGACACCGAGTTCTTCGACTGGCGGCGCCAGCACCACGTCCATATCGGCCATGACGTCTGGATCGGCCACGGCGCGATCGTGCTGCCGGGCCGCAACATCGGCACCGGCGCGGTGATCGCGGCCGGCGCCATCGTCACCAAGGACGTGCCGGCCTACACCATCGTCGCCGGCAATCCGGCGCGCATCGTGCGGCGGCGGTTCTCGGAAGAGGTCGCCGGGCGCCTCGCGAGGCTTGCCTGGTGGGACTGGAATCACGATAAATTGCGGGAAGCACTGCCCGATTTCCGCAAGCTCGGGATTGAAGATTTTCTTTCGGCATACGAAGCACAGGCGAATTCCCTTACAGGTTCTCCTGCCAGCAAACAAAGCGCGGTCGCGTGACAGACATTTTCCTTGAAGGCGGCCGGGCCCTGATCGGCGCCGAACTCGTCGAAACTTCGCTTAGCGTGTCCGGCCCGGACATCGCACGGGTCGATGCCTCCAGGAGCCGCGGCCGGCTTACGATCGATGCGCGCAACCTGCTGGTCCTGCCCGGCATCGTCGATCTGCACGGCGATGCCTTCGAGCGGCAGATGATGCCGCGTGCCGGCGTCGACTTCCCGATCGACGTCGCGCTCGCCGACAGCGACCGCCAGGCGATTAGCAACGGCATCACCACGGTGTTTCACGCCACGACCTGTTCATGGGAGCCGGGCCTGCGCAGCAGCGACAATGCGCGCGGCCTGATGGAAGCGATCGAACGCCAGCGCCCGCAATTCGCAGCCGACACCCGCTTCCACCTGCGGCACGAGACCTACAATCTCGACGCCGAGGACGATATGGCCCAATGGCTCGCGGACGGCCGCGTCGATCTGTTCGCCTTCAACGACCACATGGACGGTACCGTCGCCGACATGGCCAAGCCCCGCAAGCGCAACCGCATGGTGGAGCGGACCGGGCTGTCGAGCGAAGATTTTGATCGGCTGGTTGAACGCGTGGTAGCGCGCGCCGCCGACGTGCCGGCTTCCGTATCACGCCTCGCCGCGGCTGCCCGCGCGGCGGATGTGCGCATGCTTTCGCATGACGACGCGACGCCGGCGATGCGCCAGGCGTTTCGTACATTGGGCGCGACGATCGCCGAGTTTCCGGTCAACGAGGAAACGGCGCGAGAGGCCGCAGCCGCCGGCGATGCCATCGTCTACGGCGCGCCGAACGTTGTGCGCGGCGGCAGCCACACCGGCTGGACCAGGGCATCGGATATGATCGCCAAGGGTCTCTGCTCGGTGCTGGCGTCGGACTACTACTATCCCGCACAGCTGCTCGCCGCGTTCCGCCTCGCCGCCGATGGCGTGCTGCCGCTGACGCAGGCCTGGACCTTGGTCTCCGCCGCGCCTGCGCGCGCAACCGGTCTAGCCGATCGTGGCGTCCTCGCGGAAGGACACCGTGCCGACATTCTGCTCGTCGACGACAGCGTACCGCTGCGGCCACGGCTCATCGCCGTGATCGCCGGCGGCAAGCTCGTGCATCTCACCGATGCGACGCGGCTGCTCGGTGCGGCGGCGACGCCGCGCGAGGCTGTCGTTGCGGCGTAAACCGGTTATGCTCGGACGATGACAGGTTTTCCCCGCTACGCGATCTATTTTGCCGCCGGCGCCGACAGCGCCCTCTCCCGCTTTGGCGCCGCGCTCCTCGGCTACGATGCCTATACCGGCGACGAGCTGCCTTTTCCCACCGACGCATTGCGTATCGCGCCGGATTGGCGCGACGTCACCGCCGATCCCCGCAAATACGGCTTCCACGCCACGCTGAAGGCGCCGATGACGCTCGCGCCCGGCAAGAGCGAGGCCGATCTCATGGCCGCCTGCGCGACATTCGCCGGCAAGGCGCGACCGATCCCCACGATCCGCCCGGTCGTCGATTCCATCAGCGGATTTATCGCTGTCATTCCGGTCGAGCCGGACGCCACGCTTCAAGAACTCGCTGCCGATAGCGTCCGCGAGTTCGATGACTTCCGTGCCGCACTAACGGCGGAAGACCGTGCGCGGCGAAAGCCCGAAAAGCTCAGCGAACGTCAGCGCGGCTATCTCGATCGCTGGGGCTATCCTTACGTCATGGAGGAATTCCGCTTCCACATGACGCTGACCGGCAGGTTGGACTCCGATCGGCGCCGACCGATTCTGGAGATGCTGCGGGCGCGATTCGCAGCGCTCGGTCTCCACACACTGACGATCGATCGTATCGCGCTGTTCAAGCAGGACGACGCCAACGCGCGCTTCCGCATTGTCGGCGAGTGGACTTTGGCGCGGTAGCCTTCAGTGCCAGCTCGCGAGATTGAAGGCGAGCGCCACAACGCCAACCAGAATGAGGCTGGTCGCCCAGACTAGATCCAGATTGAACCAGCTTCGCGAGACGAACCGCAATCCCAGATAGCGGTAGACCAGCCACGCCAGGCATCCGCCGGCGCTGATCATGGCGGCAACGTGCACCACGGACACCAGCACCGCCGTCCCAAGATTTGCCTTCATCAGCGCGCCGGCGGCCTCATGGCCGGCATCGGGTTCGAAGGCCCGGCAGAGCCCGAGATAGATCGGCACGAGCATCAAGGCAGCGCCGTGAGCAATGGCAACGGCAAATGACCAGAGCGCCAATTGCGTTGGCGGAATTCGTGCCAGCGTGCGCGGATGGCGCCGCTCGATCAGTCGATAGACACCGAAGCCGATCACGAGAAGGCTCGCACCGAGCTGGATCGAACGCTGCCACTCGGCCAGCACGAGCAGGAAAGCGAATGGCAGCAGCACGAGAAGTGTTGCCAGGAGATGTCCGGCCGCCAGAGCCCACAACGCACGAAAGAGCGCGCGCGGGCTCTTGTCCATCAGCCCGGCCGAAACGGCGAGCGGCCATCCCATTCCCGGATTGACGCCGTGATAGAGACCGCTCGCAACAAGCGCCAGCCAGAGCCACCCGGCGCTCCAGCTCGCTAGACCGACGGGTAGCAAAAGGAGTCCGTCGAACAGTCGCCGCCGTCCAGCCTGATCTGGTGCGCGCGATATCCGTCGGGGAAGCTCACAAAATAGTCCTTGTCGAGCTCAAGGCCGCCGTTGGGACCAGCATTGGCCATGACTTCCACACCCGGGACCCCGTCGGGATAGAACTGGTTATCCCAGGTGGAATAGAGCGAATTGGTCCAGTACACGCGCCTGCCGTCACGGCTGATCTCGACCATCTGCGGGCCACCTGCATACGCCTTGCCGTTCGGATGCGGCGCACGACGCACGATGCCTCCGGTGTTCACCGAGCCCGCAAGCTTGGGCTTTCTGGGCTCGCTGACATCGTACTGACGCATCTCGCCGGTGCCCCAACAGGAGACATAGAGGAACCTATCGTCCATCGACAGATCGATGTCGGTCACCAGTGGCGGGACGGCACCAAAACCCTGCAAGAGTGGCGGAAGCTTCTCTTTGGCTGCAGGGTCCGGCGGGATGGTCGCCGTCTTCTCCGCATGGAATTTCCCGCCCTCGCGCCACCAGGTCCAGATCGAGCCTTCGAGATTGGTGGTGTCGACCACCACGCCGGCAAAGCCGTATTCGCGAACCGGATCATGCGCGGGCCGCACCTCCAGTACCATCTGATGATTGGCGCCGAGGTCGATGGTTTGAACGTTGCGCCGAGCGCGGAGGTCCCAGAAGTGGAGCCGGTGGCCATATTTGTTCGAGAGGAGATCTTCGGGAACGATCCCGTTCTCGAACTGCGGCGGCAACCCCCATTCACTCGTGACCATGTAGTCACGCGGCAGATTCCACCAGAAATCATAGTGCAGCGTCTGCGGACCGCGGTCGATCTCCCATCGTCCAAGAATCTCGAACGTCTCGCAATCCATGATGAAGACGCCTGGAGGCCCGCTGGTGCCGTCTTTGCCGCCGCCAAGCGTGCTCACATAGATGCCGTCCGGCCCGCAATGGATGGTATGCGGCCGCGAGTAGCCGGTCTTTTTGAAGACTTCCTCCGGCTCGATGATCTTGTGGATCTTGGCTTTGGTCGGATCGGGCTTGGTATCGATGATGTAGATCCGCGACGAGCGTATCCCGGGGATGATGAGATAGCGCCGCTCGATGAAGGCATGTCCGGCGAGTGGCGACAAGGCGGATGAGCAGGCATTCCAGCCAAAGTGATGAAACTCATCGCCCTTGTTGGGCATCGTCACGGTGTGGACGATTCGGCTGTAGGTCGGCGATCCCGGCTTGACGTCGATGACCGCGAGAGCGTCCGGTTTTGAAAAATCCGGACTGAGCAGCAACGTGTAGGCAAAGTTCTCCGCGGGCGCTTCCATCGCAAGCTTGGGCGATGCGTGAAAGGTGGGATCCGGCCTCATCGTCATGGCACTGCCTCCCTGTTTTCGTTGTCTCGCGCCAATTTGGCTCGGGATAACGGCATAATGAAGAGCTGGTGCACTGGATCATACGCCACAAACTCGGCGTCGTCCCCGCGAAGGCGGGGACCCATAACCACAGGGAGATGTTGTTGCGCGAACTGGCAATTGCCAGAATTCGCCAAACCATCTCCTGTGGTTATGGGTCCCGGGCTCGCGCTCCGCGCGCCCCGGGACGACGAGCGGAGTATGCGCGCCCTACTTCCCCCACCGCAGCGCGAGCGCATCGCGCTCCCTTGCGAGCTCCAGCAACCCAGCGCGCGTCGCCGGATGCAGCGACTGAAGCGGATGGCGCACTGTGTCCGACTTGATCACGCCGCCGGCCTGCATCATGGTCTTGCAGGCGATCAGGCCGCATTGGCGGTTCTCGTAGTTGATCAGCGGCAGCCAGCGTTCGTAGGCGGCTTTCGCCTGCTCGCGCTGGCCCGCGAAATAGGGATCAATGATCTGGCGGATGCCGTCGGGATAGCCGCCGCCGGTCATCGCGCCGGTGGCGCCGGCATCGAGATCGGCAAGCAATGTGATCGCCTCCTCGCCGTCCCACGGACCCTCGATATCGCTGCCGCCCGCCTCGATCAGGCTGCGGAGCTTTGCAGCAGCGCCGGGTACCTCGATCTTGAAATAGCGGATGTTGGAGAAATCCCGCGACAGCCGCGCGAGCAGTTCGACGGAGAGCGGCGTGCCGGCTACCGGCGCGTCCTGAATCATGATGGGGATGCTGATCGCGCCCGAGAGCACCTTGAAGAATTCGACGATGCCTTTCTCGGGCACCCGGAAGGTCGCGCCGTGATAGGGCGGCATCACCATCACCATGGCGGCGCCCGCCGCCTCAGCCTGCTTGCTGCGCGCGGCGCAGACGGCAGAGCTGAAATGGGTGGTGGTGACGATGACTGGAACGCGGCCCGCGACATGCTCCAGCACCACATGCATCACGGTCTCGCGCTCGGCATCGGTGAGCACGAACTGCTCGGAAAAATTGGCGAGGATGCAGAGGCCGTGCGAACCGGCATCGATCATGAAATCGACGCAGCGGCGCTGTCCGTCGAGATCGAGTTCGCCGCGCTCATCGAAGATGGTGGGCACGACCGGGAATACGCCCCGATAGGGGCGCTGGGCCTTGTGTTGTGGCGTGACCGGCATCGAACTCTCCATCCCTGAAATTGTCTCACGTCTGCGGCGGCGCTCGCGAGGCGCAGCGTCACAGATGTACCCGTCGCGCCGACCGGCGGCAATGCCGATCGCGCGACGTTGGGATGGAGGATGATCGAAGCTACGCGGTCTTCACTGCGCCCAGGAAGCCGACGCGTCACGCAACCTTGCTGAAATCGGGCGGACGACGCTCGGCGAAGGCGGTAAATGCCTCGCGCGCCTCGGCGGTGCGCAGGCGCTGCGCGAACTGCTCGCCCTCCGCATTCATCTGCGCGACCAGCGCCCCGCCATTGCGCATCAGCCGCTTGGTGGCGGTGAGCGCGCCGGCCGGCTGGCGGGCAAGACGCCGCGCCAGCGCGAGCGCCTCGGCATCGAGCTTGTCGAGCGGCACCACGCGGTTAGCAAGCCCCCACTCCAGCGCGGCCTTGGCCGGCACGGTCTCTCCCAGCGCGAACATCTCGTAGGCACGGGCATGGCCGATGCGCGCCGGCATCAGCAGGCTGGAGGCGGCTTCCGGCACCAGCGCGAGGCTGACGAAGGGCGTCGACAATTGCGCGTTGTCGGCGAGCACGACGAGATCGCAATGCAGGAGCATCGTGGTGCCGACGCCGACGGCACGGCCTTGCACCGCGGCGACCAGCGGCCGGGCGCAACGCGCCAGCGACTGGATGAAGCGGACGACATTGCGGCTGCCCTCGGACTTGCCGCTCGCAACGGCCGCGAACTCGCCGACATCGTTGCCGGCGGTGAACATGTCGCCCTCGCCGCGGATCAGGATCACGCGGGTGGACGGGTCGAACTCGGCGGATTCGATGGTGTCGGCGAGCTTGCCGTACATCGCATCCGTCAGCGCGTTCTTCTTGTCGGGACGCGCGAGGGTGAGTGTGAGAATTCCGCCGTTGTTCTCGATCCGGACGTGCTCGGTCATTGATCTCTCCTCTTATTCCTCTGGGTCGCTTGAAAAATCTCTAGGAAACTTGTCCCGAATGCTGGTCAGCCAGCGCGCGACGATATCGATCTCCTCGCTGGTAAATCCTTCCGTCAGCGCCGCATTGATCGCAGCTGCGTTGGTCTTCGCCTGCGCAAGCACGGTGCGCCCCTTCGGCGTCAGAAAGACCCGCCAGGCGCGTCCGTCCTCGCTGTCGGCGCGCCGCTCGACCAGCTTGACGGCCGCCGTTCGATCGACGAGGCCGGAGATCCCTGCCGGCCCCAAATCGAGCGCCGCGCCTGCCTCGCCCATCAGGACACCGTCCTGCTTGCCGAGGATGAACAACAGCCCCGCCTGCGCCGGCGTCACCTCGCTCTCGGGCTGCGCAGCCATCCAGCGCTGCAACCGGCGTTGCGCGACGCTCAGGAGGTAGATCAGCCGATGGTGTCCTGTCTTGGACTCCATTTTATTTCGCATGCGAAACATTTAATCGACGCGGGCGGCATTGTCAAATGAGCCGCTACTTCGGCGCTGCCCGGCAGCCATCGAGGAACAAGGCTGCGCAGGTATGCGCCCGCCGCTCGATATCCTTCCGCGACGGCAACGGCACGCCGCCGTAGATCGCGGCGCGCTGCGGCGCCGAGGCGATCATGCCGATGAGGATGCCGGCGGCCTCCTCCACATCATCGATTGCGAGGCGCTTTCGCTTGACTTGAACGCGCAGCCAGCCGGCAAGCGTCGTGACGGTGCGGGAGATGGCGTTCTTGTAGAAGTTCGCTGCGAGTTCCGGAAATGCGGCGGACTCCTGCAGCACCATGCGCTGCAACGCCACCACGCCGGGATCGAGCGCGAGATCGGCGCAGGTGAGCAACGCGACACGCAGGCCCGTTTCGATATCAACCTCATCGTTGGCCTGGAGATCGACGGCGGAGAGCAGCCGCTCGAGCCGGTCAGCGCACATCGCCTCGAACAGCGCGGCCTTGCCGGCAAACAGGCGATACAGCGTCTTGGTCGAGATGCCGGCGCGGCGCGCGAGCTCTTCTGTGCTGGTCGCTGCGTAGCCGTCGATTGCAAAGGCGTGGCGCGCAGCCTCGAAGACGATCTGCTTCGTCTCCTCGTCGCTGCGCAATTGCGGCCGTCCGCGTGGGCGGCATCCGACTTCCGGTTTTGCTTGAGCCATGTCTTTACATGATGCCTGTCATTCCATTGACAATTCCAAAGTTAGGCTCATTTTGGAAAACGTCAAGTTTCCTAATTCAGGGAGCCGGCCATGACCGTACACACCACCCTGTCCAAGACCGAAGCCGCCGCGGTTCCAACCAATGCCCTGGAAGGCATATTGCCCACAGCGCCATCATTCGCCGGCAGCAAAAAGCTCAACCTGCGCAAGCTGTTGCTCCTTGGAGCCGCGGCTGTCGCGCTCGCGGGCGCAAGCTGGTACGGCTACGACTATTGGACCGTCGGGCGTTTCCTCGTCTCCACCGATGACGCCTATGTGAAGGCCGACAACACTACGATCGCGCCGAAGGTCAGCGGCTATCTCGATCGGGTCTCGGTCGGCGATAACGAGCATGTGAAGGCCGGGCAAGTGTTGGCCCGGATCGATGATCGCGACTTCAAGGTCGCGCTCGATCAGGCCAAGGCCGATGTCGCCGCCGCGAACGCGACGGTGACGAGCAAGGAAGCCCAGCTCGACGTTCAGGAGGCCGTGATCGCGGCAGCCAGGGCGACCATCGATGTCGACAATGCTGCGAAGGTTTTCGCCAAGCAGGAGAACAAGCGTTACACAGACCTCGCGGCAACGGGCTATGGCAGCGTGCAGAACGCGCAGCAGGCACAGGCGCGCGACGCCGGCGCCGATGCCGCGATCCAGCGCGATACCGCCAATCTCACCTCTGCCCTGAAGCAGGTCGATCTCCTGAAGGCCGAGATCCTGCAGGCCAAGGCCGCGGCTGCACGCGCAGCCGCGCTCCAGCGTCAGGCCGAGCTCAATCTCGGCTACACCACAATCATTTCGCCCATCGACGGCGCGGTCGGCAACCGCACGCTGCGCGTCGGCCAGTACGTGCAGGCGGGCACACAGTTGATGTCGATCGTGCCGGCCGAGGGCGCCTATGTCGTCGCCAACTTCAAGGAGACCCAGCTCACCAACGTCAAGGCCGGACAGCAGGTCCAGATCGAGGTCGACACCTTCCCGGGCCAGGTGGTGCGCGGTCACGTCGATTCCATCGCGCCGGCCAGCGGCCAGGAGTTCGCCCTGCTGCCGCCGGACAACGCCACCGGCAACTTCACCAAGATCGTGCAGCGCATTCCCGTGAGGATCGCGCTGGATGCCGAGACCGCGCCTGCGATCGCGCTGCGGCCCGGCATGTCCGTGATCCCGACGATCGCAACGCGCTCGGCGCCGACCGCGCAAGTGGCAACGACGCCCGAGACAACGTCCAAGACGGCGTCAAAAACAAAGCCCGTTTCCGGAGAGTCGTGACATGTCACACAGCCTCTCAATTTCGGCGCGCGCGACGCCTGAGCGCGCAACTGTCGACCCCAATCGCGCCAGCGCCACGATCTGGATCGCCGTCTTCGCGGCGATGATCGGCGCCTTCATGGCGATCCTGAACATCCAGATCACCAACGCCTCGCTGCTCAACATCGAGGGCGGCATCGGTACCGGCGTCGACAACGGATCCTGGATCTCGACGTCCTATCTGATCGGCGAGATCATCGTAATTCCGCTAACCGACTACTTGTCGCGTGTATTCTCGTTCCGCAACATCATCCTGAGCTTCGCGACGCTGTTCGCGGCATTTTCGGTCGCCTGTGCCTTCACCCACGATCTTCCCTCGATGATCACGATGCGCGGCTTCCAGGGCTTCTTCGGCGGCGTGCTGATTCCGATGGCCTTCACGCTGGTCTTCACCAAGCTGCCGAAGGGCCAGCAGCCGATTGGGCTGGCGATGTTCTCGCTTGCCGTGACGTTCGCGCCCGCAATCGGACCGACCATCGGCGGCTATCTGACCGAGAATTACGGCTGGCAGACCATCTTCTTCGTCAACGTGCTGCCCACCGCGGTCATGGTGACCATCCTCTTCTTCACCCTGGAGCGCGCCCCGATGAACTTCGGGCTGCTGCGCGAAGGCGACTGGTTCGGTATCGCCACCATGGCGGTCGGCCTGGCCTCGCTCCAGGCCGTGCTCGAGGAAGGCAACAAGGATGACTGGTTCGGCTCGCCCTTCATCGTGCGGCTCGCCATCATTGCCGCCGTCAGCCTGTCGTTGTTCATCTACAACGCGCTTGTGGTCGAAAAGCCGCTGCTCCGCCTGCGCTTGCTGACACAGTGGAATTTCGGCGTCGGCACGATTGCCTCCGTCTTCCTCGGCTTCGCGCTGTTCGGCTCGGTCTATCTGCTGCCTGCCTATCTCGGGCAGGTGCAGGGCTACAATGCCGAGCAGATCGGCAACGTGCTGGCCTGGACCGGCCTGCCGCAGCTCCTGCTGATTCCGCTGGTGCCGAAGCTGATGGAGCGATTCGATGCCCGCTACATCGCAACGATCGGCCTGCTGCTGTTCGCAGCGAGCTCGTTCATGAACATCCAGATGTCGCTCGACTATTCAGGCGACCAGTTCCTGGTGCCCAACATCGTGCGCGCGGTCGGCCAGGCGCTGACGCTCGCACCACTCTCGGCGCTCAGCCTTGGCAGCGTCGCGCCGCAGGACGCGCCTGCCGCCTCCGGCATCTCCAACATGATGCGTAACCTCGGCGGCGCCATAGGCACCGCCGTGCTCGCGACCATCGTCACCAAGCGCGAGCAGTTCCACTCCAACATCATCGGCCATTCGGTCACGCTCGGCCGCGAGGAGGTCCGCGCCCGCATCGCGCAGACGACGGACTACTTCATCACCCATGGCGTGCCCGACCCCAACGCGGCGCGCGAGCAGGCCATCATCGCGCTCGGCAAGACGGTGAAGCGCCAGGCGCTGGTGATGGGCTATTCCGACACCTTTGCCGTGATCGGCGTGGTGCTGGTTCTCGCCGCGATCGCCGTGATGCTGACCCGGCGCGTCAAGGCGGTCAGCGGTGGCGGCGCGCACTAACAGCTTCGAAAACTAGCTACCAAATTGTCGCGGCCGTCACGCTTGACGGCCGCTTTCTTTTGTGTTCCTTATTTGTTCCATTCTAGTTCTGGTTGCATCGGAGTTCATCTCGTGACGAATGATGCGCGCGGCGAGCGCGAGCCGGCTCAGCTCGTGATTCATAATGACGATGACACGCCGGACGAGTTCGTCATCAGTCTGCTTCGCCAGGTTTTCGGCAAGACGGAGCGCGAGGCTGCCGCGCTGATGACGCGAATCGAGCGCGAGGACAAAGTCGCCTGCGGTCCCTATCCGCAATCGGTCGCAGAAGCGCTTTTCAAATCGGCCAAACAATATGTCTGGCTCGGCCAGCATCCCCTCAAGATCACGCTTGAAGAGATCAAGACCCCCTGCGAGCTCTGCGGCAAGCCGGATGGACAGACGGATGTTCGCATCGGCAGCCGCACTGTCTGGCTGTGCAGCGACTGCATTCGTGCGGCCGACACCGTGAGCACGCCGAAAGAGCCGGAAAAGGAGTTCGAGCACGCCTGCGACGTGCTGGACTGGCATTTTTCCGGCGTTCCGCGCAGCAAGCTCGTGACCACGATCCGCCAGTTTCCCGGACATATGCGGGTGGATGTTCAGGCGGCGATCAACAGGCTGTTCGGCAACGCCATCCGGCTATTCGGGTTGAACGAGGAACAGCGCTACGAAACGCTGTCGATTTCGCGGCTCCTCCGGGAGGGCCGCTATGCGCTCGCGATTGCGCCGCTGCAATATTCCGACATCGATGTCGGCGAGAAGAGCCCCGTCAAGTGCCTCGACAACGGCCTGTGGCTGTGCGAGCAGGACGGCCTTCGTTACGCGGTATTGCTCTGTGCGCATCGCGAATACAGTCGCGAACCCGGCATTCGTCTTGAGATCGTGGTGCCTGCGGGCACCGCAGGCGCAGTCCGCGTCCAGCAATGCTTTGGCGAGCTGGAACAGGCCGTGCAAGCCGCGCGCACCTACCGCGGCAAGATCCTCTCACTCGACGCCGACTCCGATTATCGCGGCTACTCGCGCGGCATCACCGTGCATCGCCTGCCGCCGGTCGCACGGGACGAAGTGATCTTGCCGGAGCGGACCCTGCGGCTGCTCGATCGCAACGTGCTGAACTTCGTCGGTACGCGCGATCAATTGCGCCGGCTTGGCCAGTCGACCCGCAAAGGTATCTTGCTGTACGGGTCGCCGGGCACCGGCAAGACCCATACGATCCGCTATCTCGCAACCCATCTGCCCGGGCATACGACGCTGATCATCACCGCCGAGCAGATCGGCCTGCTCGGTGCCTATATGAGCCTGGCACGGCTGCTCCAGCCATCGATGGTCGTGATCGAGGACGTCGATCTCATCGCCCGCGACCGCGATGACATGGGGCCGTGCGAGGAATCCATGCTGAACAAATTGCTCAACGAGATGGACGGGCTGAAGGAGGATGCGGACATCCTGTTCGTCCTGACCACCAACCGTCCGGAGGACCTCGAAGGCGCCCTCGCCGGTCGCCCGGGTCGCATCGATCAGGCGATCGAAGTGCCCCTCCCCGACGAGACCGGCCGCGGCAAGCTGGTCCGGCTCTACGGCAAAGGACTGCCGCTCGACGATGCTGTCGCTGCCGAGGCTGCCCGGCGCAGCGAGGGCACGAGTTGCGCGTTCATCAAGGAATTGATGCGACGGCTCGCGCAGGCGAGCATCGCGCGCGACGGCGGCAACTCCGTCGTCTCAGCCGATATCGACGAGGCACTCGACGACATGCTGTTCTCCGGCGGCCGGCTCAATGCGCAATTGCTGGGTGGCGCGCAGGCGATGGCGGCGGGGTAGAACCCACCGCCATCGCGCTCTGTTCGCATTCGCCTTACGGCGCGCAGCTGAAGCTCGACGCCGCCGTGACCGGGCCAGACTTGTAATGCGGCCAGGCCGGCCAGCGGCACAGCGGCAATGCGCGAAGCGTCGCAAACGACGGAGCCTCGACCTTCTGCTCGGTGACCTCGAGATCGCCGGGCGCCTTGCCCTTCTCGACCCAGTCGACCAACGCGCTCAGCATGTCGACATTGGCCGGTGCGCCGGAGCCGACATGGTCGACGCCGGGCGCGATGTAGAGCCGCGCGAATTCCGCGGTCTCGTTCTTGCCGAGCTTGCGCTCGACACTTTCGAAGTAGCGAATGCCGGCATAGGGGCTCTGGGCATAGTCGGCCATGTGCTCGAGCATGATCAGCCGGCCGCCGCGGGCGCGGAAGCGGCTAAGATCTGGATCGGTCGAATCCATCAGCTTCGAAACCTCGAGCAGCCGCTCCTTGTGGTCCTCCACCTTGTAGGTGGTGACGTCGAGCTTCGGATCGCGCGCGAACACATATTGGATACCGCCGGCGCCGTAGATCCAGGCGATGCCGTTCTTGGGCGCAGGCGGCTGCGCGGGCGGCGCGGTGCCGAGCCACCACGCAATCCAGCCGCCGGTGGGCCCGAGCGCCGGCGTGTCCTCGCCCGAGACGCCCCAGCCCGGATAGTCGTCGAGACCATTGGCGAGCGCGAACGGGAATTTGTAGGTCGCATGCAGCGTGTCGACCGCCTTGATCTGGGCGTCGGTCAGGCACTGATCGCCGCTCTGGCCGCTGGCGCAGCGCAGCGTCCCGACCTTGAACGCCGTTTTGCAGCTCACGGGATCCTGCACCAACCCATCGTCGGAGCCGTCGGCCTTGTCGCAAGCCGCCCGCACCGCATCGGCCACGAGCTTCACCTGCGCCGGATTGATCCAGCCGTCGCCCATGGTCGCTAGGCCGGAACGCGTGCCGGCATGCTGCAGGCCGACCCAGTTGATCACGGGCACGCGGGCAAAGATGCCATCGAAATCATCGGGGTAGCGCTGGGCCATGGTCAGACCTTCGCGGCCGCCTTCGGACGAGCCCATGAAGTACATCTTTTCGGGCTTCTTGCCGTAGACGCGCTCCATCAGCGCAACGGCCGCGTCGCGCACCTTCTTGTAGGAACGGTGGGCGAAATTCTCGAACGCCTCGTCATTCAACGCGAAAAGCTGCGGCGGTTCGCCCGGCTTGGATTCATGCCCGGAGTCGGTGCCGTAGGTGACGAAGCCGCGCGCCAGCGGCGACGGCTTGTCGAAGGGATAGGCAGGCGGCAGCCCAAGGCCGGTGATCAGCACGCCATTGAAGCCGCCGCCGCCATATTGGACCGAACGGCCGTTCCATTCGACCGGAAGATTGACCTGGAACTTGATCGGCGGCGCCTTGGGATCGACCGGATCGATATGGCCGAGCACCTTGCAGAAGCCGGGATTGGCGGGCGTGATGCGTCCCGACGGCGTCGGCCCGCGTTCCGCAACAGCGAGCTGCGACGGCGCCTGCAACGTCGCGGAATCGATCTTCGCGGCATCGGCCCCGCCGACGAGACCCTTGCAGACCGTGTCGGCATCTTCCGGCAACGTCGCCGCGGATAGAGCGGTCGCGCCCAGTGCAGTCATCGCACCCGCGAGCAACACACGCAGTCCCGCACCCGTTCGCGCCATCGGTTTCCCCCCTTTTCTTTTCTCGCCCGATCCGCCGGGCGGGCCGCATTCAATGCGACCTTCACCTGCCCGTCAACAAGGGACGTCGGTGATCGTCAAAACGATCCCAGCATGCTGCCCACGCCGATCACAACGACCAGCGCAAGGAGCGACGACACGATGCCCACCATCACGATGTCGAAATAGCTGTCGCGATGCGTCAGGCCGCAGATCGCGAGCAGGCTCACCACGGCACCATTGTGCGGCAGGATATCCAGCGTGCCGGAGCCGATCACCGCAACGCGATGCATCAACGCGAGATCGATGCCGGTGCGCGAGGCGAGATCGACATAGGTCTGGCCGAGCGCGTCGAGCGCGATGGTCAGGCCGCCCGACGCCGAGCCGGTCAGCGCGGCCAGGATGTTGGTTGCCACTGCCAGCGACACCAGCGGACCGCCTTCGATCGCGAGCACCCAATCGCGCACCACAGTGAAGGCCGGCAGCGAGGCGACGACCGCGCCGAAGCCGACCAGGCTGGCGACACTCAGCGCCGGCAGCACCGAGGCATTGGCGCCAGCATCCATGGTTTGCCGTAATGCGGGCAGCCTGGTCCAGTTCAGCACGATGGTCGTGACAATCGCAGCAGCCAGCGCGACCGACACGGACCATACGCCCGCGACCGCGGCCAACGACGTGCTTCCGAAGCGCGGCTCGGCGAGATATGCGACATCGAGCCGCGGCAGAATCACGAGCGACATCGCAAGATTGACGGCCACGACGACGATCAGCGGCACCATGGCGCTCACGATCGGCGTGGGCGCGCTACTGCGATGGCCGTGCTGCAGCTCCGCCGGATCGAACTCCCGCGCCGTTGTCGCGCGCTCGCGCACGAACTCATCGGCGGCCGCGCGCTCGGTCGCATCCTCCGTGCCCTCGTCACCATAGCCTTCACCGGCACGGCGGGCCGCCGCTTCAGCCCGGCGCAGCCACCACAATCCCGTAGCGAGCATGATGAGGGAGGCGAGGATGCCGAGGCCAGGCGCGGCAAAGGGTGTCGTGCCGAAAAACGGCATCGGGATCGCGTTCTGGATCGACGGCGTACCCGGCAGCGCCGACATGGTGAAGGTCGAGGTGCCCAGCACGACCGCAGCCGGAATCAGACGGCGCGGGATCGCGGCCTTGCGAAAAAGGGACCGGGCCATCGGCACGATGACGAAGAACGCGACGAACAGGCTGACGCCACCGTAAGTCACCAGCGCGCCGGCCAGTACGACCGCGAGAACCACGCGGCGCTCGCCAAGGCGCTCCGCCATGAAGCCAGCAACCGACGTCACCGCTCCGCTGTCGTCCATCAGCTTGCCGAAGACGGCACCGAGCAGGAAGATCGGGAAGAACTGCGCCAGGAAACCGGCGGCACTCGCCATGAAGATCTGCGTCAAGTTTGCCAGCAGCGGCTCGCCGCCGAACAGCGCGGCGACGAGCGCGGCGAAAGGCGCCAGGAGGAGAACGCTCCAGCCGCGAAAGGCGAACACCACCAGCAGCCCGAGCCCGACGAGAAGGCCGAGAAGACCCATGCCTCAGCACTCCGACAGCAGGACATCGAGATCGGCGGTCGAGCGCTGGCCGATATCGGCGCCGTGCTCGGCGAGAAACGCCTCGGCCGCCAGCCGCCCCTCGGCCCGGAGCATCGAGACGAATTCCCATTCCGCATTGAGCTTTGACGACGTGCCGAACTTCGCCAGCATGTCGCTCTTGATCCGATGCGTCCGCATCTTTGCCCAGTGCGCGCCCTCGCCGCTACCGGGATCGGCGGCCTGGCGCAGCAGCGCGATCATGCGCAGCTCCTTCATCAGCGGTGAATTGAAAGAGATCTCGTTGAGGCGGTTGATGATCTCCGCCGCCGTGCGCGGCGCCTCCGGCCGTTCGGTCGGGTTGATCTGGACGAGGATGGTGTCGTAGGCGCCGCTTTCGCGCACCAGCGGCGTAATCGTCGGGTTGCCGGCGAAGCCACCATCCCAATAGAGCTCGCCGTCGATCTCGATCGCGCGGAACATGGTCGGCAGGCAGGCTGATGCCAACAGGACATCGGCGGTGATCTCTGCATTGCGGAAGATGCGGCCGCGCCCGGTCCGCACGCTCGTCGCGGTGATGAACAGCTTGATCGGTGAGCGCGCGAGGCGCTCGAAATCGATGCTCTCGGCCAGTACCGCCCGCAGCGGATTGTAGCCGGTCGGATTGAGATCGTAGGGCGAGAGTACCCGCGACATCAGGTCGGTGAGGATGTAGGCCGGCGACATATCGAGCGTCCAGCGGCCCATCAGCCGGTCGAGCGGCGAACGCTGTAGCGGACTGAAGGCCGCGGCCCGGGAAACGCGCAGCCAATATTGATCGAGGGCGTCGCACGCGCCTTCGGCTCCGCCCGCCGTCCACCCGTCCGCCAGCACGGCCGCGTTCATCGCGCCTGCGGATGTTCCGGAGATCGCTGCGATCGTGAGCCATCTTTCTTCGAGGAGGCGGTCAAGCACGCCCCAGGTGAACGCGCCGTGCGAGCCACCGCCCTGAAGTGCGAGATCAATCAGTACGGTGTCCCGTTCCATCGGCACCTACGCAACTGAAGCTCATATTCGACGCGACTTATAGCACGCCGAGAATGACAGCAGTGTAGCGAGCCGTGGCCACGCAATGCAACTGGAACGTGACGTCCCTAGTGCTCGAACACCAGCCGCGCGCCGACCGTACCCTCGAGACCGCGGATCTGCTGAAGGAGCACCGCCGAGTCCTGACCGGCGAGATCAGCGTCCAGCACGACGTAGCCGAGGTCGCCGGCAGTCTCCAGATATTGAGCGACGATGTTGATGTCGCGTTGGAGGAAGGCCTCGTTCAGCCTGCGCAGCATGCCCGGCACGTTGCGATGGACATGGCTGAAGCGCGCACCGGCAGGGCGCAAATGCAATTGGACCTCCGGAAAGTTCACCGCGCCCATGGTCGAACCGGTGATGAAATAGTCGACGAGCTTGCGCGCGACCTCGCCGCCGATCCGCTCCTGCGCCTCCTCGGTCGAGCCGCCGATATGCGGGGTCAGGATGACGTTGCCGAGCCCCTGCACCGGGCTCTTGAAGCGATCCGAGTTCGAGGACGGCTCGACCGGAAACACATCGATCGCGGCACCGGCGATGTGGCCGTCGCGCAAGGCGCCCGCGAGCGCATCGAGATCGACCACAGTGCCGCGGCTGTTGTTGATCAGGAACGAGCCCGGCTTCATCGCCCGTAGCTCCTTCTCTCCGATCATGCCGGCGGTCTCCGGCGTCTCCGGCACGTGCAGGCTGACCACATCGCTCTGCGCCAGCAGCTCCTCCAGCTTCTCCACCGGCTCGGTGTTGCCGTGGCGGAGCTTGTCGGTGCGGTCGAAATAGATCACGCGCATGCCGATGGCTTCGGCCAGCGTCGAGAGCTGCGAGCCGATATTGCCGTAGCCGATGATGCCGAGGGTGCGGCCCCGCACCTCGCGGCTGCCGGTCGCGGACTTGTCCCAGCCGCCCGCATGCGCCGACACTGAGCGCGGGAAGATCTTCCGCAGCAGCATCACGATCTCGCCGATCACGAGCTCTGCGACGCTGCGCGTATTGGAGAACGGCGCGTTGAACACGGGAATGCCGCGCTTGCGCGCCGCCAGGAGATCGACCTGGTTGGTGCCGACGCTGAAGCAGCCGATCGAAAGCAGCTGGTCGGCCGCCGCCAGCACCTCGTCCGTGATCTGAGTGCGCGAGCGGATACCGAGCAGCGACACGCCCTTGAGCGCCTGCCGCAGCGCCTCGCCGTCCAGCGCCTTGGTCAGCCGCTCGACATTGGTGAAACCCGCGGTCCTGAACAGATCGACAGCGCTATCATTGACGCCTTCGAGCAGCAGCGCCTTCGCGGTCCGCTCGGGACTTTGACCTGGGGCTGGCATAGGATCTCCATGGATAGACGCTTTGCCGCAGCTCATAGACCGCGGACGAGACGCAGCACAATAGGGTCTGGATATGGGGTGAAGATGGGGCGAGGGTAGCCGTCAGATCACATAAAACCCGTGCGTTCCGTCACGGCGGAGTTGGTCGACCAGGCCGTATTCCCAATCGAGATAGGCCTGCATCGCGCGCTCGGCGACTTCGGTTCCCTCGTAGGGACGTCGATAGCGATGCGCCGGATCCAGCTTCGGAAGAACGAGCGGCGGCCCGATCTCGAGCGCGCCGCCATAGCCGCCTTCCAGCACATAGACCTCCCAACCCATCTGCGCGAGCCAGGACGCCGTCATGTCGGCGCGCACACCCCTGTCGTCGGTCAGGAGGATGCGCGCGCCGCGCACGGGCGCGGCCATGTCGGTTTCCTGAACGAGCTGGCCGCCCGGATAATGGCGGAAGCCGGGGAGATGACCGGCCGCATATTCCTCGGCGTCGCGCACGTCGAAGCGATAGAGGGTGCGATCGGTCTGCGCGAGAAGCGCGGACATCTCTTGCGCGCCGATATGACGAACTCCAGCGCGATAGGCGACGTCGCGGGCATTGGCCGGACCACCCTCGAACGATCCGACCGCGCCGCGCCGGTCAGCGCCGTGATCGAGCGCGTGCCGCGCCAACGTCCAGCCGATCGTGCCGTTGCGCAGCGCCCGCACCTTGTTGGGCACGCCGGCATTGATCAGCGACTGTGTGCCGATGATCGAGCGGGTGCGACCGGCGCAATTGACGATGATGGTGGTGTCGGGATCGGGCGCGGCCTGCCCGGCCCGCAGCACCAGTTCCGCGCCCGGTACGCTCACCGAGCCCGGAATGTTCATGGTCGCATATTCGTCGAAGCGGCGGACATCGAGGATGGCGATGTTGGCCTTGTCGGCGATGAGTTTTGCGACCTCGTCGGCACTGAGCGAAGGCGTATGACGGCGCGCCTCGACCAGCTCGCCGAAGGCCTTCGAGTAGGAATTGACGTCCTCGAACACCTCGTAGCCAGCGGCGCGCCAGGCTTTCAGCCCGCCGTCGAGCACGCTGATATTGGTATAGCCGAGAGCGGCAAGCCGTTCGGCGCCGGTTGCGACCAATCCCTCGCCGTCGTCATAGAGCACGATCGAGACTTCTTTGCGCGGCAGCCGCAACTCGGCTTCGATCTCGATCCGATCGGCGGCCATATTCGCGGCAAACAGGGGATGGCCGGTGGCGAAGCCGGCCTCATGCCTGAGATCGAGCAGCGCGATCTCCTCGCGCAGCAGCAGCGCGCGGCGAATGTCGGCGGGAGTGATGGTCGGAAGCTTCATCGCGTGACCCCTGAGAAGAGAGCCAGGAGCTTTTGAACGATTGTTACGGCGTTGGCTAGTCATGCCGAGGAACAGCGTGTCAAGGTGGCAGCCTTGTCGGACGCAGCCTAAAGCGAGGGGAGGAATTGATGACCACGCACATCACCAATTCGGGTGTGGTCTACGCCAAGGCGCTGAAGGTGGATTGAGCGTTTCTACCGCTCCTTCGGTCCCGGCCTGTCCAGAAAATCCAGCGCGGTGTTGATCTGTTCGAGCTGCTGCTCGATCCTGTCCCGGTCCTCGACCGACTGCGCCTTCTCGAGCTGTTCCACGAGCTTCTGCTTCCGCAACAGCAGGTTCTCTATGACCGTACTCACAGCTCCCCCATCGCCCGAGGCGAATATCGAGGCAAATCAGATCTGGACACGAGCGCGCGAGCCGGGCTCGCTGCAAACCCTCCATCAGAATGTTCGTGGAGGCGGATGGTTCCTGCGGGTGAACCATAGCACGCGAGCAGGAGGAAACTAGCGGCGCAAGCTGGCCCAGACGCCACCGAGAATCAGCAAGCCGCCGAGGAAATGACTCGGCGTCGGCGGCTCGCCGAGGATGACGAATGACAGCAGCGCGCTCGCGATCGGCCCGATATAGAGCACGAGCGAGGTCCGCACCGAGCCGAACTTGCCGCCGAGCCAGGCAAAGCCGGCATAGGCGAGCAGGCCGGGCACGATCCCGGCGAAGACGTAAGCCGAGAGCGCTTTCGTGCTGAAGACCTGTGCCGGCATGGCCCACATCTCCATGACCGCGGGCGGGAGCGAGAACAAGGCGCCAGTCGCCGAGAACATGCTTATGCGCGCCAGCAGAGATGCCTTTGGCGCGGCACGAAATTGCAGCAGCGTGTAGCCTGACCAGCCGAGCATCGCGATCACGACGAGGCCGTCGCCCGATGCTGTCTCCAGCTCGATCAGCGTCCCCGGATGGCCGCCGGAGATGATGAGCAATGCACCGGCGAGCGCGAGCGCCGTGCCAAGCCATTGCAGCGGGCCGATATGCTCTATGTGGAGCACCGCCGAGATCAAGAGCACGGTAATCGGCGACAGGGCCATGATCAGCGCGATGTGGATCGCCGTGGTCGACACGCCCGCGGCGTAGACCGGACCGCCGCACAGGAACATGCCCATGAAGCCGGCGGCGAGGATCGGCCAGATGTTCCTGGCGAGCGGGACGCGGCCGTCGCGGATTTCGGCGAGCGCGATCGGCGCGAGCCCGAAGGCGACGATGCTCCAGCGAAAGAAGGCAAGCGCGAAGGGTGGGACCGAGCCCGCAAGCCCGCGCGCCAAAATCTGATTGGAGGCCTGCGCAGTCGCCACCAGGATGAAGCCGATCAGCGCAATCGCGCCGAGCCAGCTCTCGCCGGACGGTGCTGCGCCGACGGCGGCCCCGCTGCCGCCCTCTGATGTTTCCTTGGCCATAGAGTGATCGAATACTCCATGCCTGCTGCGGTGAGAACCCGGAAGGCGGCTGGCTCATGGGCGTATGTGACGATTGCAGCGCTCAATGGGTCGAGACGATGCCCGCGAGCTGCACCGGCGCACGTGGGGGATGACGTGACGCCGGCGGTCGGTGTGTGGACGGCATCACACGCCCGATGGCGCTGACCTCGCACGGCATGCGTGCTACGGTATTCCAAAACAAACGGATGAGGGAGGCGCGCCATGCACAAGGTCTGGATCGAGGCGGCGTTGAACGGGCCATGGAGCCGCGCGCTTCAGCCCGGCATTCCCGATACGATCGAGGCGATCATCGCCGAGGGCATCGCCTGCGCGCAGGCCGGCGCGGCAATCATTCACACCCACGCCTATGACAGCGGCGGACCGCAGACCTTCGACTGGCAGATCTATGCACGCATCATCGAGGGTATTCGTGCCAAGGTCGACGTGCCCGTCTATCCATCCATCCCCGGCCTCGATGCGCGCGGTAATGTCGCAGACCCCTTGGCGCGCTTCGCCCATATCGAAGCGCTGGCCGAACGCGGCCTGCTCGAATTCGCGGTAGTCGATCCCGGCAGCGTCAACTTCACGCTCACCGCGACCACGGCGCGGGCCAAGCCGGCGGAGACCTATCTCAATCCGGAGACCCATATCCGGCACGGGCTTGCCGTTGCTCAACGTCATGGCATCCATCCCGCCTTCGCCATCTACGAGCCGGGCTTCATCCGCGCCGGCGCAGCGCTTGCGCGCGCAAGCGGCGTGAAGACGCCGATCTACCGCTTCATGTTCTCGCAGCAATTCGCGTTCTGCTTTCCGCCGAAGCCATACGGACTGGCAGCACTTGTCACGCTGGTGGAGGAGGAAGCGGCCGGTGCACCCTGGATGATTTCCGGCCTCGGCGTCGAGGTCACGCCGCTGATCGCCGACGCGGTTGCCCGCGGCGGCCATGTGCGCGTCGGCCTCGAAGATGCGTTATTGGGCTCAACGGCGACCAATCTCCGCCTCGTCGAGGACGCCGTGCAAATGGTGCGCAAGCACGGCGGCGAACCGGCGACCGCGGCTGACGTCCGGCACTCGCTCGCCGGCGCTTGAGGCTCGCGAACCCGGATTCCCGTCACGGGAACCGCAATCTTTCGCGCCGGTCGGTTGAATTCGCCGGCCCGGGGTCTTATCCGTAGCCACCATGGATATCCAGATTATCGCCGCCGAAAAACCCCTGATGGCCAGGGCGCAGCCCCGCAAGCCAGCGCCTTTCCTCCCCATGAGCCGCGAGGAGATGAATGCGCTCGGCTGGGATGCCTGCGACATCGTGCTGGTGACGGGCGATGCCTATGTCGACCATCCGAGTTTTGGCATGGCGATCATCGGCCGCCTGCTCGAGGCGCAAGGCTTTCGGGTCGGCATCATTGCCCAGCCCGACTGGCATTCGGCCGAGCCGTTCAAGGCGCTGGGCAAGCCGCGGGTCTTTTTCGGCGTCACCGGCGGAAACATGGACTCGATGGTGAACCGCTACACCGCGGACCGCCGCCTGCGTCATGACGACGCCTATACGGCGGGCGGCGAAGGCGGCAAGCGGCCGGACCGCTGCACCGTCGTCTACGCGCAGCGCTGCCGCGAGGCGTTCAAGGATGTGCCGATCATACTCGGCGGCATCGAGGCCTCGCTGCGCCGGATCGCCCATTACGACTACTGGTCCGACAAGGTGCGCCGCTCGGTGCTGGCCGATGCCAAGGCGGACCTGCTGCTCTACGGCAATGCCGAGCGTGCTGTCGTCGAAGTGGCGAACCGGATCGCCGCCGGCGAAGCACCGCGCGAACTCGATGACGTCAGGGGCGTCGCGCTGTTCCGCCGCGTGCCCGAGGGCTATTCCGAGCTGCATGCCGACGATCTCGATTCCGCCGACGAGGGCGCATCGCGCAAACCGGGCGCTACCGTGATCCGGCTGCCGGCGCTGGAGCAGGTCGAGCAGGACCGCGAGGCCTATGCGCGCGCGTCACGCGTGCTGCACAGGGAGAGCAATCCCGGCAATGCGCGGCCGCTGGTGCAGCGTCACGGCGACCGCGATCTCTGGCTCAACCCGCCGCCGATCCCGCTCACCACCGAAGAGATGGACGCGGTCTACGACCTTCCTTACGCGCGCGCGCCGCATCCCTCCTACGGCGAGGCGAAGATCCCGGCGTGGGAGATGATCAAGTTCTCGGTGACGATCATGCGCGGCTGCTTCGGCGGCTGCACCTTCTGCTCGATCACCGAGCACGAAGGCCGCATCATCCAGAACCGCTCGGAGGGATCGATTCTGCGCGAGATCGAGAAGATCCGCGACAAGACGCCGGGCTTCACCGGTGTGATCTCCGACATCGGCGGCCCCACCGCCAACATGTACCGGATGGCGTGCAAGGATCCGAAGGTCGAGGCGGCGTGCCGCCGTCCCTCCTGCGTCTTCCCCGAGATCTGCCCGAACCTCAACACCTCGCACGACGACCTGATCCGGCTCTATCGCAAGGTGCGCGAGACCAAGGGCATCAAGAAGGTGATGGTCGCCTCGGGCGTGCGCTATGACCTTGCGGTCGAGAGCCCCGAATACATCAAGGAGCTCGTCACCCATCACGTCGGCGGCTATTTGAAGATCGCGCCTGAACATACCGAGCGTGGCCCGCTCGACAAGATGATGAAGCCGGGCATCGGCGCCTACAACCGCTTCAAGCGGATGTTCGACGAAGCGGCCGAGCAGGCCGGCAAGAAGTACTACCTGATCCCCTACTTCATCGCGGCGCATCCGGGCACGACCGACGAGGACATGATGAACCTCGCGCTGTGGCTCAAGAAGAACCGCTATCGCGCCGACCAGGTGCAGACCTTCCTGCCCTCGCCGATGGCGACTGCGACCGCGATGTATCACACCGGCGTCAATCCCTTACGCGGCGTGCGCCACGGCGGCAGCGACAAGGTCGAGGCGATCAAGGGCCTGAGGCAGCGCCGCCTGCACAAGGCGTTTCTGCGCTACCACGATCCCGACAACTGGCCGGTGCTGCGCGAGGCACTGAAGGAGATGGGCCGCGCCGACCTGATCGGCTCCCGCCCCGACCAGTTAGTCCCAGCGCACCAGCCCCCCGGCACCGGCAAGGCCGCCGGCACGAAACGTCCCATGCGTTCGGGCGGCAAGATGCAGCGCTTCACGACCAAGGGCGTGCGGTTGATGAAGTAGCGGCAAGCGGAATGCGATCGGGTTCGGCCTGGCGCTTTCGTGTCCCCAAAACAAAAAGTCGAAAACAACCCCATGCACAGTAGCCGTCAAGTGCCGGGTGACAATTTAAGGATTTTACGAAATCGTTGACCCGTCGGGCAAAACAGGTGCATGATGCGATCATCCGAACAGCAGTTGTGCACTCTACACACCCAACGCGCGGATAACCCAATAATTTGGTTTGTTTAGTTGGGGTTAGCCACGGCGACTTGAAAGCCGGGCGTAGTCTTCAAGCACGCTTCGAGGCGCACACTACGGGGGCGCAGGAGCTGGCCACGCATCAGCAGGACTGCGTTTTCCTCTGGAGGAACTCCCGGTCAGCGCGGCAATTGTCAGTCTTCCATTTCGCCTTCCGCACACAGCGGCGCCTCGGTCAGGCTGTTCGCTTGCGAAGCAAATTCCTCGAATGCGGCAACCGCTTCGCCGAGGTTATGGCAGCCGCGGCTGTCGAGCGAGGAATGAACGCGCAGGTCGAACAGCTCCATCCAAAACAAGGGCGCCTCAGGTGAACCAGCTCCCAACGCTTCGAACATACTGATCTCGCAGTCCCCAACCCGTTCGAGCGCAACCATCCGGGCGCCATGGGCGATATGGGGAATTCCGAGCAACTTTCCGTAGCCTCGCATTATTTTCAAACGCACAGACGCGTCGTCGTCACAGCTGGACATGAATCTTCGGACTTTTTGGGGAGAGAGCGGAGCCCCCTTGAGGGCGCCAGCCGGATTTAAGTCACACGACACCCGCTTTCTTGATATCGTGAGCCAATAACTTGCCTTTTCACGCCGCGATCGCGATCCGCGAGCCCGAAGGGACTGAGGCCGCAGCGGCAACGACGAAGGGTTCGCTGTGCCAGCCCGTTCGCCTCGTTTGCAAGCAATGCCCAGTGCTACCGGCGCAATTGCTCGCCTGGTATGGGCGCGCCTCCTGGAAGCCGGCAGCAGTCAGGCAGACAGCTCGCTGTCCAAGGCCGGATTGACCCTCAAGCAGATCAAGGACCGCAAGACGCGCCTCAGCGCCGAAAGCCAGATCAGATTTCTGGAGCTTGGCGCCGAGGCATTGCAGGACAACGCCCTCGGGTTTCACCTGGCCCGGGACTTCGACCTTCGTGAAATTGGCTTGCTCTACTACGTCGCTGCGTCCTCCGAGACAATCACCGAAGCCTTGTCGAAAGGTGAGCGCTATTGCCGCCTCGCCAATGAGGGGATTACGCTGCGATTCGCAGCGAAGGAAATGGCGATTACGCTGAGATATGTCGGTGTGGAGCGGCGATCGGATCGGCACCAGATCGAATTCTGGCTCACCTCTATCATTCGAATCGGCCGCGTCCTGTCAAATCGTCGCCTGGTGCCGAGCCGTATCAAAGTCGCCCATCGTCGTCGAACGACACCTGCGCAGATGAGGTCGTTCCTGGGTTGCGAAATCGAGTTCGGGTCCGGTGTCGACGAGATAGTTTTCCCGCGATCGGTGGGATCAATGCCGATCAAGAGCGCCGACCACCATTTGAACGATCTGCTGGTGACATATTGCGAGGAAGCGCTGGCGCACCGGAAGCCTGGCAAGGGCTCGCTCAGATCGAGCGTCGAAAATGCAATCGCTCCATTGCTACCCCACCGCGAGGCACGGGCCGAGGAGATCGCTCGCCGCCTGGGTATGAGCCACCGCACGTTGGCGCGGCGGCTCGCGTCGGAGGGATTGACCTTCACCGCCATCCTTGATGAGCTGAAGATCGACCTCGCCAAGAGCTATTTGAAGAATGATGAATTGCCGATTTCGCAAACCGCCTGGCTCCTCGGCTACGGCGAAGTCAGCGCATTCACCCGCGCCTTCACGCGCTGGACCGGAATGCCGCCCAGACGATGGCGTGCCGTGGGCAATGCCAAACGCACCAGCGACGTCAACGAGATGCGCCCTCGCGCAAGCGGCGCACGGACAAGCTCCGCCGGCCGGTAACGCCAGTCCGAGCATGGGCATGTTCGCAACCTTGCGCCCGCGCGGCATGCGCCAGCACAGTCCGAACGTCAGCCTCCAGGCGCCCCCGCGGCGTGTCGCCGCTCGTGACCAAATTTCCCTCAGGCCACCCCATCGCAAACAGACACGGTCATCCATAAATTAACGCCATGAAAACGATCGGATTCCTGTCCTTCGGACACTGGACACCCTCGCCGCAATCGCAGACCCGCTCGGCGGCGGACACGCTGCTGCAATCCATCGAGCTCGCCGTTGCGGCCGAGGAACTGGGCGCGGACGGCGCCTATTTCCGCGTGCATCACTTCGCGCGTCAGCTTGCTTCGCCCTTTCCGCTGCTTGCAGCCGTCGGCGCGAGGACCAGCAGGATCGAGATCGGCACCGCCGTCATCGACATGCGCTACGAGAACCCGCTCTACATGGTCGAGGACGCAGGCAGCGCCGATCTCATCGCAGGCGGGCGGCTCCAGCTCGGCATCAGCCGCGGCTCGCCCGAGCAGGTGATCGACGGCTGGCGCTACTTCGGCTATCGCCCCGCCGAGGGCCAGACCGACGCCGACATGGGCCGGCGTCACGCGGAGGTCTTCCTGGACCTCCTGCGCGGCGAAGGCTTTGCAGAGCCCAATCCGCAGCCGATGTTTCCAAATCCGCCGGGAATGCTGCGCCTCGAGCCGCATTCGCAAGGCCTGCGCGAACGGATCTGGTGGGGCGCCGGCTCGAATGCGACCGCGGTCTGGGCGGCAAAGCTCGGCATGAACCTGCAGAGCTCGACGCTCAAGAATGACGAGACGGGCGAAGCTTTTCACGTGCAGCAGGCCGCGCAAATCAGAGCCTATCGCGCGGCGTGGAAGGAAGCCGGCCACACCCGCACGCCCCGCGTCTCCGTCAGCCGGAGCATCTTTGCGCTGATCGACGATCGCGACCGCGCCTATTTCGCCCGCGGAGGCGAAGGCGAAGACCAGATCGGCTTCATCGACCCGCGCACGCGCGCGATCTTCGGCCGCAGCTATGCGGCGGAGCCGGAGGTGCTGATCGAACAGCTACGGCAGGACGAGGCGATCGCCGAGGCGGATACGCTGCTGCTGACCGTACCGAACCAGCTCGGCGTCGCCTACTGCGCGCACGCGATCGAGGCGATCCTCACGCACGTCGCGCCGGCGTTGGGGTGGCGGTGACGTCGACTCCCGCTGCTGGCTCGGAGGGCTGAGCAAATATTGTCAACGCGCGGCGGCCTATGGACACCGGTGATACGTCGTGAGGTTGCTGAAATCGGGGCCGACCGACATCTGGTTCGTGTCATCGGGCCGGATCACCAGGTTGCTTTCCGACCACTTCTGCTGCGTGTCGTCGTTCGGACAGCGCAGACGGGCGGAGTAGAGTGCGCCGTGCGGGCCTGCGGTTTCGCTCACCCACATCACGGCGCAGTTCCCCGCCGGCCCGGCGTAGGTCTTGGCTGCCAGTGCGACGGCCGATTTGCCCGCGTTTTTGCAGGCATCTGCGCTCGTTGCCCATGATCCCTGCAGCGCCTCCGGGACCGATGCGTACCGCTTTATGTCGGCGATCGCAGCCTGCGACGACACCGCGATCAAGATGACGAGAGAAATGATGATGCGCATGACACACCCTCTTGCCGACCGTAGCCGTCGTATCGGTCGCTATACCATTTGGAATTCGAGTCCAGCACTGATGGAATTCGTCTCCCAACGGCATGGATAGTTTGATCTGATTTGAGGTCGAGAACCAGATCCTCGTTCGGCGCGATCAATGCCGATGCTGCCCCTAAGGACAATTACGCCCCGCTTGACCTCATGACAGGGTACGCGTGCTGGTAAGTCGAATTAAGGCATAGCGCCGGAGCGATCCGACGCGGTTTTGTTGTGGCTGCTGTAACCGCTTCCGCTTAACCGGGGATTTTCCTCCCAGGAGGGCGAAAGTTGTCCTGGAGTAGAGTTCTCAGATTTTCAGATCCGCTGCCGTGTCAGGCGGCGATCCTGTCTGCTGACGTTGAAATACTGCCCACGACGAAAAAAGATTTTCAGGTCGAGATCACCCAGGCCGGAACGAACCGGATTTGGGTGCAGGGTATTCATGCAGCCTCGCCGGTGGTCTGTACCGTCGCGTGCAAACCGGGGCGGCGAACTATCGGCTTTCTTACCGAAGCCAATCGGTCGCCGCTCCAGCACTGTGGCCTCGAGATCATGCCCGGCGACATCATCGTCAACAGGTTTGACGTTGTACATCGCCGATCCCGCTCCGATCTTGATTACGGTTCGATATCGCTTCCTATCGACGAACTGGATACTGCCGTGGAAGCGATCATTGGCCGTGAGTTCGTGAAGGGACCAAGCGAGCGTATCGTTCATCCGCATCCCCGATTGATGTCGCGGCTCTTGACGCTGCACAGGGCGATCGGACAGTTCGCTCACGACACCCCGACGATACTGCAACTGCCGGAGGTGTTTCGCGCGCTGGAGAACGAGCTCGTCCACGTCATGGTCCGATGCCTCGCCGACGGTGCCGGCGTAGAACCTAAAACGGGCGGCGACCGCCACGATGCCATCATCGCGCGGTTCGAGGACTTTCTTGCGACGAATCCCGATCGGCCGCTTTATCTCACGGAAATCTGTGCAGCCATCGGCGTCGCGGAGCGAACGCTTCGCGCCTCCTGCGAAGAGCATCTGGGCATGGGGCCGATTCGTTTTCTCACGCTCCGTCGAATGCATCTCGTGCGTCGCACGTTGCTGCGCGAGGACCCATCGCGGTCAACCGTCACTCGTATCGTGACCGATCATGGTTTTTGGGAACTCGGCCGTTTTTCGGTTGCCTATCACACGCTGTTCGGGGAGCCGCCTTCGGCGACGTTGCGACGTTCCCCCGAAGCCGTTTTACAACCCAGTTCCGCCTTCGCCGCAGCGGGCGCGGCTCTTGCGGTTTGACCCAGAGCGCGATGAGCAGTCCCAATCCCGGCGCGGCGATTTTTTCCGAAATTGCATAGTCAGGCTCGTAAACGTCTATAGGCTACCGCCAGACGTGGCATTTTGCGCCACGGTCGAACCGCAAGGAGCAAGCCATGATGAATTTAAAAGTTCTTGGGGCGGTCGTGATTGCGGCATCCGCGCTGTCCAATTCTGCTGCACTGGCGCAGGCGGCCCTCTCCAATCCGGACGCCTGCGAAGCTGAATTCGCCAGCTGCACGGGTCTTGGAACCGGAAGTACCCCGATCAGCGGCTATCGATATCGGCAAGCACTTCGGCGAGCGGCGTACCATCCCGTGGCGGCGGGCGCTGTCGTCGGCGGCTGGGGTAATCCCTATGCTATGTACGGCGAATACGGTTGGAACGGCAGCTGGAATACGTATGCCGCCCGCAACGGCATCGTCTGCAGGCCCGGCACCTATTTCAAGGGGCCTGACGGTCTCCGGCATGTGTGCCAATAGGTCATCCGCTCTGAGGCTAAATCAGGCGGCCCCAAAGGGCCGCCTGTTTCTTGCCGGACTGTAGTTCACATCCTGAGTGGGCAGCCGCGGGCCCGCGTGCTGACGAGAGCGAGGCAGCGAGCAGCCGGAAGCTAATTGAGTTCTCCGTTCGAAAAGTCGGCGTCCAGACGACCTTCCGATTGACCGCCGCCGCTGCCGAAACTGCATATCGTCCTGATATCGTCCTGGCTCGCAATTTTTCCCTGAAGTTCCGAACCTGCATAGCCGAAACCAGTCGGCTATTTGATGCTGCCTCCGCGGCGAGACCCAGAACATTCAGAGGGTCGCACGAACCGCCCGGCGGTGCCGCGGGACGGACACATGGCAGAAGGCGTGACCCATACGTTCACCGATCCGGATGGCTACGCCGCCGCATTTGGCGATTCCCACGTTAACCTCACGATCACGGGTGCCGGAGATTTCACGGCACAGCTGACGCGGTTGAAATTGCAAGATCTGGAATTGTATCGGTGCCGCGAGAACCTGCCGCGCATCGCCTATATTTCGTTCCCCCCCGGGCAGATGACGCTGTCCTTTCCGTTGGGGCGCGCGTCCCCGATATTTGGCGGATTTGTCTTGCGAAACGGGGAAATCGTATTTCACGGCAGCGGCGAGCGGGTGCATCAACGCTCCAACGGGGTGTGTCAATGGGGATTGATGTCATTGTCGGCCAAACACCTCGCCTGCCGCGGCGAGGCATTGACCGGACGGCCGATCGTGGCACCGCACGCAAGCGAGGTGCTCCGCCCTGCGCGCGCCGAATCGTTGCAATTCCAACTTCTGTTCAGACAAGCCTGCCGTCTTGCAGAAACCGAGAACAAATTGATCGAACGCCCAGAGGTCACACGAGCGTTGGAGCAGGAATTGCTTCACGCCGTCATCCATTGCCTGGCCACCAAGGCGGAGGATGCTGCCAGGACCAGACATCAACACGCCGCGTTGATGGTGCGTTTCGAGGAGGCGCTGAGGAGACACATTGATCAAAAGCTGAGCATGCCCACTCTATGTGCCGAGCTCGATGTGGCAGAGCGAACGCTCCGAATGTGTTGCGCCGAATTTCTCGGTGTGAGCCCGTCTCGATACCTTTTGTTGCAGCGCCTCAACAGGGCGCGGGCCGCGCTGCGACGTGCCACCCCTTCGACAGCGAGCGTTGCCGAGGTTGCGCGTAACAATCAGTTCCTGGAATTTGGGCGTTTCGCGGTAACGTACCGCAGCATCTTTGGCGAATCCCCTTCGACCACGCTGCAACGTGGCCCGCCGGAAAAACCTGCCGAATTCGCATAGCGCCCCCGGGGCCCATCGTCCAACTTCCGGTCGGCGGGCATCCGACCGTGTACGATCGGCACGGCGAGGATCGTCGATGGGTGGGAGAGGCGAAGGCTGCGGCCGGGCTTCGGCAGCCGACATCGAGGGAAGACAACATGAGCTTGTTCAGAACAATCTGGAGCGCTCTTGTCGTGACGTGTACCGCCACGACGATCGCGAGCATGCCGGCCTCCGCACAGCAGCAACGGCCGCCCAACATCCTTGTGATCATGGGCGACGATGTTGGCTGGTTCAACATCGGCGCTTACCACCGTGGAATCATGTCAGGCAAGACGCCGAACCTCGACAAGCTGGCGTCCGAGGGCATGATGTTCACCGACTACTACGCCGAAGCGAGCTGCACGGCGGGACGCGCCAACTTCATCACGGGCGAGTTGCCGATCCGCACGGGATTGACGACAGTCGGCCAGGCTGGCGCCGACGTCGGTATCCCCGATCAAGCCGTGACACTCGCGACCGCGCTCAAATCGCTCGGTTATGCGACGGGACAGTTCGGCAAGAACCACCTCGGCGATCTCAACAAATATCTGCCGACGGTGCACGGCTTCGACGAATTCTTCGGTTACCTGTATCACCTCGACGCGATGTCCGACCCGTACTGGTTCTCGTTCCCAGTCAACCAGGACTATTACAACAAGTACGGCCCGCGCAGCCTGATCCACAGCTACGCGACAGACACGGACGACACCGCCGAGATGCCGCGCTGGGGCAAGATCGGCAAGCAAAGGATCGTCGATGAGGGACCGCTGCCGCCGTTCCCGGATATGTCGAACGTGCCGAATATGCATGATCTGCCGTTCCTGAAGGCGAAGTACGACATGACCACCTTCGACGAAGAGTTGGTCAAGACCTCCAGTGACTTCATGGACAAGGCCAAGCGCGACGGCAAACCCTTCTTCGTCTGGCACAATACGACGCGCATGCACGTCTGGACGTTCCTGTCGAAGAAATACAGCGCAATGCAGAACCACGACACGAACTACGGTCTCGAGGAAGCGGGTATGGCCCAGATGGACGACAGCGTCGGGGCGCTGCTCAAGCATGTCGACGACATCGGCGAGACCAACAACACCATCGTCATCTTCACGACCGACAACGGTGCCGAGGTGTTCACCTGGCCGGATGGCGGCATGACCCCGTTCAAGGCCACCAAAGGGACCAGCTTTGAAGGCGGCTTCCGCGTGCCGTGCATCATTCGCTGGCCGGGTCGCATCAAGCCCGGTTCGGTGGAGAATGGAATCATGTCGGGACTCGATTGGTTCCCGACCCTGACTGCTGCGGCAGGAAACCCGAACATCACCGACCAGCTTCTCAAGGGCGTGTCGCTCGGAGGCCGCACCTACAAGAACCACCTCGACGGCTACAATCAGATGGATCTTTTGACCGGCAAGGGTCCCTCAGTTCGTCATGAGATCTTCTATTTTGCCGGCCCGCATCTGGGTGCGCTTCGCCACGATGACTTCAAGTTCCAGTTCTTCCAACAGCCTTACGGATGGCCGGGCGAAAAGGACACGACCGATATGCCCACCATGGTCAATATCCGCCAGGACCCGTTTGAGCGGACACCGTCAATCCGCGGTCAAAGCCTGAACGATATGGGCGGGGGTTACATGAACGACTTCATGGCCCGCGAATTCTGGCGGTTCGTGCTTGCTCAGCAGGACGTCGCCGAACTGGCGAAAACGGCCATCGATTTTCCCCCGATGCAGGCGCCGGCAAGCTTCAACCTTGAAGCAATAAAGAGAGAGATCGAGGAAAAGGTTAAGGGCCATGAAGGCCAGTAGTCGGCCCGATCTTTCAAACACCCGGGCGCTCTCCGAAAGGGCGCGCCCGGGACACACAGCGAGTTCGTCGGAAGGAGGCCCCAATGAACGGCGCGTTCTTGTCACTCGCACTGGTCACTCAGCTTGGAAGTCCATTGGCAGTCCCCGTCGCAGATGTGGTGCCTGTCATCAACGTCGAAAGGACCTGCAAAGAAACGGCGGCCACGGACAAGGCCATGAACCTCGACATTCCGCAATCGGTCGAAAATTGCATGCGCGACGAGAATGCTGCGAAACAGCAACTTGCCGCCATCTGGTCGAACTATTCCGCTGCCATCCGTGACAACTGCGCGGCCGAAGCGACGCTTCTGGGAACGGGCAGCTATGTCGACCTGTTGACCTGCATGCAGATGAGCGACCCGGCGACGTTGTCGCCAACACCGGCCTTGAGGGGCGCGAGCAAGAATCGGAACAAGAACTAAAGCTGATCGCGCTATTGAAGCTCCGCGCTTCAACACAACCGGCGCCAAGTGGATCCAAGCCGCAGGCGCACCATCCTGGTGACCTTGCCTTCGATCTCGAGTTCCATTTGCCTCGATGACAAGCCCGGCCTCGTCGAACGCCGCATGACTCTCGAACGGAATCCTGCTTGCCCACGCCTTCAACGCTGCGCGGCGAACCAATCGCGGGCCGGATCTCCGGCCCGCGATACGTTGCTGATCAGGATCGGCTGTCGGACGCTCGCCGCTGTCCGCGACGTCCCACCGGCATTCCAGGTGGCCGTCGACCTGGTACCAATGACACGCCAGCGCCCGGTTTGGACGCAGGCGCCGGCCCTGCGGGCGGCGAAATCCCGGCAGGTTGTCATTGGAATGCGTCAACGGTTGCGCCGCGTACGCCATGCGCCGCGGCTCAAACGAACGAAATCTTGCGAGTCTTGTGAACATCGCTCACCTCCACTTCCGCGATCATGCGGCAGGCCGGTGAGGATCTGGCGGTCAGATGGAAGCTGACCACCCATCCACGCGGCTGAAGCCTGCGTGATCGGTTTCTATGTCCGGCGTCACCGGCCCGGTCGTCGCCGGGGTCGTGTCGCCAAAGCTGCTACTGCCCATGTGCCTTCGTTGATGGCTTGTGGTCGGGGTTTTTACGCCCCGGTCAGGAACGAATGTTCCGACGATTGGGCCGTACGCCTGACGCAGATCGGTGTCAAGCGAATTCGGCTATCCCCCGGGGAGGATCGGGGTTATCCTGCCAGGAGGATCATGGATATCCTCCCCCCGAGGATTGGAGAACGTATGCACGACCATCCGCACACCGCGATTGCCCAGCGCCTGAAGCGCGCCAACGGCCACCTCGAGAAGATCATCGAGATGGTCGAGCAGGGCGAACCCTGCGCCCAGATAGCGCAGCAATTGCAGGCCGTGGAGAGCGCGATCGAAAATGCCAAGAAGGCATTGATCCACGACCACATCAATCACTGTCTCGAAGACACCCTCAAGCTGTCGGGGGCGAAAGGCCGCGCGGCGCTGAAGGATTTCAGGTTGATCGCCAAGTACCTTTGAGCGGCCTGGTCCCGGCGTTCAGCCGGAAGGGACGTGCTCACGAGGGACTTCGCTCAGACGGCCGAGATCGACTCTGGGTCGAAACACGGTCAAGCGGCGAAGCGGACGAAGGCTGTTCGGCCCGGAGAGCCTCGCCTGCCACGAGGCCGGCATCACCGTGACTTTGCTCAAACCGCTGACGTCGGGACCACCGCACGGCGGCCAGGCGCTTGCGTTACTTCTTGATCTTAAGGCAGAATTTGTGCGACTGGCGCGCCCGGAACGAGGCGACCGACACACGGCCTTCACTGTGTGTCGAAGAACAAAGCTGCGTTCGCGCGCCCTGCGATCAGGCGAACCTGTCTGGTCTCGCGATCAGCCATAGCGTACCTCCTACTACCACGCCCAACGCGCCAATCCCGAGGATCAACGCCCACTGCACCGCGCTTGTCGTCCAGTTATGCCAGACAAAGTTCAGGCTATTCCCAAGAGAGAGCGCGAAAAGAAGCTCGAAGATGTGCCATGTCAGGACGGCAACGACGAAACCCATAACGATGGCGATCCAACCTGAACTGAGGCCCTTCGCACGAAGTATCCGAAATGCAGGAAGCCCTATGGCCCAAACACCGCCATAGCCAAACAACGCTCCTATCAAGGTTGTAATGTAAATCCAGGGCCGTTGCTCCGGGTTGGGGAACATGCCTACGGCGTAGACGTACATCGCTGTAGCAATCGGCACCCAGAGGGGCGCGACGAGGAAGGCCAGAACGGTTCGATCGATACGCCAAAGCTGCATGGCGAGAGTTTACCCGCTTTGCTCGCGTTGCCAATTCAGACAGGTATCGGATGGATCCACCCGCACGAGACAGGGACCATCAGCCCCTCAAGGCGGACAAGCTCCGCGCACAGTCGCTTCACGCCCATCAATACACGCGCGATTAGCGCCACGGTCGTGACCACCACGCGGCAGCTAAGCACTTGCGCCTGCGTTACTTCTTGCTCTTCGAGCGAATGTTGGATGAATGGCGCGCCCGGAACGATTCGAACGTCCGACCCTCAGATTCGTAGTCTGATGCTCTATCCAGCTGAGCTACGGGCGCGTGTTTCGCAAACAGCGATTGCGGGCGTGGCCCGCGACGCATCTCCCGGAGGCCGGGAGGGGTGCGAAAGAGCGCTCTGACTAACCGCTCTTGTCTCGATTGGCAAGCTCCGGGATGAGGAGATTTTCGCACATTTCCACCTCCCGGTCGTCATTCCGGCGCGCGACGCAGTCGCGAGCTATGATGCGCAATTGCGCATCTGAGAATCCATAACCACCAGCCGGGGTTATGGATTCCGGGCCTGGCCCTGCGGGCCATCCCGGAATGACGGATGTAGTGGCAATTCTCTCCGAAAACGACGGCCCTGTCGGCCGCTGGCCCAGCCTCACGCCCTCGCCCGCTCGTTGCGGATGGAGAGCAGTTCCACGGGGCGGTCGGGGATCACGATCCGGAAAGTGGCGCCGATGGTGCCTTCGACCAGGTGGATGTCGCCGCCATGGGCGCGGACGAGCTCGGCGGCGATCGCAAGGCCGAGACCGCTGCCGCCCGGGCGGCCGGAGGTCTGGAACGCCTCGAACAGGTGTTCCCTGGTCTTCTGGGGCACGCCGGGGCCGGTGTCGGAGACCTCCAGAATGGCGACGGCGCCTTCGCGTTTTCCCGTGATTCGGATCTGCTGCGCGCCGCCGTCACCGGACGAATGGCTCTCCAGCGCCTGGGCGGCGTTGCGGACGAGGTTGAGCAGGACGCGGAACAGCTGGTCGGGATCGGCATCGACCGCGAGCCCACGCTCGATCGCGGCAACCCAGGCGATCGAGGCGTCGCTGGCGAGGCCCGCAGTCTCGCGCACCTCCAGCACGACCGGCTCGATCAGGATCATGCGGCGGTCGGGCGCCGCCTCCTGGGCGCGGCCGTAGGACAGCGTCGACTGGCAGAACGCGATGGCGCGCTCGAGCGAACGCACGAGCTTCGGCGCGAAGCGCTGCACCCGCGGATCCGGCACGCTCGCAAGCTGATCGGACAGAAGCTGGGCCGAAGCCAGCAAATTGCGCAGATCGTGGTTGATCTTGGAAACGGCGAGGCCGAGGGCGGCAAGCCGGCTCTTCTGATGCAGCATCGACATCAGGTCGCGCTGCATGTCTGACAATTCGCGCTCGGCGACCCCGATCTCGTCGCTGCGCTGGCTCGGCACGATGATTCGCGCCGAGCTTTCAGGGTTTTCGTGGAAGCCGACCAGACTCGCGGTCAGCCGCCGCATCGGCCGCACGAAGAGGTAATGCAGCGCGAGATAGACCAGGCCCGCGGTCAGCACTCCGATGATCAGCGCGACCACAACGAGGTTGCGGGAGAATCGATACATCGACTGCCGCAGCGGCAGCTCGTCGGTGACGATCTCGATGAACTGGGCATTGCCGACGCCGGGCCCCACGATGCGGATGGCCTGGTTGCCGGTCTCCAGCATCATCCGGAACGAGCCGGTGATCGCCTCCCAGGCCGTCATGTCGCGCAGGTCGATGTCATGCTCGATGGCCGCCGGCAAATTGTCGCTGGCGAGCAGCCGGCGCTGCTGGCCCATCTTGATGGCGACGGCGCGGGCGTTGATGCTCTTGAGGATCTGGCGTGACAGCGAATCGGGAACCATGCCGAGCGGGGCGGCATCGAGCACGAGGGCCGCCGTATTGGCCGCCGCGACACGGTCGTTCAGCCGATTCACCCAGAAATTGGCGATCGCGGGCACGTAGAGCAGGATCGCCGCGATCATCACCAGGGGAACCGTGAGCAGCAGCAGCTTGCCGGACAGGCCGAGCCCGCCCGACCCGCGGGCGCGCGGCGCCGGCTGGTCCGGACCCTGGATCGGCTGGAGGTCTGTCGCTGCCACGAAGATTCGCCCTCGCTGCCTTTACGGTGAGAAGGATGCGGTCCGCCCCGGCCCCGGTCAAATTACGGATCGCTAATCTGCCCAAGTGGGATGTAAGTGCGGATATCGCCAGTTGCCATCTCAAGGGTTTAAAACCCCGCACGAACAGCGATATTCACGGGGATCGTGCGCTCCTGCGGCGTTGACGAAGAGAAGGCGCTCCCTTATAAGCCGCGCAAATTGTCCGCGATGAACCGGTGCGATACCGGGAGCGGCTCTCTTGGGGCCGGAAAGGGCCCGTTTTGGGCCGCATCTTCCGGACTTCATCATCCATTCTACAGGCAAATTGCCCGGTCAGCGGAGAAAAACCCGTGAAGCGGACTTATCAACCCAGCAAACTGGTGCGCAAGCGCCGTCACGGTTTCCGTGCCCGCCTCGCCACTGCCGGCGGCCGTAAGGTTCTGGCCGCTCGCCGCGCTCGCGGCCGCAAGCGTCTGAGCGCCTGAGCCGGACCCCCTTTTTGGGATTTCATCATGGATCGGCTGAGGCAGCGGGCGGATTTCCTCGCCGTTGCCAATGGCGCGCGGGTGAATAGTCCCGCGTTCGTCCTGCAAAGCCGCCGCCGCGACGACGGCCCGATCCGGATCGGCTTCACCGTTACCAAAAAGAACGGCAACGCCCCCGCGCGCAATCGCATCCGCCGCCGGCTTCGCGAATTGGTGAAGCGACTCGATCCGGCGTCGATGCAACCCCATCATGACTATGTACTGGTCGGCCGGAGGGACGCGCTCTCGCGTGACTTCGCGACCATGCTCGACGACCTCCGCACGGCGTTCACAAAGCCCGCGCGGCAGGCGTCCAAGGGACCTTCAAAGGGACCGTCGAAGGGACGCGGCCCGAGAACTGACCGCGCAAGGCCCAGCCGCGCCGAAGCGACCAGCGGCAAACCGGATTGATGACGAGACATTAGAGATGACCGACAATCGCAATACCATCCTCGCCGTCATTCTGTCGGGCCTGGTGCTGATCGCCTGGCAGTATTTCTACAACGTGCCGCAAATGGAGAAGCAGCGCGCCCAGCAGCAGGCGCAGGCCGAGCTTCAGAAGAACGCGCCGCAGCCGACGGCCACCGCGACGCCGGGCGCCACGCCGCAGGCCGGCGCGACTCAGCCGTCAGCGGCTCCGGCCGCGAATCAGCAGGTCCAGCCGGTCGTTGCCCGCGACATCGCGATTGCGGCCAGCCCGCGCGTGAAGATCGACACGCCGCGGCTTGCCGGCAGCATTTCGCTGAAGGGCGGCCGCATCGATGACCTCGCGCTGGTGCAATACCGCGAAACTGTCGACCCGAAGTCGCCGCCGATCATTCTCTATTCGCCCTCGGGCACGGCGGAACCCTATTACGCCGAGTTCGGCTGGGTGGCGGCAACGGGCGTGACGGCGAAGATGCCGGACGCGCAGACCGTCTGGCAGCAGGACGGCAGCGGCAGCCTGACGCCGACGACGCCGGCGGTGCTGAAATGGGATAATGGCGAGGGCCTCTCCTTCCGCCGCACCATCTCGGTCGACGACCACTATCTCTTCACCGTCAAGGACGAGGTGAGCAATGTCGGCAACGCGCCGGTCACGCTCTATCCGTTCGCGCTGATCTCGCGCCACGGCACGCCGCAGGTCTCGGGCTACTACATCCTGCATGAAGGCCTGATCGGCTATCTCGGCGACCATGGCTTGCAGGAATACGCCTACAAGAAGATCGACGAAGCCAAGCAGGTGAACTTCAAGGCCACCAATGGCTGGCTCGGCATGACCGACAAATACTGGGCCTCGGCGCTGCTGCCGGACACCAGCGCCCAGCTCCAGGCAAGCTTCTCGTCGAAGCCCGTCGGCAACATCCACACCTACCAGACCGACTACCTGCTCGATCCCGTCACCGTCGCGAGCGGCGGCACCGCCACGGCGAACGCGCGGCTGTTTGCCGGCGCCAAGGAAGCCGGCGTGGTCGGCGTATTCCCGTTCGCCGGCCTCGGCGGCTACAACAAGGCGCTCGGCCTCAACCATTTCGATCTCTTGATCGACTGGGGCTGGTTCTACTTCATCACCAAGCCGATGTTCCTCGGCCTCGACTTCTTCTACCGCTTCTTCGGCAATTTCGGCATCTCGATCCTGCTC